>NZ_JBKQXM010000005.1:0-280644 GCF_046762865.1 Winogradskyella sp. A2
TTTAATCGGCTGGATTTCTACGGTCGAAAATTCCACTGGAATTTTCAACGCAACGAAATCATAGCCGAGACCGTTGTGCTTCATTATAACCAACCGCTAACCAATGATAAAGTTCTTTAGAAAAATTAGACAAAAACTACTCTCTGAAAATAAATTCAGCAAGTATTTGATTTATGCAATTGGAGAAATCATTCTTGTCGTTATCGGAATTTTAATTGCATTGCAAGTTAACGAATGGAATAGTGATAGAAATAAAAGAAAATCAGAAAAGATATTATTAGTTCAACTTAAAAGTGATTTAGAAAAATCGAAAATTGAGTTAGGAGAAATAAAAGAGTATCATTTAGATAGAGCAAGAGCAAGTACTATAATACTTCAGTCCTTTTGGAAAACTGAAACCCCAAATGATTCCATTGTAAATTATTTCCAATTAGCTGGAAGCACCAAAATGTATAGTCCTATATTAGGTACAACAAAATCTCTTATAAGTTCAGGAAATATAGATTTGATTAGCTCATCCGAGTTTAAAAATGACATCGTATCTTATGTTGAAAAAGTAGAAAGTAAGCTGAAAGATATTAAAAGACACGAAGAAAGTTATTTTAGAAAAGGCGTTGAACTAATTGATGAAATAATGCCAAATACTGTTCAACCAAAAGAATATTATATAAAAAGGTTTGACGAAGCCACAAAAGAAGATTTGGATAGATGGGATGAGACTGGTTTATTTATAGTACCTAAAAACTTGGATATGGTTCCGTTTAAATCAGATTTAAAAAATATATTCCAAAACAAATTATTTTTTAGGGGCTATAAAAAGTTATACTTATATCAGTATAATGGTTATAGAATCTATGATGAAATACTTATACTCACAATTGAGTTATTGGATAAATTGAACAGCACTGAATTAGTGAAAACTGAGTAAAAAAATAAAATAACGAAAGCACAACAATGGCTATATGTAATTGCTTGTTCTCGCCTACTTTGGAAATTCCTGCGGAATTTCCAACTTGGTGTGTACTTGCAAAGTTAAGTGCTAACCCACGCAACTACTCATAGCCGAGACCGTTGTGCTTCATTATAACCAACCGCTAACCAATGATAAAATTCTTTAGAAAAATTAGACAAGATTTACTCTCAAAAGGAAAAACGGGAAAATATTTAAAATATGCTCTTGGAGAAATTGTTCTTGTAGTGATTGGTATTCTAATTGCGTTATCGATTAATAATTGGAATGAAGATAATAAACAACAATTTAAATCAGAAAATTTAAAAACTCGTCTGCAAAACCAGATTAATCAAAATATTCAACAGACAGAAAAGAAAGCAGGTGACATAAAAATACGGCTTGAGAAAATGACTAGCCTTATGTTAATGATTGGAGAGCCTTTAGAAACATTTGACTTTAAAGAGCTTGATGCAAAATTTAATATAATACTAACTGATTTTCATCTTGGTCTTGATTTGAATACACTGGCAGAGGCGCAAGACAATGGCGAAATTGCATCTATAAAGAACGATTCCTTAAGAGTTGCACTGTATAAACTTGCAACTATAAATGAAACGATAGAGCAACGCGAAACTATAGCAAATAACGACAATCTTAATTTTGTAGTACCTTATTATTACAGAAACTTAAATGGAAGGAATATTGCTTCCAATACCGATATTAGCCATAGAGAAAAAATCGGCAGTTCAAAATTGAAAAACCATAATTACAGTGATATACTTAACGATAGAGAATTTGAAAATCTTTTAGATTATAGAATCTATTATTCTCAAGAAATGCTGGAACGCTATGATTACTTAAAAGAATATTTAGAATATATAAAACTATTGTTGGAAAAATCAAAATAACGAAAGCACAACAACGTGTATAGCCAATTGCTCTTTCTGTGCGTATTCGGAAAATCCTAGCGGATTTTCCTATTGGTCCGGTTTTCTTTATTAACTTAGTTCTAGCCAACGCAACAAGCCATACACGAACACGTTGTGCACAAGTTGAAAAAAATCACGGATGAAAGCCCAAATTGAGAAATTTAAAGTAAACGGAAAAGTTTACGCTTGGACTTATAAAGACAATCAAAATAATTATCCTGGGTGGAATTTTACGTTGGATAAAACTGCAAGTGAAAGTCTGACCGAATTGATTGATTTGATGGATGAATGTGAATGGGCAAGTAAAAAGACTTTTGGATTAGAAATGCCAACCGATTTACAAATTGGCGTACCGAATAACCAAAACGGAATGGCGAGATGGAAAACAACATCCAAAATGACTTTTAACCACAGAAAAAATGAATCAGAAAATCATTGGTTGATTAAAAAATCTGATATCGGAATCGAAATACAGTTTGGAATTAAAAAGCTGACTGAATTACGGAACGCAATAAATGGAATACCAAAAGGGAAAGGTGATTTTGCTATCTCAAGTAATGATGACGAAAACATCCTCTATTTTTGGTGGAATTTGGAAAAATAAAAACCTGTGCACAACAACGGCTATAGTTCATTACGGCTGAAATTCCTAATCGGAATTTCAAGCCTTTTTGCTATATTTATGGTTACGGCGGAATGATACTCGCGTACCATTCCGTAACGAAACCATAGCCAAAACCGTTGTGGTTCATTATCAGAAACCGATAACCAATGATAAAATTCTTTAGAAAAATTAGGCAAAATCTACTTTCAGAGGGCAACACTGGAAAGTATCTCAAATATGCCATTGGAGAAATAGTTCTTGTCGTTATCGGAATTTTGATTGCACTTCAAATTAATAATTGGAATGAGGGAAATAAGGAAGACATTTCTGCTAAAGTTTTAGCCAAATCACTAATTCAAGATTTGACAAAAGATGTCGAATTCTTATCTGATGCAACAAATTTTAGTGCCTTTAAAATTAAGGAATGTGATGAGTTATTTGACATCTTAAAAACACCAATTACGGACTGGGATAAAGAAAGATTTTATGAAAAAGTAAATATTGTTGGTCAGTCTAATCCCTTTTTTCCAACTAATGGAACTTATCAGCAAATAATTACGACTGGCTCATTGAAATATTTCGACCAATCAATCTCAAATGAACTGAATGCCTACAATATGAACATTGAACAAGTTCGATATTGGAGTGAGGCGGAAGATAAAACGCTTTGGCTAATGGCTGATATTTTATGGAAAGGTATTAATGTACAAGCACTTGGCGAAATTAGATTTGATAATCAAACAAATAATCCGAGATACATAAGAATTAAAGATGAATCTATAGATGAGTTTTCAAACTACATTGCTGGAGTAAAAACATACCGATCTAAAACTCTAAATGAATATAAGGAACAATTAACTTTAGCACAAAAGATAATCTCTTTATTGAAATCGGAATATAATATTAATTAAATAACGAAACCACAACAATGGCTATAAGTAATTGCTGGTTCTCGCCTACTTCTGAAAACCCTCGCGGATTTTCAGTTTGGTATGTACTTGCAAAGTTAAGTGCTAACCCACGCAACTACTCATAGCCGAGACCGTTGGCAACAATATGGACTAACCAATCAAAACTCAATAATATGGAACGTAAAGATTTCTTAAAAAAGTCAGCAATCGGAATTGGAGCATTGTCTTTTATTCCTATGATAAATGCTTGTAAATCTGAATCAAAGAATGAGGTTAACAACAAACCTTTAAAATCCGGTATTACAGAATTACAAAAACCCAAAATTGTAAAAGAAAACGAGGGAAACAAATTGAATGTTTTGGGAGATAATCAAAATATCAAATTGACCGGTGCTGACACCAACGGACAGTGCACCTTAATTGAGCAGAATAATGAGCCAGGTGTCGGAATTCCACCTCATGTCCATGAAAATGAAGATGAGGTTTTTCAAGTATTGTCAGGAAAAGTTGAAATGAATGTTGGTAATCAAACCACCACATTACAGGAAGGTGACTTAATTTTCTGTCCAAAAGGAGTTCCACATTCATGGAAAGTTGTTGGAGAAGAAAAAGCCCGAGCTATGTTGAGTATTTTTCCTGCTGGTCTAGAGGGAATGTTTAAGGAATTAGCGGAATTACCTGCAGGACCACCTGACATGGAAAAGGTTAAAGCTATTTGCGGGAAGTATAATTTGAAGTTCGTTTAAATAAAATACAGTTGCCGACAATGTATAACCGCAATTACGGCGGATTCGTCTACGTCCGAATCCACTCAGTAATTTGAAATGTTATAAAATCAATAAAAATAGTAACTTAGAAAAACCGTAACTGACGGTTATACAGAAACGTTGCCTACAATTTGAAAAAGATTTCTCTCATACTGACATTTATTTTTGTTGCTGGATGCGGTTCTAGCAAATACAATGCTGACATTCTTTTTGAACAAAAACTCAAAGACTGCACTCAAAATAAATATGCTGAATTGGCTGATAAGTCATTACCAATTGACACTCTTCTTTTTAAAAAGGCAAATATTCATAACTTATTTGAAAACAAATTAATATTTGACGGTTATCTTAATGAAATTAGCATTAAGGGATATTCTGACCTTTTAAAAAGTGATATACCTAATGAGTTTTTCATTGAATTTGAAGACGAGTTAGGCTTTGACCCTAGTCTATTGTTTCCAATAAACTCATACATTTCGTGTTATGGTATTCTTTATGAAAGACTCAAGCTATTTAACGAAAAAAGTTGGCAGTTTAAATTTGGTTATGCTTATAATCAATATGAAGCATATGGTAAAATGAAATTAAAAAGTGAATACCTAAAAAATGCTTTGTATGAAATTCCCGAATCAAAATTTCAAGACATACTTTACAGAAAAGTGTTCCTTGACCTGATATATTCTGATTATGAAAATAAAAAACTGTAGGCAACAATGTATAACCGCAAATACGGCGGATTCGACTACGTCCGAATCCACTCGGAATTGCAAGCGTCAGTGATTAATCGAAAAGCAGTAAATTTAATACCGTAACTGACGGTTATACGAGACCGTTACAAGCAAGCTAAACCAAACAATGAGCGAAAGTATATTATTTGAGATTTTAAAGAAATCAAAAGAGAACAAAGAAATTATCGGAATTTGGAAATATAATGACGATGACGGATTTTGGGCTGGATATGTGAAAGATTATAATGAAGAATTAGTTACAATCCACCACTTTACTAAATATGGAAAGTCGGACGGAATAATTATTGAGCGAATCGAAAACATAAAAAGTGTTGACTTTGACGATGATTACGCAAAAGCAATGCAATGTCTGATTGACTATTCATCGGAACTTGATAAAGACGAAAAATTTGAGTTGGAATTAAACGATGACGAGGAATGGCAAACTGGAATATTAAAACAACTCGAAGGAACTGACCGAATTGCTCGCTTGGAAATTAATGGTTCTGATTATTTTTCTGGATTCATTACCAAACTATCTGAATCGGACTTGATTCTGCATTGCGTTGGAAAAATGGGAGAAGACGAAGGAACAGTAATTTACCGAATTGAAGATGTGACTGCTGTACGAGTTAATGACATTGAAAATAGGAAAAGAGTAATGCTGTTTAAATGGAGAAAAGCCAGCTTGTAACAATGTATAACCGCAATTACGGCGGATTCGACTACGTCCGAATCCACTCGGAATTGCGAGCGTCAGTACTTAATCGAAAAACAGTAATTTAAAACCCGTAACTGACGGTTATACGAGACCGTTGGCTTCAATGCTGAAAAAATAATTACGATGTCTATAAAAAATATAAATGTATCACCTTATTTGAGCATATTTGGAATAACCATATTATTTCTCTTCCTATCTGGTATACTCATGTTCTTAACATTTGATTTAGAAGAAAATTATATAAAACATAGTATCAAAATAATTTCAATCGGCTCATACATTGCGTTAACCTATTTTATCAGTAAATATTATTTTAATAAAATCAATTTAATTCCACCGAAGTTAATTGGAATAAACTTTTCTTTATTTATGGCTATACTAATTGGGATTTTCTTTGCCTTGATTATACAATTACCATATCGAATTTACGCCATAATCAGAACAGGGGATTTTGTATACATTTTTTTGGCTTTTAATATTGAGAATTTTATTAAGGCTCTAGGCGCTGGAATATTTGAGGAAATAACATTTAGAGGTACATTATTAAATTTCTTTAACCAAAAGAATAAAAAATATTTAGGGTTAATTATTTCTTCTCTGATTTTCGGCTTAATCCATATTGGAAATTCATTCATAGGTGTAGAAATATCATTTATATACGTTATTTATATTATCTTTTATGGTTTCTTATTTGGTCTAATTTATTTAAATCTTGGACTTATTGCTTCAATTTCAGCTCATGTTGTCGGTAACTTTCTTATTGGTGGATTTATAAAACCTAACATATCTGGTTTTTATTATAATGTAGCAATAATTGTAATTTTATGTGTTTGGTTGTTTTTTAGAGATAAAAGAAAACAAAGTAATAAAAGCACTAAAGCCAACAACGTGTATAATTAATTGCTTTGGTCGTTGCTTATTTGGAAAATTCCTTCGGAATTTTCTCGCGTTCGTTTTTGTTTACTAAATTAGTTGCTTAACCACGCAACTAACCATACACAAAACCGTTGTGCAAAATGTGGGAAATGAAAAAAATAAAGAACATACTATCTATAATTTTATTCTTTTTTGCTGGAGGAAGTATTATAACTATTGCTACCATTCTGATTAATACCTTTCAATCAAGTGAACTGAATGACTTATCAATAGGATTTGAAATTGGATTCTACATTTTTACGATTTCTATTGGTGCCCTTGGACTTATAAAATATTGGGATTCTGTAGAAGCAAAAAGGAATGAAACTAACTGGACTAAATATAAAATTCTCGATGAAAAGTATAATGATTTTGTTGTTTCAAATAATGAAATAATATCTTCTTTTGAATGGCAACATAAGTTTGACAAAATTGCTGAAGTTTGTCTAAAAGAAAAGAAATACAGGAAATCAATTGAAAAAGGAGAAAAGATTGATTTTAAAAATGAAGATATACAAGTTATTGAACAACTTGATAGATTTCTTGACTTTTTCGAAAACCTATACTACGCAGTTTCAAAAAAAATTCTTGATTACAGCGACCTTCAAATGTTTTTTCATTACCACATTATAACTCTTA
Source organism: Winogradskyella sp. A2 (assembly GCF_046762865.1). NCBI lineage: Bacteria > Pseudomonadati > Bacteroidota > Flavobacteriia > Flavobacteriales > Flavobacteriaceae > Winogradskyella > Winogradskyella sp. A2. The sequence goes on from NZ_JBKQXM010000005.1 coordinate 7,167, forward strand.
ATGAATATTATGAGGATAAAGAATATAAATCCTTTAGAAATTATGTTGACAACTATTACTTTAACATTGACAAATTCCTTTCAGAATATAAACAGACTATTGAAAAATAAACACTTTGCACAACACCGTGTATAAAACATAGCTAGTAAGTGCTAAACCAAAAGGATTGTGCTCATATGCAAAACCGCCAAATTTTTAAATTTGGCTTTTAGAATAGAAAAATTAAAAACAAAACATAAAAATTCGGCTCTGTGTTTATCCGAAAAACTAGCGTCTTTTTACACGCTACGTTTCATACACAAGACCGTTGTGCTTCATTATCAGAAACCGCTAACCAATGATAAAATTCTTTAGAAAAATTAGACAAAACTTGTTGATGGAAAACAAAACTGGGAAGTATTTCAAATATGCTTTCGGAGAAATAATCCTTGTTGTGATTGGAATTTTAATAGCGTTATCAATTAACAATTGGAATGAAGAAAATTTACAAACTGCAAATTTTGACAAAATACTAGATGGACTCGAAATCGAACTTATAGAAAATATCGAAGAAGCAAATTTTGAAATACCATTATACAGAAATTCTATATCAAAAATTAAAAACGCCCTTTTAAACAAAGTTACTAGAGACGATTTTATTAATGATGTTAATTTAAGAAATTTAATAAGCGATGATAAGTTTGATTTTAATTCCGATGATATTAAAGCCCTAATTCAAAATCAAGAGAATTTTCCAGAGAAATTTAAGGTTCTAATTCCAAGTCTAAAAAAATATCTCAAAATAGAAAGACGATATTATTTGGCTGAAAAAACCTATGCCGAACATGTGTCTAAATATTTGCAATACCTTATGGATAACCAATCTTGGTATGGTAAAAAAACATATTACGAAGTTGATACTTTGGCCTTAGAGCAGGAAGTTGATTTTTATCATAAAAATACTTTTTTTAAAAACTATTTAAATACTTATAACTCTACAATAAAAAATGTCTTAAGAGAAGGTACTAGTGTTAAAAGTGCAAGTCTTACCATTTTAGCAGAAATTAAAAGAATTAGAGAGAATTATATCGAGGAGGATATCATAAAACTATTTGCCAAATTCAAAATGATTCCGTTTTTAGAAAAAACATGTGACTATCCAGAAAACAAAAACAACTATGGAGATTTATTGCACTTACCATTTTTTAATACTACTAATAAGCCAGTTGTATTAAAATGGAGTAATTATAGTTCAAACAAAATAAAGTTAGCCCCAGGAGAGTTAGTTGTTAATTCAGCTAAAAATCGAATAAGAGAAAAAGATGTTGTACAAGTAATTTCCGATGGAGTTTGTATAAAAAAATACCAAGGATTTGAAGATGGTTTTATATTAATCGAATAAATTAGTACTATGATTAAGTTTTTTAGACGAATTAGACAAAACCTACTGATGGAAAATAAAACAGGAAAGTATTTTAAATATGCCATTGGAGAAATAGTTCTTGTAGTAATTGGAATTTTAATTGCCCTTTCAATTAATAATTGGAATGAAGAAGTTGGTAAAACAAAAATTGAAAAGGAAATTGTACAAGAGATTATATCTGATCTCAATGAAAGTAGAAACAAACTTATAGAACTGTCAAAAAACGATAGCGGAAAATTGCCTGAATATATAAGGTCAATGAAGTTGGTTGAAGATTATTTTATTGACCAACCAGTTTACAACGATTCTATGGCTATTCATTTTTCCCGAATCTTTTCGTTTTCAAATATTGAATACAAAATAACAGGTTACGAAACACTTAAGTCCATTGGTTTTAATATAATTAAAGATAGAGAAATAAGAAAGGATATAGGTATATACTTTACTCAAACCGTGCCTCAAACTTATAGACAGTTTGAATTGGTGGAAAAGGAACAATATGAATATTTAATTGAACATCAAAAAAAAGACTTTAATACAATATTTTTAGATAATTCTTCGGAAAGAAAAGTTCTTCAAATACCCATTGATTATAAAAATTTAAGACAAAATAGAGATTTTAGACAAGCTGTAAAAATGTATCGTTATATCACTGATTTATACTTTCAAAACACAATAGAATCTCTAAGTGAAACTAATAAACTGATTTCAAAGCTAGAAGAATATCTTAAAAACTATTAAAGAGATAAAATTTGCTTGTAAAATTCAATAAGGAAAAGAAAAATAACGAAAGCACAACACCGTATATAGTTTATTGCTAGTTCTAGCCTACTTACGAAAATCCTCGCAGATTTTCTATTCGGTTTTTATTTGCTAAATTACGTGTTAAACCAAGCAACAAACCATATACAAGACCGTTGTGCTTCATTATCAGAAACCGCTAACCAATGATAAAATTCTTTAGGAAAATTAGACAAAAACTACTCACTGAAAACAAATTCAGTAAATATTTGATTTATGCAATTGGAGAAATAATCCTTGTTGTTATTGGAATTTTGATTGCATTGCAACTCAACACCGCTAAAGAAAATAAGGAAAAAAGTGAATTGGGTTATAAATACTTAACCGAAATGAGAACTGAGGTTCAAAGTGATTTTTTTGAATTAGATGGTAGAATTAGAAGGTTAAATAGAAATATTAAAAATCACGAATCTGCTTTAAGAACTAACAATATAGACGCTTTACCTCTAGATAGTATTAATATGATAATTAACCCAATAAATCTAGATTTTGAAATTAGTGAATTGACTTTTAATAGAATGAAGAATTTGGGATTAACCTCATTATCTGAAAACGAAGATTTAAACTCACAGATAAGTGAATATTACAATTCTTCGGTTGTGAGTTTAAAATTAGGAATGGACTTTGTTTTTGAAGAACTAAAAAAGTACACAGACTTTTTTAAATATAATCAAGATGCAATTGATTATAGCTTTGACCATACTGTAGAGTTTGAATTTCCTGAACTCTACAATCAATCAAGGGAAGAGTTAATTAATGAAAAGAGATATAATAGTTTACAATTTATTAAATCCAATAGAGGGCGAATGATCATACTGAGTGACCTAGAAAGCAAACGATACTCACTAGCTATATTGAAATCATTCAAAACAATTACGCAAAATCTATTGGAATCTATTGTTGAACAATTAAAAAACAATAACTCACTTATTGAGCCCTTACCAGAGTTTCCATCTGATGCTGATTTTACAGAAATTACAGTAAAACCTGAAATTCTAGAAAAGTATATTGGCACGTACCAATCTGAAACTAGTACAGTTCTTACTGTTTTAGTAGAGGGTAACCAAATTTATATACAGGGAAAAAACAGAAAGGATGAAATTATTCCCTCTGGTGAGAATAAATTTTTCGTGAAGGATTATTTTTTATCAATAATGTACAATAAGAAAGAAAATGAAATAATAAGCTTTACTGTCAATAACGGAGGAAAAAAAATAGAATTTTTCAAAATTGAATAATAAATAACGAAAGCACAACATTGGTTATAATTCATTGGGGCTGAATTCATAGCTTGATAAAAAATACTATATTTAACTTTAAAACTAATCTGACTTGATTTCGATACACAGCTTGCCATCGCTCCGAAACACACGCACAGCCAAAAAACGGGCTGCGCTTCCCCTCGCTAACGCGAGATAATTACGCGCCAACGCTAAGCTGTCAATCCCCACCGAAATCATAACCAGAGACGTTGTGCTTCATTATGCCAAACCGCTAACCAATGATAAAATTCTTTAGAAAAATTAGACAAAAACTACTCTCTGAAAATAAGTTCAGCAAGTATTTGATTTATGCAATTGGAGAAATAGTTCTCGTGATAATTGGAATCCTTATTGCGTTAGGAATTAACGAAAATGTAAAAGACAAAAATAATTTAGAATTACGCGATTTATACATTATTCAGTTAAATGATGAAGTAAATCAAAATATAAAACAACTAAATAATTTAGAAAATGAAACTAGTGAATTAATTAAAGACGTGGATACTTTAATTCGATTATTAGTGAACAAAGAATATGATAACCCTAAATTGGCATCAAAATCCCAAATACTAATTATGGCTAATGATTTTCACCCGATAATGATAACTTATGAAAATCTGAAGTCTTCTGGTGACCTAAAACTATTTGATGATTTAAACGTACGTAACTCAATATCTGAATCATATGAAACATTTAATGAGATAAAAACTGTAGAGTTAATAGATAATAAAGGGGTAGAAATATATTATGAGAATTTTTTGATACCTAATGTAAGTTTTTGGGATATGAACACAAACCCAAAAAGTTATGCTAAAGAAACTTATTTTCAAAATATGGTTTTAGCGCGAAGTGTATCTCTGCGACAAAATAGAGATGCATATGAGAAATCAATCGAATCCTTAACGAAGCTAAAAACTACTTTCAACGAATTACATAATGATAATTAGAAAATAACGAAAGCACAACACCGTGTATAATTAATGGCTAATTCTCGCCTACTTACGAAAATCCTCGCGGATTTTCTATTCGGTTTTTATTTGCTAAATTAGGTGCTTAAACACGCCACTAATCATACACAAACACGATGAGAACACATTCGCCAAAGGCGAACTTTAATTACTACGTGCTTTCGCACTCTCGTCCTTAAAGTAAATGTGTTCTCATCACAAGGGTTAAACCAAATTACACAAATGACTTTACAATAAACAATCGCCTTTGACGGGCTTCGAGCCAAAACGTGCGCCATCGTCGGTTAAAAGTAATTTGGCCCTGGTCCTCGAATTCCCAATCTAATAAATTCTACAATTTACTCCTCGCTCCGCGAGGCTAATTGACGACCAATAATTAGAGATTATATGGAAGTCCGATTCTCTAATTATTGTTGGAGAATTTATTATCTTTTCATTCTCAAACCAGAACTACGTTTAACCCTTGTGTTGTGCAACATTTAAAAAAAATTATGAGCGATAAAGAAAAACCAAAAAAACCAAAGGAAACATCAAGACCAAATACGACTTCAACTTGGCAAACTTTCAATAAAAATGAAAAGAAAGATAAGACCGAAAAGAAGAAAAGAAACTAATAAAATAATGGCTGATTTTTTAAATCTATCAACCATTTTTGACATTTGTTCTCTATTTCTATTCATAGCATTATTATAGCTTTCAATTTGAGTAGCTAAATATTCTTTATCAAGTTCTTCATCTTTGAAACTGTCGAAATATGAATTAATCATATTTTCAGGTAATGCACCATTGAAACTGATTTTTTGTGGGAAAAGGTTCTTTCTTAAAAACAAAAGGCTAATAATGCTTCCAGCTAATAAAATAATATAATAAAATTCTAATTCTATTATTTTAATAAATGAATATGAAAAGATTGAAGTTATAAAAGCAAATAAAAGAAATGACTTATTTCTATTTTCAGATATTGAATTTAAAATGTGCGTTGCCATTTTATCAGCTTCTGAAAAGATTAACTCTAAAGAGAATTTCGTATGATTTTCTATTTTAATTTTTTCCATAATGTAAATTTAAATTAATAATCTTATTTAAAAAACGTTGCACAACAATGGCTATAATTCATTGCTACTACTCGCCTATTCCCAAAATTAGTTTAACTTTAAACGTCTGGATTTCTACGGTCGAAAATTCCGCTGGAATTTTCAACGCAACGAAATCATAGCCGAGACCGTTGTGTACAATTTTTGTCACATCAATATTTTTTTATCGTCTTTATGAATAAATGTATTTATCATGACACTAACCAATAAACGACCGATTTTATATTTTTTATTATTTATTTGTACTTTTTGCTTTGCACAAAACAAGATTATTGATTCTCTGACAATCCTAAAACCAACAGGGTCTTATTCTGTAGGTACTATGATTTATGAATGGACTGACGAATCCCGAATTCTCAATTTAACCAATCAGAAAAATGATAAACGGACTATTATTGCCCAAATTTGGTATCCTGCTGAAATTGATAAAAACTCCATAAAAGCAAAATATTCAGCATTATCAAATGATTATAAACATGTTATTTCTAATTCATATTTGCGACCTTCATTTAATTCATCAATCACTAATTCCAACGTAATACTAATTTCTCCCGGCAGAGGAACAGAACGTTACTTGTACACATCACTTACCGAAGAACTTGCAAGTCATGGATTCATTGTAGTTTCAGTCGATATGCCAGAAATTGGATATACAATTTATAAAGATGGCTTTGTTGTAAAACCTTCAAAAGAATATAAAACTCCTCAAGGTATGATGGGAGGTCCTTATGAAAAGGTCGACGCTTTCTTTGAAAAGCCAACTGAAATTGGATATCAAGACTTGCTTTTTACTCTCGCCAAATTAAATGAACTCAATCAAAATGATGTAAACCAGCGTTTTAAATCCAAAATGAATTTACAAGAAATTGGCATATTTGGTCATTCCTTAGGTGGTAGAATCGCGGGAAAATTTGCACATCAAGTAAATGCTGTAAAAGCATATATTTCCATGGAAGGAATTCCACCAAGAGAAGTGAGATATGAGGGCTTATTAAACATTCCAGTAGTCATGTTATGCAGTAGTGGGACATGGCCATATGCAAAAGAAAACTATTTCAGTTTGATCGATAATAGAAAAAATAGTGTTTATATGATTGAACTGCCTGAATTTGGCCATAATTCTGTTACAGACAATCCTTATATTTACCCTGAAAGTTTCAATTATTCTATAAATGCTTCGTTAGGATTGGAAATCACTCGGAAAATTGTTTTAAGTTATTTCAACGAAACGCTGAAAAAAAACACTACTTTTTCAAATATTCTAATTGATATAAAACAAATTAAGGTTTCTAAATATGATTAAAACAGTACACAACAACGTGTATAATTAATGCTTCATTCCTACTTCAATTTAAATCTATATCTTTAATCAACTGATTTGCAACTACTGAAAATCCTCCGGATTCTAAGTCGCACAAATCATACACGAACACGTTGTGCTTCATTATGACAAACCGCTAACCAATGATAAAATTCTTTAGAAAAATTAGACAAGATTTACTTTCAACAGGAAAAACTGGAAAGTATTTTAAATATGCTATTGGAGAGATTATACTTGTTGTTATTGGAATTTTGATAGCACTTCAGATTAATAATTGGAATGAAAACAGGAAATTAGAAAACAATAAACAAAAACTATTGCTTGCATTAAAACAAGAACTTCAAATAAATAAAGGAATATTAGAAAATTATTTAATTGGGCTTCATAAAAATAATTCTCAAGTAAATAAGCTTATCAATTATTCGGCTGGAGCTCAAGAATTAGAAATTGATAGTGTTAGAATCTATGCCTCTACTCTATCATACCCAATAAAACTATCCTTATTAAATTCGGTTTTCGAAGAGGCTGTTTCTGCTGGTAAATTTGAGATTTTAGGGGATAGTCTAAAAAGTACTCTTTCTTTTTTAAAGGATTTTACTCAATCTAGAAATAATATTAATGATAAAGGTGATAATCTTCATTTTAATAATAATGGAAATAACACCGATTTAATAATGATTCTAGATGTTTATAATTTGGATGGTGATGAAAGTAACAATTTACATCCATCACTAACAAAGCATCCAGATTTTGTAAAAAACGATGAGGATTTTATTAAATATATAAAATCTTCAGATACATATGCCAAAATAAGCAAAGTCCATTATTTTAATGTTTTAGATGAAGGTTGGATTAAAAATGGTCTATTATGGTTAACAACCGAAAACATTAGACGGATTGATAAAGAGCTAAGTAAATAGAGAAAAATTATGAAATTCTTCAAAAAAATAACGAAAGCACAACAATGGCTATAATTCATTGCTACAATATGGCAAAGCCCAAAATTAGTTTAACTTTAAACGGCTGGATTTCTACGGTCGAAAATTCCGCTGGAATTTTCAACGCAACGAAATCATACACAAACACGTTGTGCGTCATATAAAATAAAAACCGTTTAGAATACATTGTAAAATTAAAACCAACCAAAATGAAAGAACCTATCACAAAAAAATCGAAAGGAATTAAGTTCGATAAAGTTGGGTACTATGCAATAGGATTAATCGTTCTAGCATTTTTAGGTTTTTGGCCCACCTACTTTTCAAAATTCTTTGATGGCACAGCCAACTTCAATTCCTATTTTCATTTTCATTTTGCAATGGCATCAATGTGGATTGCGCTATTGATCTTGCAACCCATCCTTATAAAGAAAAAGAAATTCTCTATCCACAGGAAAATCGGAAAATTGAGTTTTATGATTTTACCCTTATTCTTCGTTTCAGTAATTTTATTGAAACATTCAAATCTAGGAGGTCAAGTGACCGAAGGATTAGGTGCAAGTTTGTGGCTACAATTAAAAGATTTAGTAATTATTGGCACCATGTTTACTATCGCAATAGTGAACAAACGTAATATGCAAATTCATGCTAGAGCCATGATTGCAACTGGGATTGTATTTATCGAGCCTACTTTAGGACGTTTTGTTATTCTTACCGTATTACCTGAGCCGGATTTTATGCTAGGACTAGGGATTACAGTTATCATAATGTATCTTTTAATTCTTTCCCTAATTTTCATCGAACGAAAACAAAAAAGCGGACGATGGGTATTCCCTTTACTTCTTGGACTATTTATGGTATTTCACTATCTCATATTCTTTCAAGTAAGTTTTCCATTATGGGATTCAATTGCAGAATGGTTTGTAAAATTACCTATAACATAATAAATGAAATTGCGATTTAAAAAATACGAACGCACAACACCGTGTATAATTAATTGCTAGGTCACTGCCGACTTACGAACATTCCTTCGGAATATTCTATCTGTGATTTATTTGCTAAATTAGGTGCTTAACCACGCAACTAACCATACACAACAACGTTGTGCGTAAGTTGAAAAAATGAGTAACTACGATAGAATAAATAGCGAAAGGAATATATTTCTGACCAAAATATTTGAGCCAGAAGAAAACTCATTGGAATTTGAATTGACAATGGGAATAGTTGGCGAATTGGAAAAGAGTCATAAGATTCTCGGTGTTGATATCGGCCCTTCTCGACCAGTTTATCACAATGAAAATAGTGAAATATTCAAAATAACTTTTGACCGATATATTGCCTACTCGGTAATTAATGAAAGTTACGAAAATCTTGGAGGAACTGAATACGTTGGAGAAAAAATTCGGACTTATAACAAATCGAATTTCTTGGACTATGTAAAAGCGGACACTTTTGCATCGGCGGACTATCCAGGAGAATTTAAGCATTATGCATTTATATCGCTAAATCACATTGTGAACGTAGTATCAACTGTTGAACCGAAAATTGAAAAAGTAAATTGAAAAACCTACGCACAACAATGTATAACCGCAATTACGGCGGATTCGACTACGTCCGAATCCACTCGGAATTGCTAACGTCAGTGCTTAACCGAAAAGTAACGCATATTAACCCGTAACTGACGGTTATACGGACCGTTAGCCACAATACCGAAAATGAGTAGAGTCAAAAAATTTCTTACTGAATTAGACGACTATGAACTAGCAAATTTTGCAAAGTTCAAGCTTCTTACTTATATGAAAGAAACTCAATCGGATATAAAAGAATATTTAGCTGAGCGGAATCTTACGGAAACCAAAATTGACCAACTGATATCTGAAAACCCAAAGTCAAAGCTGAAAGACGATAAAAAAAGGTGTCCAAGATGTTATTCAGATAAAATCCGAAAGGATAAAGTCGAATGGACAGATACAGCTGTGAAAAGCGGATATTCAGATGAAATAGCCTCTTTAGATGGGTTAACTGGACGCGCGACCTTCGTAGAAAATGAAATATGCAATGTTTGTGGAATTTGGATTTCTGACCCAAATAATGAAAAAGGAAAATCTATTTGGCGAACAATTTGGAATTATCTGACTGACAATCCACTTGGATTGTAAAAAAGTACAATGGCTAACAACGTGTATAATTCATTACGGCGGAATTTCCTATCGGAAATTCCCTGCACTTTTGCTATCTTTCGGTTTACGTCGGAATAACACTGCGTGTCATTCCGTAACGAAACCATACACAAGACCGTTGGCAACAATTTGGAAATGATTCGAAATTGATGTATATTTACACCAAACAATTAAATTATGTCAAGACAAAGTATATCATTTACAGAACCTAACGACGAATGGCTTAAAGCCCAAGTCAATGGAAAAGAATATTCAAGCAAAAGCGAATTAGTAAACGATTTAATTAGACAAGCTAGAAAACAACAAGTCGAAATTGATTGGGTACGAACTAAATTGGAAAAAGCTGAGAATAGCGGATTTACAAGCGAATCAAAAAATGAAATTTTAGCCCAATCAAAAACTCTACTGAATGGCTAAATATCGCTTAAGTAATGAAGCTAAAAATGACTTAATCCGAATTCATCACTATGGAGTTAAAAAATTTGGAACTACTCAAGCGGATAAATATTTTGAATCATTCTTTGAATATTTTGAAATTATTACCCAAAGACCTTTTTCATTCGAGTCAGTTGATTATATAAAAAAGGACTACAGAAGATGTGTTTGCGGAATAGATAGTATTTACTACAAAATAAATAACGACGTCGTTGAAATAATGGCAATTGTCGGAAGACAAGATTTAAACCACATACTGTAACCTGAATAATTAAAACTGTTGCCAACAACATGTATAATTAATTGCTTGGGCAAGTGCTTATTTGGAAAATTCCTTCGGAATTTTCTTTCGTTCGTTTTTGTTTGCTAAATTAGTTGCTCAAACACGCAACTAACCATACACAACAACGTTGTGTGTAATTTGAAAAATGAACTTCTTTAGAAAAATATTTCGTCAGAAAAAGACTAAAGCGGAACCTAGAAAAACTGTTCCTCGACCTGAAAATTGGAATAAGACTCTATCTGATTTAATGCAAGAAATGAAAGATGGAAAAAGACATCAAGTCGGACAACCAGAAACTGACTGGGCTCTCGAGTATGAACGTAGCTTGATTCCCGAAAATTATCGTTATCCGAAAGAAGGAGATTTGTATGAATCAAAATTTGACCAAGAAATTGAATTTTTAACAGCTTGGTCAGCACCTTTTACTGGTGGCGGAAAAGCCACTCTTTACAAAGGAGAACAAATATGGATAAACTCTGAACCTAACGAAGAGAAACCGATTGGTAGTTATGCTCTTCCTGTAAATTATTCGGAATTGGAAAAAAGAATGGTTTCAAAAACTGATAGAAATGCGTCGAAATATGGAAACTTCTACTTTCATTTTGATACTGTGATATTGAATGACAAATTTAATCTCATACAAACTGGATTTAAGAAAAAACCATGGGAATAAAAACTACACACAACAACGCGTATAGCCCATGCCTTTGAATACACTGAAATTTATTTACCTTTAAACTAAATAAATTCCGTGTAACTCACTCTGCCGGATCCACCTTCGCATAGCTTCGGTGGAAGAAGTCGGCACGAGCCATACCTGCCTGACGGCAGGCAGGCACGAACACGTTAGCTGCAATGGGGAAAAAATCATCCAGAAATAGGTTGACTAAAAATGAGCTTCAAATTCATGAGCACTACACCACCAACCAATAATTCAGTAAAAATAGCATTGCTGGCATTTATTAGTAGTCCTGCATGGCGTTGGTTTCAAAAGGCCATCGTATTGACGATTTTCTCTTTAGTGGTGAATCATTTAGCAACACGTGATAGTTTTCCCGGTGGTGAATCGTATAGATTCCCCATAGAAGGTTTTCTGTCATCCATTGTTTTATGCGTTCTCATTGGAATCATAGCGCATTTTAATTTTAAATTTTACAAGAAAAAATATTTCTCTAAAAAGGTAGAAATTGTCACTATTGTATGGTTTATGGGTTCTACTCTAGGGTATATTACACTCATGTATATTCCTGTAAATATTATTGCAGATAAAGTTGTGGGGGGACAGACAGTGTATTATTATTTATTAATTGGTTTGCTGCTTACCATATTATTGAGTTTTGTTCTAATAGGTTTATGGTATGCGCAAGACATATATAATTTATACAAGCTATCCATAAAAGATGCAGAAATAACAATTGAAAGCGGTGCAAAAATCACGAAGCTCACATATGAAAATATCTTGTGCTTTTATAGCGAAAACAAAATTGTATATACGGTTCAAAAAGATGGCTCAACAATTACCACCGATTTTACATTGAACGAGCTCGAGGAGAAGGTAAATGATCAATTGTTTTTTAGAGCCAATCGTAAAATTATAATCCACAAAGATGCCGTAGACCAAATTGAAAAGATTGAAAATGGCAAGTTAAGTATTCGGTTAAAAGCCTCCATTGAAAACGATGCAAATGCCGAAATTCATATCAGTCGTTACAAGCGAAAAGCATTTATGAATTGGTTTCAATAAAAGATGCCATCAACTACCGACTATTCAGTTATAAATTTACTACCATTCAGTAAAAACATAAGTATTTAAAAGGTTTTTCAGAGAATTTGTTCATTATTTCGTTTAGAAATTAAAATCAAAAAAATGAACAAAATTACCTTACGTCAAACATTAATCCCATTAATTACTATTGCAATCATCTGCTTTTTATGGTTTGGACCAATCACTAGAAGTATTATAGAAAATATCATTATTTCTATATTAATCATTATAGCAAATTATATAGAATACAATGGAAAACCATTTTCAGCACTTGGATTTCAACGTGAAAAATTCACATTCAAAAACATCCTCGTACTTGCTCCATTAGTTGCACTAGGACTCTTTGTTTTTTATGTCTTTGTATTGGTTCCTGTAGTTACAAAACTCACAGGATCTCCTATAGATTATTCAAGTTTTGATGAATTGAAAGGAAATCTTCCAGTCTTTTTAATTACTTTATTATTAGTATGGGCTACTGCGGGATTTGGAGAAGAAATTATCTTTCGTGGTTATTTTATGCGACAATTTGTAAAATTCTTTGGAGAAAGCAAAATCAGTATGGTGCTTAACATTATACTAATTACTGGTTTTTTTGGCTTTATGCATAGTCAGCAAGGAATTACTGGGCAACTTGTTACTTGGATTATCGGAGCACTCTTAGCCCTGATATTCTACTTGCGTAAATACGATTTGTGGTTTGTTATTGCCGTACACGGTTTTTTTAACACCATCGCTTTAACTTGTATTTACTTTGGTTTGGCGTAACAGCGCAAGTGGATTTCACTCTTGAGTAATCGTTGCGCTGATGGACTCGTTACGGAATAAATACTCAGGAAAACGCAAAGTTTCGTGTTTACTCAGACCAAACCACAGCAGCTAACAACGTGTATAGCACATGCCTTTGAATACACTAAAATTTATCTATCTTTAAATTATATAAATTTTGTGTAACTCACTCTGCCGTATCCTCCTTCGCAGAGCTTCGGTGGAAATAGTCGGCACGTACCATACACAAACACGTTAGAGCCAATATTGACCAAAATATGAAAACAAAATTTACAATTTTAATTTCAGCAATCATTATTATTTAGTCTTGTAAATCTTCAATTGAAGAAACCGTTGACTTAAAGGTTCAAAATTGGATTCATGGTTCTGAAAACTGTGAAGATAATACTGACCCACCAATTCAGGTAGTTAAGTATAACAGTAATACTCGGATTTTACGTCAAAACAAATGCACAAATTACGAGGCACCTTTTATGTTTCTATTTTTTGGAGAAGACAAAGTATTATTGATGGATACTGGAGCTACAAAGGATGATGAACTCTTTTCTAAAAAAACAATAAACACAAGTTAAATTACCTTAAAAAAGAAAAAATGGGAATAGCCATTATTCTTATTGCTACCCTCATATTGTAGCATATCATTCCACTACCTTTTAGACTGATTTTGGATATACTGGATAACCACGAAATTCTTAAACAAAAATGAAACATTTTAATTGAAGCGCTATGTACTATTATTTATGATAACTTGGAATCTGACTAAAAAAATACTCAATTAATATTCAAGTTACAAGTGAACTTCAGAAAAGAAAGAGCGATGTTTCAAAAGCTCAAAATTGGATAATGGTATGTATAAAAGTTGATGACTTTCCTATAACTGGAATTGAAATGAGTAAAAGGCAAAGTATAATAACAAATCTCAGTAATACGGGGTTTTGGGCTAATTTCAAAAAAACCTTTTTTATTATTTAAGTCTGCCAAATCATCGATTTATTGTTTTTAATGACTAACTTCAAAAAAACGTCAACTCTTGGCTTCGTGCAGATTTGAAGATATTATGAAAAACATCCTTTTAATTCTAGTTTCAATTCTATTAACCTCTTTAATATATGCTCAAAACGAAACTGAAAAATCTAATTCTTCGCAAGCAAACCTTCAAATTAGAGTTAAAATAGAAAATTATCCATATGATATAATACAATTAGGATACCATTTTAATAACAGGCAATATCTAACCCCTGATGCTATAACAAAAACTGATACCATCTATAAACAACCTGATGGCTTTTTTGTAATCAATATAAAAGAACCAATAAAACCAGGCATATACCTGTTAATTGTACAACCTAATAATAACTATAGTGAAATTTTAATTACTCAAAATGACCGAAATATTGAAATTTCATCAGACTATAATAATCTTATTGAATCCATGCAATTTGATGCTGGTTCTTTTGAAAACAGGCTGTTTTATGATTATTTAAAATTTATTCAGAAGAAAAAAGAAGAAGTAAAAGCACTGCCCCAAGATGAGATAAATTCTGGCCAAAGTGACAAGACCATGTCTATTAATGATGAAGTCTCTGCTTACCAAAACGATATAATAAAAGTCCACCCAAATTCATTCACAGCTGCACTAATTAAATCTACTTTAACTGTAAAAATACCAGAATTTGAAGGTTCAGAAATGGATAAACAAAACAAGAGATTTTATTATTACAGACAGCATTATTTCGATAATATAGATCTTACTGACCCTAGAATGGTCAGAACCCCTATTTTATTTAATAGCGTGGAGAACTACATTAATAAATTGCAGGTGCAACATCCTGATTCTATTAGTAATGCTATAGATTTTGTACTTAAAAAAATGGAACCCTCTGAAGAGACCTATAAAAACTATGTTGTTCATTTTTTAAATAAATATGCAGAGTCTAAAATTATGGGAATGGATGCTGTTTATGTCCACATGGCTGATAACTATTATGCTAAAGGCAAAACACCTTGGATTGACGAAGCCCAACTGCAAAAAATACTTAAAAAATCCAATGCCATTAAACCAACATTAATTGGGAAGGTTGCACCAAACATGGCTTTAGAGTCAAATAATGGGTTTAAATTTGATCTTCATGACATAAAAAGTAAATATACATTGCTCTTCTTCTGGAATGACAATTGTGGTCTTTGTGCAAAAAGTATAAAAGATCTAATTGAAGTCAATGATAAATTAGAAAACTTAGATGTTGAACTTGTCGCGATTTGTACAAGAAATGCCGAAGAGGTTAAGAATTGCTGGGATTATGCAACTAATTGGAAAATTAATGAATGGTTTCACGTAAAGGTTGATTCAGAAAATGACTTAGTAAGTAGCACATATAATTTTACAAGTAGCAAACCAAAAATTTTTGTGCTGGATAGCAACAAAAACATCATAGGTAAGAACTTAGGCGCTGATCAAATAGTCGATTTTTTAATTAAGTTCAATAAAAATTAAAGTGACAGACACTATACAAACCCATTGGATGAAAAAAATGCTATAATTCAATGTAGTCCAAACGATGGCAAATACAAAAAAATGAAAATACCATATTTAGCATTCTTACTATTAATTTCTAATCTAGTATTTAGTCAAAATAATTTCGCTGACCTAGAATATAAGCTCGTTAATGAATTTATTGAAGTAGGCTATCCAAAATCAAATTTTGAATCCATATTTAAAGTATGTTCCCAAACCAATTTGTGTGTTGGTGTTGGCGAATCGGATATTGTGATAGGGAGGTTTAAACTTGAAAATAATGCGTTTTTAAATCTATATTATAGTGAGGGCCAAAGTGATGACCCACAACTAATTATCGAACACAAAACCAAAATTATATTAAATGTTATTGGTGACAAATTTCATTTTAGAGGCAAATCTCTTTATGTTGAAGGCTATTCAAATAATCTATTCGACAAAAAAAGAAAGTTCATATTTGAAAATGGTAAATTCAATGAAGTTAAACAGCCACTATATTTTGTAGGGATAAAGGGTAAGCTTAAGCGTAACATTAAAATTCATGAAACTAAAGATTTGACATCAATAGTTGCAACATTGCCAAAAAATTATCCAATTGAGATAGTTATGGCCGAGTTTAATGAAAATGATATTGCTGAGTACTTTCTTGTTAAAACAAAATTCGGACTCTTAGGATGGTTAAAAATAGAAATGGATGATGAGAACGGAGGATTAATGGATGGGTTTTATTTTCATGGGGATTAATTCACTGCTATGCTTTAATAAACAGCATATTATCCTCAATTATACAGTAATAAATATATAATCTATAAAATGAAGAATGTTTTCTATTTATTAATTGGTGGAGGAATCATTGGATATTTAATTTATGTCGTGGTTCAAGTGTTTTTAATTGCTTTTGGCGCAAATCAATCAACCTGGGGGACATTTAGTGGGCATTTAATAGCTGGAAGCATTCTATTATTGGTGGTAGTATTCGGTTATTTATTGGGTAATAAAAAAGAAAATAACTCCGAAAACCAACGGTCTTCCGTTTCCCAAAATATAACTGCACCTTCCTACAATAAGGATGAAGATGAATTTCCGGTTTCAAAGCTTATTGTAACGGCTGGTAAAGACACTTGCCGAGAGCTGGAATCTAAAATTAGAAATCACGAGGCCGTAGTCAGTACTTTTCAAGATTCCGGGAATTGGTATTCAAATGGAGAAACGGGTCCCGAATGGTTTACATTACACATCACTACCTCTCAAGATCGTAAGGAAGACATTGATACACTCGTAAAATTGGAATTAAAAAAGATCGATAAGTTCATTTCTTCACAAAGTTTATTTTGGGAATAACCATTAATTAAAAAAACATATTAGATAATGAAAAAAGTAATTCTAATTATAATTATTAGTGTTTTGATGTTTCATGTAAACGCTCAAGAAAAAAAGACCTTTTATAAAAATGGAGAAGTATCAGAAATAGGAAATTATTCAGATGGTGTAAAAACTGGAGAATGGAAAACCTATTATGACAGCCGTGAACTGCTATCTTTAGGAAACTATAAGGATGGGAACAAGTCAGGAGAATGGAAATATTTTATTAAAAATGGAAATGTGGCAATTATTGAGAACTATTCTTCGGATGGAAAAAAAACAGGAGAATGGAAACGGTATCTTTATAATGGACAATTAATGCACCTTACAAACTATATAGAAGGAGAAAAAAATGGTATAGAAAAAATATATTTTAGTAATGGGCAGTTGAAAAATATCAGAAATTATGTCGATGGAATAATTGTTGGAGAAGATAAGTGGTATTATAGGAATGGGCAGTTGCAAGAAATAAGTAACTATGTTGATGGAAAAAAAACGGGTGTATTTAAAAGGTATCATGAGAATGGAGAACTACAATATATATCAAACCATGTTGATGGAAAACAAGCAGGTGAATTTAAAATGTATTATACGAATGGACAGCTAAAACTCATAGGAAACTCTTTCGATGGAAACCGTAAGGGAGAATTAACATGGTATTATGACAGCGGTGAATTATTATCTTCAGAAAACTATGTTGATGGAAAACAAACAGGTGAATCGAAAACCTATCATAAGAATGGAGAACTACAGAAATTAGAAAACTTTATAGACGATTATAAAGAAGGAGAATGTAAACTGTATCATACAAATGGTCAAATCTATCAAATTATAATATATAAAAAATATAAGACGATGGAAATTCTTTCTTGTTTTGATGGTAAAGGAAATAGTTTAGATAAAGGAACATTAAAAAATGGCAATGGAACGATTAATGAATATGATATTGATGGGACCTTTATAAAAAAAGCAAACTATGTTGATGGGGGAATTATTGAAGAAACGAAATACTATTATGCAAATGGGCAGTTAAGGAAAAGTGAATCTTATGCAAATTTAAAACGGACAGGAAAATGGAAGTACTATGCTGAGAATGGAGAACCACAATTTATAGTAAACTATAAAAATGATAAAATAACAGGGGAATGGAAACAGTATCATGAGAATGGAGAGGTCTCAGTAATAGGAAATTATTCAGATGGAGTAAAAACCGGAGAATGGAACAGTTACCATACAAATGGTCAAACTTATCAAGTTCGTTTTTACAAAGAAAATAAACTAATGGAAATTCTGTCTTGTTTTGATGGTAACGGAAATAGATTAAATAAGGGAACATTAGTAAATGGCAATGGCACTATTAATGAATATGATATGAACGGAACATTGATAAAAACAGTAAACTATGTTGATGGAAAAGAGAATTAACCGTCTTACCAACTTAATGTTGAATTTAAAATAGAAAAATGAAAAAAATAGTCTTACTCGCAATTTTTAGTGTTCTAGTGTTTCATGTGAACGCTCAGGAGAAAAAAACCTTTTATAACAATGGGCAATTAAAAAGTGTAGGAAGTTATGATGAATCTTCTAATGATTATGGAGTCAAAAAAGGAGAATGGAAAACCTATTATGAAAACGGACAATTAAAAAGCATAGGAAGTCATGAAAGGTTGGGTTCAAGTAGTAAGACCAAACACGGCGAATGGAAATTCTATTATGACAACGGACAATTAAGTGAAATTTCAAACTATAGTTTTGGCTGGAAAAAAGGGAAGTCTATAACCTATTACAAAAACGGACAGTTAAAAGAAAGTGTTAGCTATAACAGTAATAAAACGGTAGGGCGAACAAAAAAAATTGGAGCCTATAAGGTATATTTTGAAAATGGACAAATAGGCCAATCTGGAAACTTTGCTGATGATGAGAATTGGTCTTCTGATGTGAAAACAGGAGCATGGAAAATCTATCATAAAAATGGAAAATTAAGGTACAGTGGAGGCTATGTAGAAGATCAACCAACAGGAGAATGGAAAATCTATTACGAAAATGGGCATTTAAGTTCTATAGAGAACTTCAAGGATAATTATAATCATGGAGAAAGGAAGCTGTATCATACAAATGGACAAATTTATCAAGTACTGTTTTATAAGGAAGGTAAATTAATGGAAATCCTATCTTGTTTTGACGGTAACGGAACTAGTTTAAATAAAGGCACATTAGTAAATGGCAATGGCACTATTAATGACTATGATATGGACGGAACATTGATAAAACAAGTCAACTATATTAACGGAATAGAAAAAAAATAACGTTTTACAACTTGATGTTGAACTTAAAATAGAAAAATGAAAAAAATAATCTTACTCGCAATTTTTAGTATTCTGGTGTTCAACCTAAATGCTCAAGAAAAAAGATACTATTATGATAGTGGGAAATTACAGGCTATTAAAAACTATTCAAATGGAAAACTAGACGGCGCACAAAAGGAATATTATGAGAATGGGCGATTAAAATCAATTAGTAACAATTCTAATGGAGAAATAAATGGCTTGTTTAAAATGTATTATGAAAATGGTCAATTAAGTAGTATCATAAACATGTTAAACACTAAAGAACATGGAAAAGAAATGGCCTATTCTGAGAACGGCGTGTTAGAACGAGAAAACAATTATTCATATGGGAACTTACATGGAGAATGTAAAATCTATCGGATAAATGGCGAACTGGAAAGAATACAAAACTATTCTAATGGAAAACTAGATGGCGTACAAAAGTACTTTTATGAGAAGGGAAAACCACCTACTATTGTAAATTATTTAAATGGAATACGGCATGGAGAATTTATAAATTACTATTTAAATGGCAATATGTCTGAAAGCGGCATTTTTTATAGAGGAAAAAAGACAGGAGAATGGAAAGTATATGATAAGAGTGGACAATTATACTATATTGGAAACTATATAGACGGTAAGAAAACAGGGTTATGGAAGTTTTTTAATGAGAGCGGTCGATTAAGCCGTACCGGAACTTATTCAAATGGAGAATTAATAGGAGAATGGGAAGAATATCCATACATTGAAACTGATGTTAATACTTCCAAGTCTGTTAATATTGACAAACAGGAATCGATGACTGAAAATCATATAGACTATAACGCTGATGCTAATGCTTTCAAGTCTGTTAAAATTGGCCATCAGGTTTGGATGAGTAAGAATCTTAATGTTAGTAAGTTCAGGAATGGCGACCCAATTCCTCATGCTAAAACCAAAGAAGCATGGGATAAAGCTGGAGACACATACAGTCCTGCTTGGTGCTATTATGAAAATGAAAGCAATAACGGTGAAATTTTAGGCAAGTTGTACAATTGGTATGCTGTTAATGATGAAAGAGGCCTAGCACCTTTAGGGTGGCACATCCCTTCAGATGATGAATGGACAGAGTTAACCGATAATCTAGGCGGTGTTGATAAGGCAGGTATTAAAATGAAAAGCATGAGTATGTGGGATGATTATAATAATATTCGAGAAAAAGGCGTTTTCGAAGCGCTCCCAGGTGGTAAAAGGTTGAGAGGAAGATTCTCAAATGGAGGTACAAAAGGTGTAAGTACTAGCTGGTGGAGTTCTACGGAATTCTGGACTCGAAGTCTTTTTTACGTTAGAGAAGGGGTAAATAGAGAATATGGAGGAATGCGAACTGGAATTTCTGTTAGGTGTATAAAAGATTAACCGATTTAGTAATACAGATTTTGTTATATAAAGTCTAAAATTATGAAAAAACACTTCATTTTTATTTCACTTTTTTTAATTACCATGAGTTCTTTTGGGCAGAAAAAATTACTTCCACCCAAAATGGAAATTAAGGATCCTGTACTTAAGGAGTTTATCAGCAATTTAAAAAACGCCGTTAAGAAGAAGGATAAAGAATACATACTTAGTATATTAAGTTCAGACATTTTGGTTAGTTTCGGAGGTAACGGTGGCATTGAAGAATTCAAGAGTCGATGGAATTGGTCTTCAGACGATTCCTCTTTTTGGAAAACAATGGACAAGATATTACAGTTGGGAGGTGAAAAATATAAAGGCGGTGGAATTTACTCCATACCCTATGTTTTTTCAAATTGGCCTAGAGATGATGAGAAATACGGGGCGTTTGAACATATGGCCATTACAGGAACCAACGTAAACGTTAGAAATAACCCAGACCTAAAAAAATCAGAAATAGTTGGACAGTTTAGTTATGATATTGTGAAAGTAGATTACGAAAAGTCTATTAGATCTATTGATGAAACAATTTGGTATTATACAGAAAGTCTCGACGGAAAATTAAAAGGGTACGTTTTTCGGGATTACATTTGGTCGCCGGTTGGCTATCGAGCAACCTTCGAGTTTATTGACAATGAGTGGAAAATGACTGTTTTTGTTGGCGGGGACTGATTATACTAATAATGTTCAGCATTTTAAACTTTGATGCTAATTATTACATGACTTCTCAATCGTTGCATAGACATTTGCGCCGTTTAATTCTTATGTAAAGTTAAAATCTAAACATCCACCCTCCTTTTTTTTTAGAAAATATTTACAAATCGCTTTAATAAAATAAGTGACAAAATTTCTGAATCATTCTTTTTTTAAATAGTTGTGAAATAACAAATCCCCGAAGGAAAAAGAAAATATTAACATTTGCCAACAACGTGTATAATTCATTACGTCTGAAATTCCCTTCGGAATTTCCTCGCTGCTGAATTTTGGGTTCGTCCCTTTTTGCTATCTTAGTTTTATCGGAACGAAATCATACACGAACACGTTGGCAACAATCAAACTGAATTATTATACATAGCACTTTAGAAAAAATTCAAGTTTAAAAATCCTTCTAAAATTTCCACATTTTTCTAATTCTGTTTTTCTTATTCATAATACTAGTTCCTTTTAACGTGTCCCATAGGAATAGACCAGATATTTTCTCAACTTTAGAAGTTTCAACTAAAAAACTATCTAGAGGTTCAGGAGACTCCTCATTGGGTATGATAAATGACCACATATTAAATGTACCTGTATTTCTCTCTGTTAGAACAGACTTAAAAAAAGCATGAGGAAGTGGTAATGACACTTTAATACTAGGATCATCATCACCAATCATTATAACTTCTTGGTCAAAATAAAACAATGGTCCAGAAATTACATATGTTTCAAAAACCTTAGGATCATTATTTAATTCCCTGACCGCTTTCTCCAATTCTTTCCATACACCACCATTAAATTCAGAAACTTGAGGACACATATTAGACAAGAGAAAAGTTTCACTATTTTGAATTTCAGTATCAATTTGATTAGCACTAGCTACAAGATGACCCCTTTCAAATCCAGAACCAATATAGACATCCTTATCTGCTCTAAATTTCTCAGGTATTCTATAATCTGATCTGAAGACATCTTTTCTATCGACATGATTGGTATCAGGATTAACAATTTCTAAAGCCCATTTTGCCTGTCTAAAGTAGTACGAGTAACCCAACACATAATGTCTATTAAATAGTATTTGGTCTGCTTCTGGTAGACCGTATCGTGTTTCTCGTTTAAGATTTTTATTACTCATGGGTTCTTATGTGATTGGTCAATAGGTTATTAAAATTAAAGAAAATAAAATTATCATAGTCCTAATCAAATATACCTTTTAGAATCTATACTCTTTAGAATAAACTTTAAAAGTAAAATTGACGAACACTTTACTTTCAGCATTTTAACTATTAATTAATTGGGATTATTGATTCTCCTGAAATTTTTAACCACTCACTGACAGATACTTTTTAAAGCACAGAATTTAGGTTGATATTTGATTATTATAGTCTTATTCAATGAATATAATAAAATGATACATTATCCACTTCATTTGGTAACTAAAAAGAACTTTAAATCCGACCTAGTTTATTTTTTCCGATTTTTTTTTTGACTCTTAAACTACATAAATTCAAAAAGTATAATTAATTAAACGCAAATAAATCATTATATTACACTTATATAATAGTTATTAACCAGAAAATTTAAACTGCATACGATTCTGCATACGATTTTATAAAAAAAGAGCTCGGAAGCCCAGTAAATACTTTTTGTTTTAGGCAAATTTTGAGTTCATAACCCGGAGGTCACGAGTTCAATTCTCGTTCTCGCTACAGCAGTAAAAGCCCAGCACTGACAAGTGCAGGGTTTTTTTATGCGCTGCATTGAAGCTTGCTTCAAAATGAGAGCGCAAAAAAACTCTGACAAAACGAAGTTTTGATGGGTTTTACTATTGTAAAGCTCACCAGCGAAGCATCAACAGCATGTAATTCTCGAAAACCAATGGGATGCTGAAGGCTCAAAAAAACTCTGACAAAACGAAGTTTTGATGGGTTTTACTATTGTACAGCTCACCAGCGAAGCATCAACAGCATGTAATTCTCAAAAACAATGAGATTCTGATAGCGCAAAAAAACTCTGACAAAACGAAGTTTTGATGGGTTTTACTATTGTACAGCTCACCAGCGAAGAATCACAGCATGTAATTCTCAAAACCAATGAGATTCTGAAGGCGCAAAAAAACTCTGACAAAACGAAGTTTTGCAGGCTTTTACTATTGTACAGCTTCACTAAAAAGATTCATCGAAGGTAAATCTGAGAGATAACGATTAATCACTAAAACTCCATAATTAGAACCAAACTTAAGTAAGATTCTCTCCTCCCAAAGTTAGCTAAAGAAACAATCTAGATAAAAGTTGTAACTTTAGTTAAAAGAAAAATTACGCATGTGGGCTTTAGGCTTTTTATTTAGTGCAGTTTTCACTAAAATGGCTAATCCAAGTCAAAATGATTTTTTGGTTGACATCCTTCAAAAAACAATACACAAAACCGTAAAAGCACATTAGAAAACCAGAAGAAACAAGAATGTTATTCGACAGTATAGAATATATATCCATAGAGAATCAAACCACAAGTTTTCCAAAACATTTTCACGAAACGTTTTGTATATCACTTATACATAAAGGCATTGAACAAATTGATTTTGAAAACCAAAGCCTTTTTACAGAGGCTGGTAGCATATCTATCACTAACCCTTACGAAATACATTCTAACCCACTAATTGATAATGACTCTTACCTAAAGTTTGATACAATCTACGTACCAAATAAGGTGGTGAAATATGTGCTAAACGGAAGAAATATAAAGTTTATAAACCGACAAATAACAAGTAAAAAAGCCAATAAGTTGTTTTTAAAGCTGAAAATAGCCTTGGATACCAAAGATGATGAAATGGTAGAATCTTATCTGTCACAGTTTATGCAAGTCTTAGAACAGTACTCACAGGAACACAAAACTGAATATTCAGGTTTAAATTTTAATAACTACAACCAAATTAGAAGTTACATCGAAAGCCATATATATCATAAGATTAGCCTTGACGAACTATCCAAAATAGCCAATATCAACAAATATGGATTCACAAAAAAA
Source organism: Winogradskyella sp. A2 (assembly GCF_046762865.1). Lineage (NCBI taxonomy): Bacteria > Pseudomonadati > Bacteroidota > Flavobacteriia > Flavobacteriales > Flavobacteriaceae > Winogradskyella > Winogradskyella sp. A2. Next base: position 31,754 of record NZ_JBKQXM010000005.1, read on the forward strand.
TTTAAAGCTTGGACAGGTATGACTCCTATGAATTATGTATTAATGCGGAAAATATTTTCAAGTAAAAAATTGATCAAATCCAATACAGAACTTACTGATTTAGCCTATCAATACAACTTTACCGATTTGGCACATTTTTCAAAAACGTTTAAGCGTTTTATAGGTATTTCACCAAAAGAATACCAAGTAAACTATAGTAGAGAATTGTAATTACCAACATTATACAAGTGGCCATAGTTTTATAAAATTACATTTGGTAAAAATTATTGCCATATGAAAAGAATTAAATTATTACCGCTATTTCTTGTTCTTATTTCTATCACTATAAATGCGCAATCCATAGATGCTCCCTTACCACAAGAAAAAATGCTGAAGGATTTAGAGATATTTAAAAATATCCGTTTAGAGGCCAACTCAGGGCTTTACAAATACAGAACAAAGCAACAAATAGATAGCATATACAATTGGGCTGAGAACACAATACAGAGCTCATCAACGTACCGCGATTTTTACAATATCATTTGCCAATTAACGGATTTTGAAGGAAGCTCACATAATAACACGGTCTTACCATCAAAAATTTCAACTAAGTTACGAGATGAAGGCAAGGGCTATTTTCCGTACCCAATAAAATATATTTACAACAAATGGATTATTAACTTTGAGAATGGCACAGTTCCTTTAGGTAGTGAACTAGTGAGCATCAATAATGAAAATATTGCAGACATCATTAAAAACCTCAATAAATACTACACAACAGATGGTGTAAACACAACAGGAAAACGGATAGGGTTAGATATTGGTTTTAGTAAATACTATCGAATTAATTATGGACTCAAAAGTGAATTTTTGGTTGAATATAAAACAAGAGATTCGAATGAAATTAAAAAAACAACACTCAATAGTATTTCATACAGAGCCTTTTACAAAAATGTAAATAAGCGCTATTCAAGACCTTTTGATACTGTCAATTATAAAGATTGGAAAGAAAACGACACCTATCATTATAAATCTATTGACCATCAAACCGGCATACTAACAATAAACGATTTTGGATTGGGAAATGAAAAGGACCCGAAACATCTCAGGTATGTTGCTTTTTTAGATAGCGTTTTTACAACAATTAAAGAGAAAAATATTAAAAATTTAATAGTAGATGTGCGTTATAATGGTGGCGGAACAGATCCTAATGACTTAGTTACTTTTTCATACTTAGCACAAAGAAACTTTCAAGAAAATACCCAAGCTTGGATTAGCTTCAAAAAAATACCATATCTAAAATATATTTACTCTAAAATCCCAAGGTTCTTAAGACCGCTTGGTGTTGGCAAATACAACAGAGAATTTCAAAAAGAATTTCCAGAAGAAAAAAACGGTAAATACTATCAAAACGCTAGCAGTGCAGACCATAGCATATGGAAACCAAATAAAAATGCGTTTAACGGAACCATCTATCTGCTTATTAGCCCGAGAGTAGCTTCAGCTGGCAGTTTATTTGCTGCAATGGTAGCAGGTAATAAAAATACAATAGTCATTGGCGAAGAGACCATGGGTGGTTATTATGGACATAATGGACACACACCTTTGGGTTATATCTTGCCAAAATCTAAAATTGAAACCTTCTTTTCTGTAGTGAATTTAGAACAAGATGTGCCTAAGAAAGCCAATCAAATTTATAACCGAGGGATAATACCAGATTATAAGGTGATTCAAAACTATGAGGATTACTTAAACCAAAAAGACACACAAATGAACTTTGTTATTGACTTAATAAAAAAGAACAGTACAAAATAAGTATCAGTCGTTGAATTATTATATCCTGAAAACTTAAACTGCTCACCCAATTCTTTACTTGTGTATTACTGACTCTCGTCATTTTAGGAATGCCTAACGCTTCCGCCCACGAGACTTCAGCTCTTTGAGCTTCACATAAATCAATTTCATGCGACCTCGGGAGTCTTCACGCCTTTCGATTTCAAAATTAGAAATCGATTTAATTAGAGGTGTTAATTTTTGAAACCCATAATTACGAGAATCAAAATTTGGTTGTTTCTTTTGCAGTAAACTACCAACATCACCTAAAAATGCCCAACCATCATCATCGGCAAGATCGTCTATAGTGCTTGCTATAAACTGAATCTCCTTACGAGTTATTTTATCATAGTTGTTTTTAGAGTCTTTGCTTGTAGAGGAGGCTTCCGTTTCATTTTCTAAAACCTGGTGTTTTAAAATCTCTATATAAATAAATTTATCGCAAGCTACAATAAACGGGTTTGGTGTTTTCTTTTCACCAATACCGTAAACTTTCATCCCTGCCTCTCGTAAACGGGTAGCCAAGCGTGTAAAATCACTATCGCTAGAGACCAAGCAAAAGCCATCGACTTTCTCTGAATACAAAATATCCATAGCATCGATGATCATAGCAGAATCGGTTGCATTTTTACCTGTGGTGTAGCCATATTGCTGTATAGGTGTGATGGCATTTTCTAACAACATATTTTTCCATTTCGACAAATGGGGTTTGGTCCAATCACCATAAATGCGCTTTATGGTTGGGTTACCATATTTAGCAATTTCTTCCATCATTTCTTTTACATAAGCAGATGGAATATTATCACCATCAATGAGCACTGCTAATCGTATATCTATCATTATAATTTTGTGTTTATAATTGATTTAAAGGTAATGGCTTTAATATAAAAAACCACTTTATATAAAGTGGTTTTTTATATTATATATTTTACTGTTCTACACCTTTCCAAGGAAGGAAGATAAAGTATAACGTAATCTCAATTAAAACAAGTGTTGCTTTACCGCATTGTTAGAATGCACCTCCTCCATCATCATCGTCATCATCGTCATCATCATCACTTTCGCAAACTACACCATGTGCAATGATGAAAATCTCACCACTAATGTCTGAAAGCGAATAGGAATCACTTGAAGCATCATCTAATTCATTCTGATGAGGATATTGACCAGGTGCCACAGTAGCATTACCATTATTACCTATTGGATAAGGCAGTTCACCTACATAGAGGTGGGTTTCATTTAATACAAAACCTTCAAGCATGTCAAAATCTACATCAACTGTTCCAAGGGCTTCGTCATAACTAACACTTAAGGATCCTACAAGAGTTCCTTTATCAGTATCGCACTGACCAGCACCAGAATACAGATCAAAGGTGTATTCACCACCTGATAACGGACCAATAGTCCAACCCCAACGGTTAAATCCGTCGTCTAAAAAGCAGGTGGATGCATCCTCCCCTCCAATCGCAAAAAGAGTCTCGCATGATGCTTCGTCATCCTCATCTGATGACTCATCATCCTCTGCCTCGTCATCATCATCTGCTGAAGTGTTAGATTCGTTTGCTGTAGAATTTAATTGCTGACCTTCTAACTCAACTGGTTCAGTCTCGCACGAGAACGAAAACACTAAGGCTAAACAAATAAATAAAGTGGTTAAATTTTTCATAGTAGATTATATTTGATCCTCTAAAATTATATGAATATCCCTTGTATTACAAATATTTTCGATGTAAGGTAAATCATAATATGTTTTATCCTACATATTTATGATTTAAATTCTGGGTTTAAACTCCAGTAAACCATATAAACGGCACCAACAAAAAACGATATGTTGAGCAGGTAAAAACAGATAAAGATCATTTATTACAACGATTTATCTCCTTATTTTACCCTACATTATATTAGTTCTCGCAAGGACTAATTGAAGCTGATACTACAATTAAAAGATTAAAAAATCACAAATGAAGGATATCAATTATTTGTTTATACTTTTAGCACTGGTCGCTGAAATAATAGGAACCATAGGCGGTTTTGGCTCTTCGGTATTTTTTGTTCCCTTAGGCAATTTTTATTTTGACTTCCACTCGGTTTTAGGATTGACAGCAATTTTTCACCTGTCTAGTAATTTGAGTAAGATTTTCTTGTTTAAAAAAGGATTAAACAAACGGCTATTACTGTTCATAGGCATACCTTCTGTAGTTTTTGTCATTTTGGGAGGTATGATGTCAAAAATTATAGATGCTTACTTTTTGGAAATCGTCTTAGGTATTTTTCTAGTGGGCTTAAGTGCTTATTTTCTCATCAAAAGCAAATTAGTTGTACTTCCAAAAAACAAGAATGCTATTATTGGCGGATCACTCTCAGGTTTTTCGGCCGGATTGCTCGGCACAGGAGGTGCCATTAGAGGATTAACAATGGCTGCATTTAACCTAGAAAAAAGTGTTTTTATAGCCACTTCTGCTTTTATTGATTTTATGATAGACTTCTCTAGAACAATTGTGTATTACAACAACGGGTATATTCACAAACACGACCTTAAGTATGTGCCGTTTTTATTGGCTATTGGTTTAATAGGATCCTATATTGGCAAGAAGATCCTGGTTTATATACCACAAGCAAAATTTCGTAAACTGTCCTTGGTCTTTATCCTATTAATAGGAATAACCACGCTGTTTAAAGTCTACTTTTCTTAGGCAATAATAACAGAACATAAAATTAAATTTGCAGTAAACAACACTGACTCCCGTCATTTTAGGAATGCCCTAAGCTTGCTACTTTTATGAGATACATAAAAGCGTCATAAACTGATTAATACTGAAGCCATGGGAAAAATAAGCACCTCCGAACGACAAATAACATTATACTACAGTTCTAAATCCGTTAGAGCCAAGCAAACTATGGTCTATGCCATTGCTGAAGGCTTACCGGTCTCTTCTATTGACATTATGAAAACACCGCTTACAGGCACACAAATTGCCAATTTAGCCTCTCGTTTAGGTATTGAAATTAAGGATTTGGTGAACCAAGACCATCCTGCTTACGAGGAGAAATTTGAGCATGCCGATTTATCAGATAGGGATTGGATGAAAATGATACAGCACAACCCAGAGATCATGAAACAGCCAATAGCCTTGCGTGGCGATATTGCCATATTGGTAGAAACACCAACGGATATTATCAAGATTTAGATTCTTTTATCAAGCCATAGCTTAATATAGTTGGAATAATAAACCCTAGAATACTGACCCAAATTGGGATCTCTGCATTATCTACGGATAACTCTAAATTTAAAATAGCACGTAGTAAATGTAAAAGTGCCACAATGGCAAATACTACTGCTGCAATTTTGGTATACGGTTTCATAACTATTAGTTTTTAGGTTACTTCATAAAGCCTAAACAAATGTAGGTGGTACCATTTGCAGATACTATGATATTGGTCAGTAAGAAAACTAGTGCACTGCGCTTTAAACAATCCTTAGCCCAACAACTCAATAAGTAGGTTGTTGTACTTATTAATATTAATAAGCCTTAAGTTAAGATCTATACTTTTGTTTTTGTAGTCTTTTTTAAGGTAGGATATCATTAGAAACAAACTTTCTATCAGCTTTTCTAAATCATAATCTAGGGCACGTTTTATCTTGTATTGCTCTGTGAGTTTTTTAGTGACTTTTTTACGTGAAATTGCCAAGTATGGCAATTCGTACCTTACAGCTGCAGCAAGTTCCTCTAGCTCCAGGTTTTTAATAATCTCCACACGCCTTTTATCATCTATGTCCATGGATAAACTTACATCCATTAAAAACTTAAGGTTAAGCTTGGCCTCTGTTCTTAAGGCACGCTTTACGGCACCTACTTTGGCCGCTTGGGTGGCGCCTTCTTTGGCGACGTCGTAAATGTCTTTGATGATACTCATGGTTTAAATTTAACTTTTAGACGTCAATTATCTGTTGAAACAAATTAATACTTTACATTTTTAATACCCTTTTGTTTTGCCCTCTGCATACTTGTTTTCTCTATCTCTTGCTTGAGTATTCTCATATGAGCAGCAATTTGACGTCTTATACTTGGGGAATCCATCCCATCTTTTCTTTCCTTCTTAGAATTTATATAGTATTTCTTAGATGCATTGGTGGCATAGGTCAAAAAATTACGTTTTCCAAAATGTGTATATCGGCTATATAACTGTTGCTTAAATATTTTATCTGACTTAGAATTTTTGCTATATGCCATCATTACTGTTTTGACAACTCTCGCTTTGAGCTTTCTAAAATAACGAGATAAACTTGAAGGTCTTATGTAGATATTCTGACCGTTATATTCAAATCCTAAATACTGGAGGTTCTTAAAATTCTTATTTTCATTTGGCAACTCATCAAACATTTTAGTAGTTTCATTATATTGACGCTTAAAAGATCTTAATTTACCAGTCATTGAAGTTTTAAAATCTATAACATCTGTTTTCTTGTCCTGAATAGTTAATTTGTATTCATCATTTATAAGGTCCATCAAGAAATTCTTTAATCTATTGACATCCTCTTTTTTGCATATTATCATCAAGTCATCGCAATATCTTCGGTAAACAAATCCTTCCTTTTTACCTTTCTCAACAATTTGTTTGTCAAAGTCTATCAAATATACGTTTGACAATACCGCACTCATTGCCGAACCTTGAGGTATACCATTTTTACTTAGCGTCCTATCCCTCTTCCTGTTTAAGGTTATCAAATTACGTTTACGCAATATTTCCATCTTGTCGTTGTAAGTTGATCCGTTTAGTGTAGAAGGAATAAAATCAAATAATGACTGATAGCCCTTATCGTAACCTTTCTTGTATTTATATTTCTTCTTTTGCTTCCTTTCATAACGTCGTAGGTTGATCTTAAAATGTTTTAAAAAACTTTTATAATTCACATATGAATACTTTGTTAAAGATCGAAACACTTTATATTGGTCAGCTGGAAGTTTATTTTTTCCAATTACCTTACCCCACATTTGCTTGAGTATTTCATGATCTATATGATCAAAATAGCCCTTTATGTCCAAAGTAATAACAGAACACTCACCATGTAAGTCAATCATATTGTCGACCTCTTCAAACGTTTCCTTTGAAAACTGAATATTACATTTACCATCAAGATCACTTCTATATGCCAAAACTACCTCATCAATAGAAATAGACTTAATATAGCTCTGATAATATTTGTTCAGCGCATAGGCATAAAAGCCATAAATGTAAGTGTCGAAATGCGATGCAAAAAGTATCGGCCTAATCTTAGTTTCTAAGCCATAGTCATCTTCACCTACTTGATAACGATATCTCGGTGTTTTCTGCAGTACCTTGAGCAATGGTGAGAAACCATATTGTTTTATTCTACCAAAAGTTGGATCAGATAGTATCGTTTGTAGACGTTCTTTATGCGTAGGAAAATCAAAGTAGGGATCAAATTGAGGATAAGTTTTAAGTTGAAAATCATTTTCAACTTTTTCAACATATTCATCCCATAATTCATTTGTATACATGCTCTTTATATTTCTTTCAATGGGAGCATGGGCCATGGACGTATCAGTTAACCGACACCACGTATTACGACGTGTTCCCCAATCCACAGAGGAATTTCACCTCTTAAGACCCTATCTCCAACCCATGGCGGATCATATTGCTATGCCGCACTCCAGGTCCAACTTGACATTGCTGTCGTAAAAACCTAACCCAACCCTAAAGTTGCGGTATCTATCTTACTCGCGTAAGAACCAGGGGAAATAAGAACAAAGGTATTGTTATGAATGTTATCAACTCTTTAAACAACTTAAGATTCCTTCTACTGGTATCACCAGACTGTGAAGGAGCCCACCTGGCAGTGCAACTGACAGATTTGGCACTAATCTTGCATATATCAAAGAAAATGCTTAACTTAAACAATACACCAATTGAGCCTTTTGTCCTAATGGCAAATACCTCAAAGCAAGTAACATACAGCAATAATTGTGCCGAAATAAATAAAGTGAAGTATTGTCAGTAAATTGTTATTCACTCCCTAAAACTCATCTATCTTCTCCTTTATTTTTTGGATTTAACTTAGTATAATCACTAATTGAAAAAAGTAAATGGTTTCTTGTTACTTTATTGATAATCCCCTCTCCCCTCCGCAACCATATCTATTTGTTCTTTAGCCTCACCAATAGTAACCTGCCCATTCATAAGTATCTGTAATAACCAATCGAATAAAGAAGCTAATTTGTGGGTTATAAGCGAATATTTCATTTTACATTTTTTATTTCAACTTTTCCTTTAAAATAGGCTTAGCCATACTTGTTTTTCCATTCGATTTTTCACCTGTTTTATGACAATAGTTTTCAGGAAAATTTTCATCACCATATTGTATCCATACTTTCCAAGCTTCAAGACTTAAGGGTTGCTCAGGATTGTATGGAATTTCAATACCAGTTCTAATACAATAACCTATTTCTTCAGAACTAGCATTATCATCTTCTTTTAGTGCATTACCACATTCAGGACAAAACCTATAGTGATCTTCTAACTTAGAATCACATTTAGGACAGAGAACAATAATATTAGTAATTATGTCTTTCTCAGGTTGGTCTTGGTAAACAAATTCAGTGGGAATGTCTCTAATAAAATCAGAAACTGCCCCTTTTTGACTCATTAAATACAAATGATCTTCTGCCCTTGTTAACGCTACATAAAAAAGTCGTCGTTCCTCTTCTAGCAAATGATCGTAATCTGTAGGTTTTATAACTTGGTAAATCTTATCCTGCAACCATGGATCTGGGAAACCACCTTTATTAGAATGTAACCCTAAAATAAACACGACTTTAGCTTCCAATCCTTTAGCACTATGTATTGTCTTAAATTGTATTCTATGACCAGAATCCTTTAATTTCTGTTTTAAATCATATGCCATTGCTGACCTTCTATATAGTACTAATATGTCTTCTGGATTAACACCTTTACTTATATGAGTCTCTATAGTTTGCCATATAAATGCGTTAGTTTGTCCTTCTTCTTCCTCATAAAATATCTTGATTTTCTGTCCTCCACGTTTAACGGCTTTAATTTCTTTAGGAATTTGAAATTTATTCTTCTTAATAGCTTCTGTAGATGCACTTACAATTGGGTCTGTACTTCTATAATTTAAGTTAAGAGTTAGTAACTCTGAATTGTTAAAGTGTTTTTTAAAATTTACGATATAACCAATTTCAGACCCTCTAAATCCATAGATACTCTGCCAATCATCACCGACACAGAATAACTGGGTGTCTTTTTTTGTAAGTAGATTAAGTAATTTTACTTGTAGATTATTGACATCTTGAAATTCGTCCACCAAAATGTGCCTATACTTATCCTGATATCTTTCTCTAATGTTCGGATAATCCTGCAGTAATTGTATGCTCTTGGTTAATAAACCATCAAAATCTAAATACGATTTATTAATACAATAGTCATTAAATGCATTAATAATTGGAATTGCCAGTTCGTAGAACATTCTAACCCTTTCATAATCGCTTTTTGAAGCCTCTTCTACTATCTGCTCTACTGGTTTTTCTGAATTTACAATTTTGTTCCTGACCTCGTTCACCTCTCTAAAAAAACGTTTTATTTCTTTTCTGAAGTTTGAAAACTCTTCATCATAATGCAAGACAGTTGCAGAAGTTAAATCATCACTTATTCTTCCTTTGATGACACGATCTAAAACTTGATTGAAGATTGCAGAATTATGAGTAGCATCATCATAAGTTTTTATACAGGTGTTGCCTGCTATCTTCATTTTACCTTCTTTCCAAAACGATGGATAACTCTTATTACTTATATGTTCTAGGTAGACATTAGCCTGTGGAATGAAAAAGTCTGGATGAAAGACTACCTTTTCAACCTTTACTTCTGGTTCGTAAACATAATCTATGCTATTGCGATATAACCAATCCGCAATATACTGTTCAGATTTTGAACGAACTTTATCGCCTTTTAAACACGTAAAATACTTCCCTTCTGGTCTAAACTCTTCTTTAGCTTTATCATTATGTATAAAGTCTACAAAATAATCTAAGATGTAACGTTTTAACCTTAAAAGAAACTCCTTATCATTAGATAAATTAATGGTAACCTTTTCAATTATTTCGCTTACGGTCTCCTCAGCAGTTGAGCCAATAAATTCGCTATTTGATTTTTGGTCTGAAACTATCTTGAACTTATTATCAAAGACATGTACACCGTCTGTTTTTATCAGTTGATAACATAGACTATGAATAGTTTTAATGGTTAATCTGTTTAACCAAGGAAATTTATTTAAATAAGTACGACGTTGCTGATTTCTTTCCTGCGCTGTAATACCTTTAGTTTTAAGAAACTCTTCATAAAAACCTGTTTTATCTGAAGACAGAATCATTCTATCTAGCATTTCATTTGCAGCATTTTTAGTAAAAGTTACGGCGAGGATGTTTTTTGCATCAACAAGCTTATCATCAATTAAATAATTTATTTTATGAAGTAAGGTCTTGGTTTTACCAGAACCTGCACCAGCTAAAACAAGAAGACGTTTACAATCTGATAGTACAGCCTTAAGTTGCTGATTATTCAGTGAGGTTAGATTAGTTTTGGTTGATATGTTTTTCATTTGCTTATTAAAAATATTTGGGGACTAAAACAATGACTTATTATTTGGTAATTCTCGCTTTGCGTCCTCTACCATATAAATTGCTTTACAATTGGAACAATACAAGTAATATTCATAATAATAAGATTGGTTTGGTTTTAATTTTCGTTTTTTAGGGCTTTTATTTATAGTAGGTGTACTACATTTTCTACAAGGATCACCTTCGTTTTCTATTTTCTGTTCTTTGTAGTTTTCAATATTCTCTAAATAATCTAAATAGCCTTCGTCTTCTAATTTGTCCTCTAAGTTTATGCCTTCGTTGGCTAAAACATCGCAACGTTCATTTTCTATATGACCTGCATGACCTTTTACCCAATGGAATGTTACTTCATGCTTATCTAGCACATCGAGCAGTCTTTCCCATAAATCCTTGTTCAGTACCAAATTGCCTTTTTTACGAATCCAGTTGCTTCTCTCCCAATTTTCTGCCCAACCTTTTTCGATACCATCTACCACATATTTAGAATCTGAAAAAATGGTAACCTTCGCTTTGGTCTTAATGCGTTCTAAACCAAATATCACTGCCATTAACTCCATCCTATTGTTTGTGGTGAGCTCATAACCTACAACAAATTCTTTTGTTCTGCCTTTATAGCTTAACACAACACCAAATCCACCTTTGCCAGGATTAGGTTCTGCACCTCCGTCGGTAAATAATTCAATTTCTGGTATGTCTCCATCTCGCCAACTCATTATTTTGTTGCTTTTTCAACAATTTTGATTTCTTCTTCCGTTAACCCATAGAGCTCATAAACCATTTGGTCTATTTCTTTGTCCGTTTTATCAATTTCTGCTTTTAATCCCTCTGCTTTTTGTTTTTGCTCCTTAAAATACTGCATCCATTCAGCTTCATCGCTTAATGAAAGTTTATTGTATTCTGTTTCATTTTCTTTAGCAGACTTTTTTCTAGTTTTTTCCAACTCTTTCAAAAATTCTCCAAAATCCAATTCGTGCCAATTCTGAAGTTTTTTTGTCACATTAAGTTCACCAAACTTTTCTATTATAAGTGTTAAGAATTTATCAATTTGATTTAAGAAAGATTTTTTTGTTTCAATACAATGCTTAGACTTATTTATAAAGTTGGAATTATTATCAGGGATTATAAACGGAAAATTCTCCATAAAACCTGTAGACATTTCATAATAATTATTTGCTTTTGGTGGACATTTTAGAGAAATTAAATATTTGCAAAAAGAACTATTTAAAATGGGCAATATTGTATGATATAATTCAAAATTTTCTTCATTTAATAAATAAGCATAAACACGTGCATTTCGAAATAATTGCCTTTTATCATCAAATGCAAATTTTGTTGTATTCGTAGTTCCAGGATAAATTATTTTGATAGAATCATATATCCACTTCTCTCTTGGCCTATTTAATTGATACCATTTACTAGAATTACTGTAATCTCGCCTTCCTTGACTTCTACTAACTAGAATAGCTTTTTTATCATTTAAATATTTAAAAACATTAGGATATTCGGATTTGAGAGTGTCAATATCAAGCAGTGTTGTTTTTCCCTTTATTTCCTTATAAGGATATAAGCAATATGTTTCAGGTATTGCTAAGTGCCATTTATGTAGTTCATTTGGCCCCAAAATTGGATATATTAATTCTTCTTCCAATTTCAAATCCAAAACTTGTTTCTTAGTTAAGTAAAAAACTTCATCAGAACTGGTTACTACACCAGTTTTGGCATTACCAATTTCCTTTCCATACTTTACACCTGATAACCCTTCAATTCTTCTGAGTAAAGATGTATCTGAGACAATTACTTTTTTAGAGCAAAAGTTATCTAATTCAAGTTTGAAAAAATTAAGTGTATTTACCTGCGAAAATTCGTTGTTTGCATTTGTTATTAAAATTGAAGGATTACTTGACTTTACTGAAATAAATATTCCGGCATAAGTTGTGGCATCCTTAAACACCTGTGAATCAGAGGAAAACATTATTATTTCAGTTTCTGTGTTTTTTGCAATAAATTTTCTTAGCCCTATGCCTGAGGTGGTGTAAATGAATTGATAGCTGGTTATAATTGAATAAATTCCATGTTGGTTAAGTAGGCTTATAGATTTTTCATAAAAAATACTCGATAAATCAAATTTACCAGATGATGAAGTGAAATTAGTTTTGTAAAATTGAACATGTTCCTTAGAGATAAACTCAACCCTTATATAAGGTGGATTTCCAATAATTACATCAAAACCACCTTTAGCAAAAACACCTGGAAATTCGTTTTGCCAATTAAAAGCTCTATCTCCCGCAACGTTTAGGTCGTCAATCAAGCTATTACCACATTTAATATTACTATTTAATGAAGTCAATTTTCTGCCTTTTTGTGCAGTTCTTAACCACAGCGAGAGTTTTGCAATTTCTACACTTTCTTCATTAATATCTACACCATAAATGTTGTTTTCTAAAATGGCATTTTCCACTTCGCTCAATACCATTGCATCTCCAAAAAGTTTGGCTTGTAATTCGTCAATGTATTGATGTTCTGCGATTAGAAATTCCAAGGCTTGGTTTAGAAAAGCACCACTACCACAAGCTGGGTCGCAAATGGTAATTTGTAATAACCATTTACGGTAATCTTCTAATTTTTGGTTGAGTTTCTTTATTGTGGCTTTTTGGCGTCCTTTTCTTTCTTTCTCATACTCATCTTCTTGTATGTCAAGTTCGGTTTTCTTTTTCTCACAAAGTTTACCAACCGTATTATCTACAATGTATTTCGTAATATATTTTGGTGTGTAAAAAACACCGTCTTTCTTGCGTTTGGTTTTACTTTGGTCAGATGTAACTCCTTGAATTTCTGCTTGAATTTCGTCAATGTCGTTTAACGAATGTTCAAAGATATGTCCGAGGATGTTTACACTTACTTCACTCTCAAAATCGTAGTTACTTAAATTAACTGTGTGTTTATAAAGTAAGTCGTCATTGATTTTGATGTTATCTAAAATCTCGTCTGGTGCAAAAAGTCCACCATTGTATGCGAAAATATCGTGTTGTTGTCCTTTGTGTCCTGTGTTCATATAACCGAAATACTTTTTAAATCGGTCGTATAAAGGAAAATACTCGTCATATTTATCTCGTAAATCAGTCCATTGGTTTACGATAGAACGAATAGAGTTTGGTGGAAGCAACAATCTATCTTCTGCAAAAAAGATAAATAGGAAACGATCGAGTAATTTCTGAGTTTTCTTGAATAACGTTAGTTTGTCGTATTCTGGATTTTCTTTTTGTATAGCATCAAAAATTTCGTTTCTAAATGAAGCGTAATCTTTGTAAAGTTTTTTAGTGACGTTTTCCTCTTGCGTTAAGGATTCATCTTTAATCTTTTTCGGTATGTCCTTTAAAAGGTATTCAGACGATAGACAAAGCCAAAGAAGGTCGAAACGTTCTTTTGAGAGTTGAAACAGATTAAATTCCTCAAAGTCAACTGCGTTGTCAATGTAAAAGCGCAACTTCTCAAAGTTTGACGTAATGACATAATTACAACCTGGTTGGTTGTTTTTATATCCAAATGCTTGGGTTTCTACTTTGTTTAAGTCTGTTGTGTTGGTGCCTTTCAGTTCAATGACTGCAAGTGCTTTTTCGCCTTTTAGGATTGCTCCATCTGTCTTTTTAGAGCCTTTTATGTTCTTTAATTCGGTAGTAAGATTGAAGTCAGGCGTTGGGTTCTTGGTGTAGCCCAAAACATTCACAAAAAGGTCAATCAGAAATTCGCCTTGGTATTGTTCCTCTTTCGAGTTTCGAATGTTTTCTTGAATCGATGTATTATGGAAATGGTTGGTAAACTTGTTGTAGGCTTCGTTTACTTTGTCTTTATCTAATCCTTTAAGATATTTATTTAGTACAGAATTTTGGTATAATGGCATATTAGCATAGCCAATACAATCTTGTAGTGGCAAATTAGTTTTAATTGATTAATAAAAACCAGTTCTAAGGGACTATAAATATATAAAACAGATTTTGGCTTCAAAGTGATATTTGTCATAATAATTAACAATTTTACTTTGTTTCACCACCACCAAACATACGCCTACCCATAGCCTTCACATCATCAATAGCTTTACCTTTTACCAACCAGGAAATCCCAAAGGGAATTACTGCTGTGGTTTCAAAAATATAGACGTAGTAGTCATGGATAATAAACGCTTCTGTGATAAAATGCTCTATGGCAATACAAACGAGTATTAAAGCTACTGAGATAAATACCGCATTACCACACCACTTATACAACTTATGGTTGCCATCGTCTGAGCCTCTAGTAAATTTGTAGCGGGACATCCAACCCATACAGAGTATAAAAACACCAGCACTCACCAAATGCACTGTATTTGCCCAATCTTTGTTATGTCCAAAAAGAGGAAGCTCACATACGTTACACATAGCGTCAATAATACTATTAGCACTGCCCACACAACTCGTTGGTATGAATACTACAATAAGTGCCGCCAAACCACCAATATTAGTTAAAAAATCATCGCTTATGGTTTCTGTAGCCTTATCTATTTTATAGCCCTTATACGAGAGTAAAAATAAGCCAAAAGCTGAGAGTATAATTATAAAAATAAGTGAAGGCAAGGTACTGTAATAGTAATGACTTATTGAGGCGTAGAAGTCCCAAGCCGCCAATGGTAACACAATAGGCAAAAACAACCCAAGCGTACCTATAAGCTTACGGATTCTATAATCGGAGTGTTGGAGGTCTGTGGGTGGCATTGACTTTAGTTATTATATACAGTCCGACAAATTACTCTCAGGTATTCCTTTTTCGTTCTCTAACCCATTTTGATATTCGATTTTATAAATAAAATCACCCGTTTCAACTAATGGAGATTTATCTATACTCATAACCACTGCCTTTTTATTATCGTGCATAACGCACTCTCCTAATTCATATTTTGGTAAAACATCTTCTGCTGCATCTTTAGCCGCATCAACTGCCTCTTTTACAGCATCTTCTGCAGAGTCTATTGCGTCTTTAGTTGCATCAGTAGCTGCATCAGCTGCGTTTTCAATTGCATCTTCATTTTTTTCTTTTGTTTCTCTACAATTATATATTAATGCAAGTATCACCATCAACACTAAAATATATATGATTCTATACTTCATAATTAATTTGTTTTTACTTTGTTTAATTCGGTCTTAAGCTTTCCCCAATATTCAGATATTTCATTCAACGATTCATTAAAATCGTCTCCAGATTTATTATTCACATCCTCCAAAATGATTTTCTCTAGGAGCATAGCTTTTATCTCATTTAAGTACCTCTCTTTTTCTTGTAATTTGTTTTTATTGTCATTTAGACTTTTTAGTGCATTATTTACACCTGTTGGTAATTGAGCGAATGAAGTATCATTGTTATTGGAGGTTAAATTAGTTCCAGCAAGCTGAATAGAAGCAAATAGGTTAATACTTTGAGATAGTGCTTTAAAACTAGCCTCTATTACATCCTCAGCATCTAATCTAACCCCTTTGATAGTGAAATTATTATTATAATCACCACTTTTACTAGAGTTCTCTTCTGGGTTTTTCCTTAAAAGGACAGCAATATCAGTATCTCCCATAAATGTTGATACTTTAGTTTGGTTAAAAGTACTCTTCCAAATTTTGTTTTTGTTAGTATCGTCCGTAACAAATGATGTCAAAGGATCTCCAAGCAGGTGAAATCGTAATCTGTTAGATGCTTGTTTTGTAGAATTAACAGACTCTTTTGTTTTGGTTACCTTTTCATTAAAAATATCATACTTTAATTTACTTGATTTTAAGGATTCCAGCTCTTTATTTTGAGAATCATCTTTATTATTAATTGACTCCATCCTTTCTATTTCTTTTTCTTTATCAGTAGAATTGTTTGACAAAAAGTTCTCAACTTTGTCATAAAAAATAAGTAACTGATTTTGTAACTCAGTTGCTTGATTTAATGCACCGAGGTTATCATTCTCTGCATAAAGATTTTCTGTAATTTTTATCTTCCCTTCTATTTCATTAAACATATCATTTACGGCTTCCTTTTCAGAGGAAGCATCAGTAAGATAATCATCCAAAAACTCAAAGTAATCTTGGTTTATTAATTTTCCTTTTTCATAGTCATACCTTATATTTTGAATTACTGTTGGAATCTGTTCTTTTAGGTCATCCTCCACCTTTTGAACAACTGCATCTCTGTTCGCTGCACTAACTTCAACCTTTAATCTTGCAGTACAAGAAGACATAATAATACCTGTTAAAACCAAAATGAGACTATTGTTAATTATTTTCATTGTACCATTTTTTTATGTCATTAAATGACGTTATACTTTTACTAGCACCTAAGGTTCTTATCTCACTTATAAGCAATTGAAGCATAATTTCTTTATTATTCCGCTCATTTGAAGTATCATCTGTTTTTAGAGAAGTAATATAATTGTCTATTTTGAGTGCAAACAAGTCCATATCATTCTTCTTACTTGCAATTTGATTTTCCAATTCTTCATTGGCTTCTAATTTGTCTTTATTAGCCATTAATGCTAATGATTGTATTACATCATTATTTACCGAAGTATTCTTAATTTGAGTTGCGATTGCTTCAGAATTAGAAGACAGAATTAAAACTAATTCTGAACCATCTTCTTTGAGCCCACCAAAATTCTTTGATTCCTGTTCTTCATTTTGAGGTTCGGTTTTCTTTTTGACCGCAGTAGAATCACTTGGTGAATCCTCCACTGAATTCTCCTTGGTGAATAATCTTCCTTTTTCAACTTGTGGTATTTCGTTAAAATATTCATTAACTGCCTCTTGGTTGAAATAACCTGAAAGATATCTAGAACTTGACATAAATGACCATCCACGAATTGAAACCCTATAATAATTTGGAACTATTGAAGTTGGATTTGATGATTTAGCGTCGTTTATTTTATCCTTGAAGTAATGTGTTTCCCTGAACGATGTGCAGGACATGAGTAATGCCAATAAAAACATTACAGAAATTTTCATTTTCATAATTCGGTTGGTTTTGGTTAATAGTTAAAATTAATAGCAAGCACAATAGTAGTCCATACCCAATACTGGGTAATTTTTACGTTTCGTGCGTCAACAACGAATTATGTTAATCCGTACCTTAAGGACAGGTACTTAGTGAATTGTCTTTAAATTATAAAAAATATCTGGATTTACAATAAATATTTTCTTACATACCTTAATAATCGGTGAAGTGTAGGTTTGAGAGGTATTAAAAGACCAAATCTCGCATTAGGGATAATTTGGCTTCTGCTTTAAAAGTCTTTAATATAACCTAATCAACTGTAATAGATATTCGCAATTTTTAATACCTTTAATGGTACAAAAATTTATTTCTATGATCTTTTTATATGTATTTCTTGGTTTTCTAGTATTGTCGGCATTTTATGGCATTGGCATTTATAACCGCTTGGTAAAATTAGGCACTCTAGTTGATGAGGCTTGGAGTGGCATTGACGTGCAATTAAAAAAGCGTTATAACCTAATACCCAACCTGGTAGAAACTGTAAAAGGCTACGCCAGCCATGAAAAGGAAACCTTTGAAAATGTAACGAAAGCCAGAAGCCAAGCGCAAAATGCAACAACTGTGGAAGATCAACAAGCGGCTGAAAATCAGCTAAACAAGGCTTTAATTAACTTATATGCGGTTGCAGAACAATACCCAGAGCTAAAAGCCAACGAGAATTTTTTAAACCTGCAAAATCAATTATCGGTTATAGAAGGTGATATTGAAAAAGCCAGACGCTACTACAATGGAACCACACGCGATTATAATATTGTTATAGATTCGTTTCCGTCTAATATTATTGCAGGACTCACCAACTTTAAAAAAGCAGCCTTCTTTGAAATTGAATTGGCAGGCGAACGCGAAAATCCACAAGTAAAATTTTAAGCCTTGCGAAAACTCGTTTGTCTTTTAGTCTTTTTTAGCACCTCATTGGCTTTGTTTGCACAAACTGAGCGTGTGTTATCGTTTCATTCTGCCATAGACGTTGATACCTCAAGTGGTATTACGGTAACAGAGTCCATTAAGATTTATGCCAACGGTACAATTTTTAAACGCGGCATTACACGCACCATTCCAACCGTAAGCCGCGATAGTACTGGAAATACAATACGACACAATTTTAGAATCCTAGCTGTAGAACGCGATGGTAGACCATCGAAATACCACACTAAAAGCGGGAGTGGTAGCACGACCATATATGTGGGCGAAAAGGATGTGTTTTTAACAGAAGGCGAATACGACTATACCATTACCTACCGCATGACTAGACAAATTCGCTTTTTTAAAGACTATGATGAACTCTATTGGAATGTGAATGGTTTTGATTGGGCTATATCGTTTGGTGAGGTGTCTTGCGATATTACACTACCATCTAGTGCTTCTATAATACAAAATGCCTGTTATACCGGACGCTATGGTAGCACAAGTACGGATTGTACCGCCACACCACTATCAGGTCATAGCATACGTTTTAATGCTGGTCATTTAAACGCTGGCGAAAACTTAACTGTGGCTCTAGGCTTTAGCAAAGGTAGTGTCACTGAGCCTCCTCCTCCACCTCCACCAACATGGTTTCAAAAGTTTGGAGCTCTTTTGTTGAGCGCCTTTATCAGTTTAGCGCTCTTGTTTTATTACGGCTACACCTGGTTACGATTTGGTATAGACCCAAAAAAACCAACTGTAATTCCGCAGTGGGACATCCCACACAGCATGTCACCGGCTTCTGTAGGTATGTTAGATAAACGACGTTATCATGGTGATTTAATAACAGGCACTATTATAAATTTAGCTGTAAAAGGCTACCTTAAAATTGAAGAAAAAACGCAAGACTATGTGTTTGGTTTGTTTAAAAGTCAAACGTTTATCATCCATAAGTTAAAGGAGGATACTGGCAATCTTAAAGCTGAAGAAAAGGTGTTATTCTCAAAACTATTTGCTGATACTGATCAACTTAAATTAGAGGGTAAATATGATTCTGATGTAAAAAGTGCTGTTACAGCCTATAGAAAATCACTAAAAAACCAGCATCATAGTTTTATTTATGAAGGCTTTAATTACAAATTTTGGTTACTTCCATTTTTTACTATTGTGGCTTATGTTGTGGCCTTTGTGATTCTTGTTTCGGAATATTTTGAAGGTGATAATGATGGTGTGATATTCGCTGTGTTTTTGGCGTTGAATATTATCTTCTTTTTGATTTATCAATACCTCATACGCAAACCTAGTATAGAAAAGTTGAAGTTAAAATCAACGATTGATGGCTTTAAACTATATATGAGTGCCGCGGAAGACAAGCAAATTGCACATTTTAATCCACCAGACTTAACACCAGAAATTTTTGAAAAGCTCTTACCTTATGCTATTGTATTGGGCGCTGAAGATGTTTGGGGAGCAAAATTTCAAAACCTCATTAATACGGCTATGGTTGATCAAAGTTATCAACCTACATGGTATGCTGGTCGTGTAACCAACTTCTCTAGCTTTAATCATAGCTTAAATTCTTCATTATCTAATTCTATTAGCAAATCTGCAACACCACCATCTAGTAGTGGTAGCGGTTCTGGTGGTGGAGGCTTCTCTGGCGGCGGTGGCGGCGGTGGCGGAGGTGGCGGCTGGTAGTGGTCGCTTTGTGTGTATGTTAAACATTAATCTTTCCTGTAAGTAATTCTATCGCGTATCCCACCACTTGCTCTGTGGATAATAACATCTGCTTTTTTGTGTTTGGCCAATGCTGGTGGCAGTGAATTACCACCAAATACCATGTATGAATTTAAAGACGGTTTGCGTTACACCTATTATTGCGTAAGCTATGAAACCACTAATTGTGATGATGCTTATTGGAGTGCTCTTGAAACAAGCGAGGCCATACCCAATCCTGATGCCTTTTCAATTGAACCTAATGTATTAACCATTGATGGTGATATGCTATTTGACCTGGAGTTTTCTTGTGATAGCAATGTTGTTAACGTCATATTTCCAGATAGTGTGTGGCAATGGTGGCGTATTGGTACCTCACCAACAGACTGTGAGTAATTTATACAATCTTAGAATTTATTTAAAATAGCCTGTAACATTTGGGATACCTTTATTTAGGATCCCATAGACGTAGGCTTTCTATAATTGCTTTACCAGCCTCTACATCCTTATCTAAACAAACAACTCCGATCTCATAAATAGTATGTTGTTGTTCATCACAGATCATGGCGAAAAAACAACGATAGGTTTCATAATTGCCTTGCACATAACTTACCTCATATGAATGACCCTCACCAGTTTTCTTTGCTAATTTTAAAACCTCTGAAATATCATTGAGCTTACTGTAAATAGCATTATCTTTTAACAACGTGGTCTTTTTGGCAATTTCTTCATACATGTAAGTGCTAACAAATCGCTGTGCTACAAGTGAGACTATTTGCTTGTCATTAGCATAACGTGCCTGTGTGTCATTAGAAAAGTTTTGGTCTAAATTCAATTTGCCCATGCTTACAAAGCTGATATCTAAACCATCAGGCCTGTTATAATATTGTGTTTGTGCTTTGACCATAGGACCCAGCATTAAAATAAATAGGATGGTATTAATTACTTTCATAGGGTATTGTGTGTATTTTCAAATTCCAAATTATGTTGCTATAATCTTGATAACTCGGCCTCGGCTGCTATATAACCAAATCCTGCCCAATTACCATTGGCCATTAGATAGTTGTACATGGCCATTGCTGTTTCCATCTGATCATTATACTGGTGCCAATGAGCTATGCCATAGTTCACGGCTTCTTTTGATCCTCCTGAGGTATTAGCATCCAAATCATTATCCAACAAGTCACCTTTATAATACAACAACAGCATATGGTAGGCCTTGTTTTCAATAATGTTCATCTCAAATGGGATGGGTTTCAGCAATTCATCAGCCTCATCAGCACGGTCTAAACGTTGCAATATCATATACAACCAATGTAATGCTGCCACACGCATATCATCATTGGTAGAGGCTTGCAAACAGTTCTCAAAATTGGTTAGGGCATTGGCCCAGTCTGCCTTTAAGTAATAGGCAAGACCTAAATGGTAATAAATATTGGTATGCAACGATGAGACTGGTATATTAAGTGCATTAGGCATACCATCAGGTTCAACGCGATCGGGTTGTCCATTTATAAGCCCACTTGCCGTTTCCAAATCTTTTATCGCTAAATCTAGTTGTCGCGTCGTAATATATCTATGGCCACGATGACGATACATGCGCGCATCGTCAGGGAACTTTTCTATCCCTTCTGTAAAAACACCTATGGCTTTTTGGTAGTCTCCTAAATAGGCCATACGTCTGCCCAGCCAAATAATAAAATCCGGGTTCATAGGATTACTGTTATACGTATCTAATGCCTTTAGGTATTTAGAAACTTTAGCAGAGTCTTTAGCTACTAATTGCGGACTTACCAATGGCTTCATTACTAGGGATTGCCCTTGAAGGGTATCAATCTTAACACTGTCTATGGGTATGGATTTCCAACCCTCTTGGCAATTTACCAATAGGCTTAGCAAAAGTAATAGTAGTATTCGCTGTTTCATAAATTTTTAAATATTGATTTAGTTATAAACTAATCTCACAAATAGAAACCGATTAGTCATCATAGCTAATCCGATCTCGTATACCACCACTTTCGCGGTGAATAATAACATCTGCTTTTTTGCGCTTTGCTAAGGTTTTGGCCTTGCGTATGGCTGTACTCTGCTTTCTATGTTTAGATGTAATGCGTTTATTGCCTTCGCGTCTTACAGCCCAACCGTCTTCATAAGGAACGACATGCTGGTGCCAAGTGCGTTTTGGGCCAATATCTTTTCCCAAAGCTTTGAATATGGCTTCAATTAATTGGCGAATAGCATCTGCTATGGTGTTTTTTTTGGACATAGTTTTTTTAATTACTTAAAAGTAATCAAATTTTATATGTTCATTTTGGCTTGGTCCACTACTTTCATTTAAAACACTGTTTTAAATGGAGGTATATTGCGTTGCAAAAGCAAAAAATCGTTGTTGCCCATCTTTGTGAAACTTTTATTCTATTTTTTTTGCCTTACAGCTTTCTTCATTTTGTCTTAATATTACCTTCATTTTGTCTTGATACAAAACGAAGCAAAAAATCAAAACGATTTTTAGGAAATTACTGCGTACCATTCGCCACTAATTTTATATTTCTAAATCCTAAATTACTCTATTCTTCAATCCTTATTCTAGGTTATGATAAGCTTTTAAGCTCATTATTTCTGAAAATCGTTGGGTTGAATCATGATAAAATTCTGAACTCATTACTTCTCAAATCGTGGTTGCTAATCTTTATGGCATTCCTGTTCTAACAAAAAGTAAAATCCAGCACCGAAGTGCTGGATTTAAGGAAATAATCATTAAAAAACCGATAATTTTCACCGATATGTTAGTCCTTTGTCGCTTTCTTAAATGTGTAATTTACGCCAAACATAGCCATTGAGGTTGTCATCTCATAAGATACTGAGGTACCTGGAATCTTACCTAATGGATTATTTGGTGAAATGTTCATTGGGCTTAATAATTGGCCTTCTGTAGCACCATCGCTATCACCATAGTGGTAAACCGCATCTAGTCTCCAGTTATCATTAATCTCATAACTTAAACCAAATTGATACGCATGCTTTATAATTGCAGTTGCTGGTGTTGAGAAAAATGCTAATTCTTCATCAATAGGGTTTGTACTATAGGTATAACCTAAACGTAATGGTAATCTATTGATACCTTTATATTGTAATCCTGTAGAAATAATAGAGATATCTTGCCATCCAAAACCTTTTACTGATCCCGTTGGGAAACCATTACTGCCTATTTCCCAGCCACTAGCTTCAAAACCTTCCGTGTTTTCATAAAGTACACGTCTAAAATCTAAAGCAAAATCAAAATTAGTGAAGGAATAACCTAAACCAAGCGATACTATGGCAGGGTAATCCATTTGGAAATTAACATCTGGTGCATCTGTACCATCAAGGTATTCGTTATCAAATTCAAATTCACCAAACGTCTGATTAGTTTTATAGGAAGCACCTAGTTTTAAACCATGACCTGAATCATAGAATACACCAACCTGCGCACCAAAACCAAAGGCAGGTGTACTATCCGCTTTTGGATAGCCCTTACCTGTGCCACCCATTGAAGGTGGGAAATCTGGCGATGCTAATGGATTAGGGTTTAACTCTAATGCCGCATAGTTAAAGTTAGGTTGTATACCTATAGATATTTTATCTGTTAGCTCATAAGCATAAGTACCACTCACTTGCAATAACATATAATCGGACTCAATATGTCCAAAACCATTAAGCGCTTGTGGCCAGTTGATGGCATTGGAGTTGTTTGGATCCCAGTTCATATTTGGGTTACCACTCATATCCATTGGCAAATTTGTCTCTTGTGGAAACGTTACCCCAAAACCACTAATACCAAAGGCTGATACACCAAAGGTGTGCTTGCTGTTTTCTTTACCCCATACCATACCAATTGCTGGCATATAAGACATACCTCTGTCATCTTCAGTAGTACCAAAAGTTGCAGGAGATGCTGGTGTGCCAGGACCAAACGTACCAGCAGGATACAACATACCTGTTGGTAAGCTAGAACTTAATTCTGGTGATGAGAAGAAAAAGCCTAAATCAAACTTTAAGATCTTATCATCAAAAACTGAAATCGCTGCTGGATTCCAGTGCATAGCACCAGAAATATCAAGTGGTTGTGCCGTAGAGGCGCCACCCATTGACATGTTTATAGATCCGACGCCTTGCATAATATGACCAGTTTGGGCATATAAGCCAAGCGAAAATAGTAATACCATTAGTTTCATAAATGTTGTTTTCATGATAAGAAATTTTAAAACATCCTGCGAATAAAATTAGTTTAAGGACTAGGTTTATTAATCGCTTTATTGAATGTTGGTTAATACCTAGCTACACACAAAAGTATGTGGCAATTATTTACAGAAATATGACAAATATCATAGATGGAAATTCAAAAAATCAGAAATTTTTGAACCGCCCGAAACACCTATAAAATAAGGTGTTTTGAGACTATGGCCTTATGTAACATTTGTTACAATAAGACATGACAAATGTCATGCTTGGAGATGAGGTATCACCCTAACTTTACACCTAGAATAACAGGCCATGTCTTTTTACATGACCGCAAAACTAAACTCAATGAAAAATTTAGTGATCTTAGGTGCAGGAACAGCCGGTACGATGATGGCGAATCACTTGGTAAAAAAGCTTTCTAATAAGGAATGGCAAATTACCATAGTAGATCAATATAAAACCCATTATTACCAACCAGGTTTCTTATTTCTGCCTTTTGATATCTATACAGAAGATCAGGTAAAAAAGGTCGGTAAAAAATTTATTCCTAAGGGTGTAAACTACATTCAGAAAAAAATTGAACTGATCTCACCAGAAGATAATAAAGTCACCTTAGAAAATGATGAAACTCTTAATTACGATATTCTTATTGTTGCCACAGGATCTACAATAGCACCTGATGAAATAGAAGGTATGGACGGCCCAGAATGGCGCAAGAGTATTTTTGATTTCTATACCTATGAAGGTGCCAAAGCCCTTAGAGATAAGTTACGCGAATGGGAAGGTGGTAAACTCGTAGTGCATATTACAGAGATGCCAATTAAATGTCCTGTAGCGCCTTTAGAATTTGCATTTTTAGCAGATTCTTATTTTAAAAACAAAGGTATGCGCGATAAGGTAGATATTACTTATGTAACACCTTTAGATGGAGCATTTACCAAACCAAAAGCGACTAAAGCCTTACATCACTTGTTAGAGGAAAAACAAATATCTGAAGTTACTAGCTTTAATATTGAACGCGTAGATTACGAAAACAAAAAGATTATTGATTATGCGGATACTGAAGTAGACTACGATCTTTTGGTTACCGTACCTACTAATATGGGTGACGAACTTATAGAACGCTCTGGCATTGGTGACGACCTTAATTTTATCCCTACAGACAAAAACAGCTTACAGTCTAAGGCCTATGAAAACGTATTTGTTATTGGTGATGCCACTAACCTACCGACTTCTAAAGCGGGTTCTGTAGCGCATTTTGAAGCTGAAATACTTGAGGAAAACATATTGAAGTATATAAAAGGAGAACCTCTTGATGCTTCATTTGACGGCCATGCAAACTGTTTTGTTGAAACTGGTAATGGCAAGGCCTTATTGATTGACTTTAACTATGAGCAAGAGCCTGTAGAAGGAACTTTCCCAATTGCTGGTATAGGACCAATGCAATTGTTGAAGGAAAACCGCATGAACCATATGGGCAAACTAGCCTTTAGATGGGTGTACTGGAATATGCTTTTAAAAGGTGTACCAATTCCGTTTGTATCGGCAAACATGTCTACAAAAGGGAAAAAAATTGAAACCGCAACTGTTTAATTATTAATACAACTATTAAATTCTAAATATCATGAAAAAATTAATTGCCAATAGAGAAATAGATGTTAACGAAGAAGGCTATCTCGTTGACTTTAAACAGTGGGACCGTGAAATTTGTGAGTGTATTGCTGGCGAATGTAACGTGGTTATGACTGAAAAACACTGGGAAGTTGTGGAATATCTGCAAGATAAACACCATAAAGAAGAACCTTTATCAATACGAGGTATTAAAAAAAGTGGTGTGATAAACATTAAAGAATTCTATGGCTTATTTCCTGGTGGACCATTAAAAATATCGACTAAAATAGCTGGTATTCCTAAACCAAAGAGCTGTATTTAAGGCTTAATTATAATTTTAAAAACACATTATTATGGGTACAAAAGTTAAAAAAATGCTTTTCATATTATCCAAAGCAACAATAGAGAATGTTTACGCGGCATTTGTAATGGCGAATGGTGCACGTATGGAAGGTATTGAATCTGAAATATTCTTTACATTCTTTGGTTTAGAAGCCATACAGAAGAAAAAATTAGAAAATCTACACGTCGCTACAGTAGGTAATCCTGCAATGCACATCCCAACGATGCTTGGTGGTTTACCAGGTGTTGAGGCACTAGCAACTAAGATGATGAAAAAAGAGATGGAAAAACTAGATATGCCACCTGTTGGTGAGTTCTTAGAAATTCTATCGGATTCTGGTTGTAAACTTTGGGGTTGTAAACTGGCCGTAGACATGTTCCATCTTGAGGAAGATGATTTTATAGAAGAACTAGACGGAATAATAACTATTGGCGATTTCTATAGTCGTGCGGATCAAGAAGGTACGCACCTACTGTTTATATAATTTAAATACTTAGCAATAAGTTTTAATTGAGTTTAGACGTTATAGGTCATTGCGGTGAAAGTTTTTCATGACGAGACTTTTGCCGCAAACCTATTATCGCTTTCTACTGCGATCCGTATTACAGCGTCTACATCTTGACAGATAGGTTACCGATATCTCATAGACTCCATCTGTTCTTCCTATATTGGTTGTATTCATATCATAAGACAATCCAAATCGAAATTCATTATACTCCAATCCAAAAAACGCATTTACGGAGGTTAATAGGTGACTATTGTCATCATTCTTAGCAGGATTTGTGGCCGCAGTCACACCTATTAAGAATTCATTCACCTGAAACAAGGAACCTATATCCAATCGATTGTACTGCCCTTGTTGCATATAATTGGCCGTCATCATAATGCTATAATCATTCAAGAAGGGAAATCTATAGTTTCCATGAATGGAAAAGAAAATATCCAAGGGTAATTTTTCACCATCAACAAATGAGATATTAGGTGTATTGAGGTGTTTTGCCGAAAAACCAAACCAATAGGTTCTTCCGTTTAATTCTGCTTTTTCAAATACAAATCCACTGGAAATATCAGCAAAAAAAACATTCTCTACATTATTGCTCAATGGGTCTACAGAAACCGGATTAATAACACCTGTATCAATATTAATCTGGTCTGCCAAAGTGAGGTTTCTAAATCTAATATCCTTAAAGCCTAATCCTACTTCTATGGCAGGTCTAAAAAACCAACCACCGTTTAAATTCACACGATGTGCATAATTGGCATTAAGCTGGTAGAAATTGTAATTATTAAACGATTCGTGTTGCCAAAGGGCACTAATACCAATACCGAAACCTAAGCTTGGACCATAGTCATAGGACTTGTTAGCATAAGCATACTGTGTGTTAATCCTAAGATTCAGATTTGGCCATTGCGTTCTGCTAAGTACGCCAGCACTAATACGATCGTTATCTTCAAAACCGGAAAATCCAGGATTTAGGGTTTCTTGTATGTAATTGGACTGCGTGAATATTGGATCTTGTGCAGTTGCTGACCAAACGCAAAAAACAAGTACAATGCAGGCTATATGTCTTAACTTCATTCTTGTTTTACTTGATAAATACAAAGGCACCTTGTTTTTTGATTTCGTCACCATAGAATGTCTTGGCAGTGAATGTGTAATAATAATTTCCGTTTTCGACAATTTCGTCTTTTATAGTACCGTCCCATCCTCTTATATCATCACCAGATTCTGAATAGATTAAACTGCCCCAAGTATCAAAAATATTGAGCTCTAAGGTATTTAACCCTCTAAATACAGGACCGAAATAATCATTTAGACCATCTTCGTTGGGTGTAAAGGCATTCGGCATAATTAGTTTATAACCTTCTTCTACAACGAGTGTAATGACACGTTCGTATACACAGCCAAATGGATAGGTCACGGTTTGTGTAACAATATAGCTTCCGACTTCAAAATACGTATGCACCGGATTTTCTTCAGCTGAAAAACTTCCATCGCCAAAATCCCATAAAATACTCACATAGTCTCCCGTAGCTGTATTGGTAAATTCAATTGGATCTTGAATAGAATAAACACCAAAATTTAAGAATCCAAACGAAGAGACATCAAAATCAGGATCACCTAATTCTGGTATTTCAACGTTAAAACTAAAATTAGTAGTACAACCTTGACTATCGGTAACTTCTAACATTACTAGACCTTCCTCGTCTGTAGTCATTAGTTCATTATTGAGTCCACTTACCGTTCCACTAGACCACGTGTATTGAAATGGAGGTATGCCTCCACTTGCCATAGCTACAAAAGTCTGTTCTACAGTTTTGGTATCACAATCTACGTCGGTTTGTGTGTCTACATCCAGTGTTAATGGCTCAAAACGATTGACATCCCAGCTTCCTTCTATATCACATCCGTTAGCATCCGTAACTGTAACCACGTAAGTGTTTGGTGGTATATTGTCTAAATCTTCTGTAGATGCACCATTAGACCATGCAATAGTGAATGGTGGTGTACCACCTTCAATCAATAGGTTTATAGCACCACTATTGGTATCGTCACAATCTAAGGCATCAGTAATAATTGCTGATAATTGTAAAGGCAGAATATTAAATATGGTAAAACTTTCCTGGATAACACAAGGTGTACCATCCGTTATTGTTACCGAATAATTACCAGGAGCTAAATTATTACGCTCTACGCCAGCACTAGGATCATCATCCCAAACAACTGTTACTGGATCAATACCACCTTGAAAATTCAATACAATACTTGCATCATTTTCACCAGCACAAGACATTTGTGTCACTAAAGGATCAATTAAGAAAATTGGTGCTTCCTCTATTTCTATTTCAAAAGCACGCTCACAATCTTCAGAATCGGTAATCGTAATAATATAGATTCCAGCAGACAGATTAGTTTGACTATTTCCTGTTCCGAAATTGCTCCATTCAATAGTATATGGCGGAATTCCACCAGTGATATCATTTATAGTAATTGACGCATCATTATCACCATAACATTCTATTTCAGTCGTGGTAACATCAATATCAATTTGATCATTCTGTAGTACCTCAACCGATAAGGTATCCGTACAGTTGGATGTATCAGTAACAGTAAGGTTGTAAAAACCTGCAAATAAGGAATCTATATTTAGATCTGTACTTGTGTAACCATTTGGTCCAGTCCAAGAATAGGTATAACCTGGTCTTCCTCCTACAACATTAACCTCAATAGCTCCAGTATCTTCACCAAAACAAATAATATTAGTCTGTGTTATTAAAGTGGCTTGTAGTTCTGTTGGTTCAATTATTACAAAGGTTAGTTCTATTGGTCCACAATTATTGGCATCTGTCACTGTAATATTATAAGTGCCTGGACCCAAATTTGAAAGGTCTTCATCAGTTGAAAATGGTGTGCCATCCAATGTCCAAGTATAAGTATATGGCATTGTACCACCAGCAACATCAACATTTATTTCTCCATCATTAGCTCCAAAACACGAAATGGTTTCAGGATCAAAATCAACAAAACTAAACGTAAGCTCATCTGGTTCTGTCACTGTAAAGGTTTCAGAATACGGACAACCGCCATCATCAATTATATCTAATGTGTAAGTACCTGCTTCGAGGTTAAAAATATCTTCATCTGTACTTATAAACCCATTTGGCCCAGTCCAATTTATAGTATACGGATTACCTGTTGTGAATGGTACACCACCTGTTATATCTATTTCAATAGATGAATTATTAGATTGATAACAAATATTATTAATTACTGCTGAGGCTACTGAAATTGAAGGGTTAACGGTAACAACTACTTCAAAATCGGCACCAACACAATCTCCTGAAGTTGGCGTAATGGTATAAGTAACTGTTGAAGGACTCGTTGTGGTGTTTACTAATATCTGACTTATTGTTGTTGAAGCTGTAGATTGATCTGTTGCTCCTGTTACAGAACCAACAGGTGTTACCACTGGTGTTGTCCACGTGTAGGTGGTATTTGCCGGAACAATATCACCAGATGTTGTATCTGGGATGTAATTAAATGCATTGCCACTACATATTAATGCTGTACCATCAGAAACACTTGGTGTTTGATTCACTATAATTTCAGCCGTTTGAGAAATTATTTCAGAACATCCACCAGAACTGAAAGTTAAAACAGCATAATAATAGGTGGTTCCTACTGTGTTAACAGGCGGATCATAAGTGTTTGTTGTTACACCAGTAATTGGTGTTCCTGAAGTTGTATCGTCAATTGTATTTTCATACCACTGATAGGTTGGTGTACCTGTACCATTTGAAAATGATACCACAAGTGATGCCGTGGATTCACCTATACACAATTCATCTGAAATTGGTTGCGCTGTAAATTGAGCTCCTGGGTTAACCTCTACTTCACTTGTATCACTGATCACCTCACAACCCGACACATCTTGTGTCACTTCACAATAATAATATAATGTGCCAACTGTATTGGTTGGTGGTGTATAATTTGCGTTAGTTGCACCTGTAATCAATGTGCCTCCTACATTACTATTTATGGTGTTAACATACCACTGATAAGAAATGTTTCCTAAACCACCACTTATTTGAACCTCAACATCTTGAGAGGTTGTATTTTCACAAATACTTTGGGTGGTAATCGGCTGAGATGAGATAACTGGATCATCTACAACAATAACCTCAGCAACATCACTTAAAAGTCCTGGGCAACCATTAGCAGTATAACTAATTTCTACATAGTAATAATAGCTTCCTGTTGTATTAAAAACTGGAGGTGTGTATGATGAAGCTGTAGCTCCTGGAATTAAAGTACCACCTGTATTATTATTTATTGTGTTTAAATACCATTGGTAGTTTACAGTACCAATTCCACCTGTTAAGTTAATAGAGA
Source organism: Winogradskyella sp. A2 (assembly GCF_046762865.1). NCBI lineage: Bacteria > Pseudomonadati > Bacteroidota > Flavobacteriia > Flavobacteriales > Flavobacteriaceae > Winogradskyella > Winogradskyella sp. A2. The sequence continues at coordinate 62,958 of NZ_JBKQXM010000005.1, forward strand.
GGGCATTCACTGTACCTCCATTACAAATAGATTGTGTTGGTAATGGTTGTGCTACAAATTGTGCGGCATCTGCAACTTCAATAGAAGCCGTGTTTGAGGTAATTTCATTACAACCACCTGTAGAGAATGTAATGACTACATAATAATATGTTGTACCCACTGTATCCGTTGGTGGTGCATAATTTACAGTTGTTGCTCCTGCTATTGGTGTACCTGTTGTATTGTCATCTACCGTATTCTCATACCATTGATAAACTGCTGTACCTGTACCTTGAAAGGTCACCGTTAAATCATTGGTTGTACCATTTAAACACACTTCATCTGATATAGGTTGCGTTAAAATTAGCGGTGCTGGCTCTACAATTATTTCAAAATTTATAGGCGAACCAATACAACCGTTTAATTCAGGTGTAACGGTATAAATCAATGTAATGTCAGAACTTGTAGTATTTACAAGTGTTTGAGCAGGTATGGTATCCGTATTTCCATTTGGTATATAGCCTGTTAAACCGACAGGATTATTTGAAGTCCAAGTATAAGTTGTACCTGGGAAATCTGAAGTAATACTAATTTCATTAGACTGTGTCCCAGAGCAAATGGTTTGAGATAAATCTGTATTTGTTATGGAAGGGATATCATTAACAGAGAATGTTTCTGAAACTATGGATGTGCCACAACTCGTAGTAATTTCAAAAGTAACTGTATAATCACCAACTGAAGCATATGTAATTGTACCGGGATCTAATTGATCTGAAGTTGCCGGTGTACCACCAGGAAAAGTCCAGCTGTAAGTAATAGTCTCAGTTGCAGGTGCACACACCTGTACATTGGCAACAGGATTAATAGATGCTGAACCACAAAAATCAGGTATGGTATTTAAGGTTGATGCTGGTGGTTCCTTCACTTCAACAATTTGCGTTGTTGTATAATCGCCACAAGTGTTAGTAACCGTCATAGTCAATTGGTAGGTACCAGCACTGTTGAATTGGAACGATGGATTTTCTGAATTCTCAGTAGTACCATTGGTAAAATTCCATGATGCAAATGTGCCACAAAAATCAGGTGCATATGCCACTTCCCATAGATAGGTTTCTCCACCGCAGGAATCAGATAAATCAGTGGTATTGGTAGCATTAACATCAAAAGGTATACAGCCATTATTATTATCTAATGCAAAATCAGCAACCAAATCTGATTCGATACAAATTTGATATTGAACCGGATCTGCAATACCACAAAAATTCTCTTCAATTAGTGTTACAGTATATGTTCCTGGAGCTGTATATATGTGCGTAGGGTTTTCTAAATTAGAGGTTGTACCATCACCAAAATCCCATGAGTGATTCGCTATTGTGGTACAGTTTGGTCCGAAACCACCAGTTGTTGTATTAGTAAATTGTATTTCTGTATTGACACAGCCAGGCGTTTCAAATTCAAAATCAACTGCTGGCTGATCTAATATAATAATAGGTCCTGCTGTTAGTACAGTTTGTCCACAAGAGGTGGCAATAACCAAGGTAATTGTATAAAAAGGAACCGGACAATTAGATTCGGTATACTCATGAGGTATCGGAAAAGGATCAGCTAAAGATGGGTTATTAGGATCATAATTGGCAGTTGCCGCAATAAGTTCTGCCTGCGTATATTGAGCTGTGGTTCCGTCACCATAATTAATAAAATAAGTGGTGTCAGGTGGATTAGTTCCCCAAGACCCTATTGCAAAATCAAGTTCGTTGATAGGTAAACATAAATTGACCGTGTTACCTGGACTTATAATCGCCCCTACCGGATTACTAGAATTCTTTACGAGGATGGTCTCAGTAGCATTACATCCTGTATCTCCATAACCTGTAATGACCATATTAAAGGATCCTAGTTCGGCATAAGTATGTGAAATTGGGAATGTAATATTTGTTTCTGAAGTGCCATCTCCCCAATCAATATCATAGCCTGTTATACAGGCTGTTGAGGTAGACGTGTTTCCTACATTAACAGTATAAGAAGGGTCCACCGTGTTATTACCACAGTTATCAAATGGATCGGTAAAAATCGCATCTAAGTCTTCAAAACTTAAATCTGGCCTTTGCTCTACATTAATAACTGAAGAAAAACTAGTACTGCAACCATTGGCGTCAGTAACGGTTACTTCTGCAGTGTAGTTTGAAAAACCACAACCAAAAGCATCATATATATGTTCAGGGTTTTCGTCTGTTGAGTTAATACCATCACCAAAAGCCCAATCGTAAGTGAATGGTCCATTACCTGTTACGTTTGATGTAAACATTACAGGGTCTGCTGAACATCCACCATCATTAAAGGTAAAACTAACCGTTGGTGGTTCTGCAACTGTTATAGTCGCTGTTCCTGAAACTACCTCAGTATCATTATTATCGTCAGTAACTGAAATCAACTCATATACAAAATCACCAGCTACGTTAGTATTTACATCTACCGAAACAGAATTATTGTTACCCGTTGTAGAAACGGATTGATTTGCTCCTCCATTTATTGTATATACAAAAGTGTACGGTGTATCTCCTCCAGATCCAGTGAAGGTTATTTGAGGTAAGGGAGTCTCATTTAAACATACGGTAGCGGTACCAGAAATTGTTGCATTAGGTGGAAGTTCAAATATTGTAGAAGTCCAATACTCATTAAAATTACTTTCAGTTAAAATGCTGGTTGCTAGGTTAAATGCACCAATACATCCAAACAAAAAAGTGAATGCCAAGACAAGTAGGTTATATCTATTTTTAAGCATAAATCTTTAATAGCTAATAATTTAAAGCGTTCCAATGTAACTAAATTCTTATGAAATAAATAATTGTATAAAGATTTTTCGATAATGTCTCAATTTATTCTATAAAAAATAATAGCCCTAATTTATCTAGGATTATTGTAAAAAACTAGACGATTAAATGCTAAATTATCGCAACACCAAGCTCATAATATATTATTAAAGCCTATATAAAATGAAAGTGTATTACTTAACTTTGCACCATAAATATACTTTGTAAGTATTATGAAAAAGGAGAAAAAACCAGATCAAGTTGTTTATAATACAGAAACTCAGCGTTATGAAGCACACCTAAAACCTTACGCAACAGATTTGGTGGCACCTGTTATTACTTCTACAGATTCTATTGCCTGGAAAAACAGGAACATTAATAAGGTTAACAGACATATACAAGCCAAGTATAATGAGCTAAAATCTGCTTACAATCAGATGATGGAGCAGTACGAATTTAATAATCTGGTTTATAGTGCATCTTTTAATTTTGAGCCTGTAATCGGCGAAAATTATCATTTATATAAAAGAACAAACGAAACTACTTTCCTCTCTATTATTTCTCCCGAAGAATGCAACTTTAATCATATTGGTAGTTTCTATCTTGATTCAGATGGTATTTGGCACAAAATCTAGTGAAAAAATCAAAATCCTAAGTTTTTTCACTTAGCTAATCATTACATTCTTAACACTTTATGATATTAGACAAATAAAATCCTTGATTTTTACAGATTATAATTATATGATTTTCAAATAGTTATAATTTAATTGTGCATTTCATCGATTTTTTTTGCATTTAATGGGATGTCAGTATATATTTGCTTCGAATTTAGTCCCAAACTAAGTTAACCGCTTATGAAAACTATTACCCACCCCAAGCTAAGGGCTTTTGTCCTTATGCTATTCACAACTGTGTGTGCACTGGCGCAAACGCCAGATTATAATGTACAACATTTACAAGACGATATTGCTAATACAGGAGGTTCAAACACTGGTTTTACAGCTGTTTCCTCAACTGCAAGTGCATTTGCATTAGCTAACAATAACAGAAAAGTTAGTGCAGGTGTTAATGGAAATGGAGGTAACTTAGCAGCCGATGATCTTTCAGGTGCAAGAGTTCTTACTGCTACTAATACCCTAACCTATTATAGGCAAGCTGGATCAATAGCTTCTAATACAAGATTTAACACGTCCATATGGGAATATGTAGGTCCTGTTGGAGGTGCAAATGAAATGATTGTGCGAGGTCGTTATGCGGTATCGCTTAATGGTGCAACAAATAGTGTTACACAAGGTTTAAGTGGAATTACAAACGCTAACGATTGTATTCCTTTTATTACTGGAATATTGACTAATGATGGTGCTGCTGGTGCAGATACAGGAACTGCTGTGGCTTATCTAGAAAATGCCACAACACTACGAGTTCAAAAAGGTACTAACACAAATAATGTAACTGTTTATGTAACGGTTGTTGAATTTACAGGAAGTAATTGGACGGTATTACATGGTGACTCAGGAAATGTTGCAGGAGATACTGGAACCATAACACTCAGAGATGGGTCCGACGGTACAGGTACAGCCACAAACGTTAGTGCATGGAGCGATGCTGTTATGTTTAGTCATCACAGAGCAGATAATGCTGCAAGTGGTGTAAATCAAGCCATAGAAGATAACTGGCCAGTAATGGCACCAGGCTCTAATAATCAAAGTGTAGATTGGACATTTTCGGGAGGACATTTATCAGATGGTACCAACCGTCAATTTGTACATGTTTTGGCCAATACCAATCTAAATGTAACGCGATATACAAATACGAGTAATGCTGCAAACGCAACAACAATAGACATTACATCAGCTGGATTGAGTAATGTAAATGAAGCTTTAATTGTTGGTACATCTATAAGTAGTGGTGGTGGTACCGCTTATGGTAGAGGTTGGAGAAACTACTATTTAAACTCTACAACACAAGCTGCGCATTGGGCGCATAGAAGTGGCAACACAATGAGCCATAACATACAAATCGTTGATTTATCAGGATTGGTAACTTTAGCTTCGGGACCAGAGATGAATGTACAAGGAAACGCAACGACCATTGCAGATGGAGATACTACTCCTGCAACAGCTGACGATACGGATTTTGGATCTGTTAGTACAATTTCCTCACAAGCAAATATATTTACGATTCAAAATTTAGGAACTACAAATTTAAATTTAACTGGCGGTTCACCTTATGTTACAATTGGTGGAACACATGCAGCAGATTTTACAATAACAATAATTCCTGGTGCAACAATTGCATCATCCGGTTCAACGACTTTTGAAATAACATTTACACCAGGAGCTGCAGGCTTAAGAACTGCAACGGTATCTATTGCTAATGATGATAGTGATGAAAACCCATACAATTTTAATATCCAAGGTACAGGAACCACACCTAGTTATTGTGCTGCAAACGGTAACAATGACAGTTTTGAATATATAGGCAATGTAACTTTAAATACAATAAATAATACTTCTGTAGGAGGTACTACATCTACTGGATATTCTGATTTTACAGGAATTTCAACATCTTTAACACAAGGTGCAGTATATCCAATATCTATAACACCAGTTTGGACAGGAACAGTTTACACCGAAGGCTTTGCAGTTTATATTGATTTTAACCAGGATTATGATTTTGCCGATGCTGGTGAGCTAGTATTTACAGCAGGTCCTGATACTGTTTCACCACAATTAGGTAATATAACGATTCCAGGTGGTGCAACAGTTGGTAATACTAGAATGCGTGTCATAATGGATGATGCAAACCTTCCAGTTGGACCATGTGGTACTCATAATTATGGTGAGGTGGAAGACTATACAATTACTATTGCGGCTTCATCACCATTAGCGGAGATTAATGTAACAGGTAATGGCACGAATATAGTTTCAGGTGACATAACGCCAAGTACAACAGATAATACAGATTTTGGCAATGTTGACATCGCAGGTGGTACCCAAGCAAATTCTTTTATCATAGAGAATTTAGGAGGTACGAATACACTTAATCTTACCGGAGCTTCGCCTTATGCAATAATCGGCGGTACACATGCCGCTGATTTTACAGTAACAACAATACCCTCCAATGCAATAACAGCTGGTAGCAATACCACTTTTATAATTACCTTTGACCCAAGTGCGTTGGGTATAAGAACAGCAACAGTTACAATTGCAAATGACGATTCTGACGAAAACCCATATACTTTTAGTATCCAAGGGAACGGATTTGTTCCGCCTCCATGTGGTTCAACTGTGGTACATACTGCAAATTTTGAAAGCGGTTTAGACGGCTGGACATCAGGTGGTGCAGATGCTTCTAGACAAAATAATGCGACTTGGTCATACCAAGGAAGTTATAGTCTTAGAGTAAGAAACGTTGATGCAGTTGGTTCAACAACTTCATTTGATTCTCAAGCATTTGATTTATCTAACTACAATAAAGTAGACTTTAAGTTTTTCTTCGCACCAAACAGTGTTGAAGACACAGAAGAGTTTATGTTAGAATATAGTAGTGATAATGGTACAAATTGGACAACCGTTCAAATTTTTGAAGGTGGATCTATTGCAGCGAAAACTGCAGATTTTGAGTCTACAACAAGTGCTATTTTTTATGGTAAAATTGTAACACTCAAAGACACCGATTATACATTCCCTGCCTCTACAGTATCTCGATTTAGGTTACGCTGTAATGCCAGTGCTACTGATGATGAAGTCTATATTGATGAAATCACAATTACAGGTACTAGCTATTGCACACCGACAGAAGGACCAGGTGGTGTTAGCTCTGATTTAGATTTATGGTTGCGTGCAGATATGATAGATGGCGTAGATGAAGATGCCGATGGTGCTTTAGTCTCTGATTGGTTTGATAACGGAAAGGGTAATCATGCTTCTACAATGGTATCTGGACTAGAACCAGTATATAGAGACAATACAACAAATAATATAAATTTCAACCCAGTAGTTGAGTTTGAAAACAATAATAACACTGCTAATTCTGATATGACCTATATCATTAGTGACGGGAGTCGTGATGAATTAACAGGTACAGGTGGTTTTAATAGTGCTGATATGTTTGTTGTGATCGTACCAGATCCAACAATTACAACAACTATGATTCCTCTAGATACATTTACAAGCTCAGATCCAACCGTAAATGACATACAGGCGGAGGATGTAACCGGTTTTGGATATGGAGCATATAGTCAAAGATTTACAAATGAATATTTTGGTTATTGTTTAGGAACCTCACAAGCTGGACCACCAATTACTGGATATGGAAGAGGAGATACGGCTGGAACTGTTGATTATAATCAAATTGGTATTATTAACATAAGACACAATGGAGCTGTAAACGACATGGACATGTATCTAAACGGCAATACCATTGGTAATGTAACTAGTGACGCACCAGATTTTTCAACAGTGGCAAACACAAAATATTGGTTAGGACGAAGTCAATACTGGAATGGTAGTTTTGATGGTAGAATTGCAGAGGTTATTACCTACTCCTCCACTCAAAATGATGGTGATGCCACACAGGCACGAAATAGAATTCAATCGTATCTCGCCATTAAATATGGTATTACTCTTGGTGTTAATGGTACATCGCAAGATTATGTAAATAGTGACGGTACCGTCATTTGGGATCAATCTGCAGATGCTGCAGCCTATAATTATGATATCGCAGGTATTGGTAGAGACGATGCCTCTGAATTAATACAAAAACAATCAAGCAGTATAAATAATGCTACAGATGTTGACGGCCCTATAGAAGGTGTCATAACAGTTGGCCTTACCGATATATACAATACCAATAAAGAAAATAAAGACTTAAATGCTACAACCCTAGGAGACAAAGAGTTCTTAGTATGGGGTAATGATGGTACAGACTTAAACTTAGCCGCTTCAACAATTACTGTAAATATGAGTGCTGGTATTGCACCTGCACTAACTACAGACGTGACCTTCACGGCCATGCAACGCACTTGGAAATTTGTTGAGACTGGCGGTGATATACCAGAAGTTAAAGTAAGCATACCCCAAAATGCAGTAAGAAATATTACACCTCCTGGTCATTACTACATGTTCATCTCTGATACTGGGATTTTTGACCCTACTGCAGATTACAGAGTAATGACTGCAGATGGTAGTGGCAATTTAGAAACCACCTATGATTTTGATGGTACCAAATTTGTAACCTTTGGTTATGCGCCTCAAATCATAGCAGAACGATCTGTTTATTTTGATGGAGCAGCAGATTATATTGATGTTGATGACCGTTTAGATTTAAATCCTGCTGAATTTACAATCTCTGCATGGATTAAAAGAGATGCTGCCGATACAGGTACAGCTTCTATAGTATCTAAACGTGACGCGACCTTCACAGAAGGATATGATTTGAGAATATTGAATGATAACAGAATTGAGATAATTTGGAAAAATGGTACAGACCAAAGTTTAATATCAAATACAAGCATTCCAGATGATGAATGGCACGAAGTTGCTGCGATTTATGATGGTACACGTGTCTCCTTATATATTGACGGTGTTGAAGATAACACTGCAAATAGAACTGCTCCTGTAGCAACTAATGAGAACTTCTATATTGCCGCTGCAGGTAAAAATACACCTACACAGTTCTTTAGAGGAAACATTGATGAAGTTAGAGTGTGGGACGCGGCCTTATCTGAAGACGAATTGCGCTTTGTAATGAATCAGGAGATCTCTGATAATTCTGGTCAAGTAATGGGTAATGAATTACCAACTTCAATATCTAGAAATGACATAGACGTTATTCCTTGGACAGACTTGGCAGGTTATTACCCAATGTCAATCTACACCTATACCAATACTGATGATTTATCAGGTAATGGCAACCAAGGTGCATTAAGAAACTTAGATACCGTAGACAGACAAACTACTCCATTGCCATATGAATCTACCCAGAATGGTGATTGGGATACAGACACAACATGGACCAATGGTGACGTAAACGTATTGCCAGGCACAGCTTCTATAGTTGATAACACTATTACGGTAGACTGGAATATTGTTAGGACATCCCACGATATCACTATGGACAACTCTTCATTGCCAGCAGGTAATAATGATATAAGAACTGTTCTTGGATTGTATGTTGACGCGAATGAATTGACCATAGATGGTGACAACAGTACAGATACTGGGCACGCCATTAACGTATCGCATTACCTGAGCCTTACAGGTAAATTAGACCTTGAAGGTGAGTCTCAGTTGATACAGGAAGAAGATTCTGACCTCGATGTTGCAGTGAACGGTGAACTGGAAAGAGACCAGCAAGGTACAGCTGATACCTTTACTTACAACTACTGGTCTGCTCCTGTTGGAGACACAGATATTGCTACAAACAATTATAGCTATGCGCTACAAGATATTTTTTACGATGGTACTAATGCAGTTAATTTTGACAATGCTAGTTTAAATGGTGCGGCAACAAGCCCTATTACCATTGCAGATTACTGGATCTGGAAATACGCCAACCAGCCAAGTGATAACTATGCGTCTTGGCAACATGTAAGAAGTACCGGTACCCTTAATGCTGGTGAAGGTTTCACCATGAAAGGCCCTGGTACAGGTGTTATTTTAGCGGAACAGAACTATGTGTACCTTGGTAAGCCAAACAATGGTGATATCAACCTTACCATTACTGGTGGTAACGATTACCTATTAGGCAATCCTTATGCTTCTGCTATAGATGCAGATCAATTTATCAGGGACAACGGACCTGAACTACAATATACAGACCCAGGATCTACTCCTGAAAGCAACCCATTGTTGAGCGGTACGCTTTACTTCTGGGAACATTGGGGAGGCGGATCTCATATTCTACAAGAATACCAAGGTGGATATGCAACCTACAATTACTCTGGTGCAGTCGCAGCAGCGTCGATAGGCACTAACGATCCCGATGTTGGTACAGGTGGTACGCCTACCAAACTACCTGGAAGGTACATCCCAGTAGGTCAAGGATTCTTCGTAGTTGGTGAAAACACGGGTACGATAAACTTCAACAACGGCCAGCGTGTGTTCCAGAAAGAAGGTGGTGCATCGTCGGTATTCGTTAGAAATGCCACTGCTCAAAATTCTAGTGACAACCAGGTTTCTGACGAAAGAATGAAGTTTAGAATTGGCTTTAACTCGGTTAACACTATCCACAGACAGTTGTTGTTGACTATTGATGAAAATACGACAGAAGGTGTAGACTGGGCCTACGATGCAGTGCTCAACGAAGAGCAGATAGACGATATGTACTGGATTATCAATGACGAGGCCTATATGGTACAGGCCAATAGCGAAGCTGAAGTTGATACGGTCTATCCATTAGGTGTTAAGACAGATACTGACGGTAACAATACCATTACTATTGATGAGTTGGAAAACGTACCTAGTGATGTAAACATCTATCTGCACGATAAGGTATTGGAGATCTACCACGATTTAAGAGCAAGCGATTATTCTATCTTCTTGAATGCTGGTGAATATCTAGATCGTTTCGAGATTACATTCGGCGTTAATGGCGATGCCCTTGGTATTGATGATATTGAGAGTGAATCCCTGGATGTACTCTACTCCAATGACATAGAAAAAATTGTACTGATTAACCCTAATCTTATTGAAGTGAGTTCTATCGAGCTGTTCAATATCCTGGGACAATCTGTACATCAAATAGAAAATATTTCAGAGAGCGGTTACTCTGAATATGACGTTGAGAATTTAAGTACTGGAACTTATATTATTAAGTTATATACTGCAAGCGGTTCGGTATCTACTAAAAAAGTTTTGGTTAAATAATTTTGCCCCAAATCTTAAATCTTAACCTTAAAAACCCTGACACAGTCAGGGTTTTTTTGTGACCAAAGCTGAAGTAACGGGTCATAATAATAGAAATTTGACTTAAATTTTGGTATTATTTATGCATTTCATCGAATATATTTGCATTTAAAGGATATAAGCACTACGTTTAGCCTACCTATTACCCTGGAAATTTAGTCCCAAATCTAAATTTAACCGCTTATGAAAACTTTTGCCCTAAAAGAAGGTTTATTCTTTTTATGCGTTGTTTTTGTGTTTACATCCAGTGTTTATGCATATCCAACAAAAGAAATAGGTAAAGAATCTTTAAAGATTGACAATCATGTCATTACGTCAACTATTGATGCCGTAAAAACAAACAAATCATCATTTTCATGTGGTACTACAACCGTAGTGCATACTGCAGACTTTGAAAGCGGTTTAGACGGTTGGACATCTGGTGGTGTCGATGCGTCTAGAGTTAATAGTGCAACATGGTCTTATCAAGGTAGCTGGAGTTTACGTGTACAAGATGATGATGCCACGGGATCCGCTTCTTCTTTCGATTCTCCCGCTTTTGACCTTTCAAGCTATAACAAAGTAGATTTTAAGTTCTTCTTCGCACCAAGAAGTGTTGAAGACACCGAAGAATTTATGATTGAGTATAGTGATGATAATGGTAGTACATGGACAACCGTTCAAATATTTGAAGGAGGATCAGTTGCTGCAAAATCAGCAGACTTTGAATCTACTACATCAGCTATTTTCTATGGTAAAATTGTAACACTCAAAGACACCGATTATACATTCCCTGCCTCTACAATTTCTCGTTTTAGAGTGCGGTGTAATGCTAGTGCAAATGATGATCAAGTTTATATAGACGAGGTAACAATTACAGGTACAACTTATTGTACACCAACAGAAGGACCAGGTGGCGTAACCTCAAATCTTGACTTATGGTTAAAAGCAGATATGTTAGATGGTATCTCTGAAGGAACAAACGGTACTGATGTCACAGAGTGGATTGATAATGGCAAAGGAAACCATGCAAATACCATGGTACCTGAGTTAGCTCCAGTTTATAGAGATAATGCAACTCAAAATTTCAACTTTAATCCTGTCATTGAATTTGAAAACAATAATAATACGGCCAACCGAGATATGACCTACATCATTAGTAATGGCAGTAGAGATGAACTAACAGGTACAGGAGGATTTAATAGTACAGACATGTTTGTAGTGATAATGCCAGATCCTACAATCACAACATCAATGATTCCCTTGGATACCTTTACTAGTACAGATCCTACAGTAAATAGTACACAAGCCGAAGATGTAACTGGTTTTGGATATGGTGCTTATACTGGTCGATTTTCAGGTGAATATTTCACATATTGTCTAGGAACAACCTCTGGAGTTGGAGGACCGGGATATGGTAGAGCAGATACCACTGGCTCCAATGACTATAACCAAGTTAGTATTATTAATATTCGAGAAAATGCCACAGCCACAGAAGTAGATATGTTTCTTAACGCAAATACTGTAGGCAATATTTCCAATGATGTACCAGACTTTTCAACAGTTGGTAATACAAAATATTGGTTAGGACGAAGTCAATACTGGAATGGTAGTTTTGATGGTCGTATAGCAGAGATAATTACGTATTCAGCAACGCAAAATGATGGAGACGCCACACAGGCACGTAATAGAATTCAATCGTATTTGGCCATTAAATATGGTATTACACTGGGTGCAAATGGTACATCGCAAGATTATGTAAATAGTGACGGTACAGTCATTTGGGATCAATCTGCCGATGCTGCAGCTTATAATTATGATATTGCAGGTATCGGTAGAGACGATGCCTCTGAATTGAACCAAAAACAATCCAGTAGTGTAAATGATGCCGTTGATGGTACAGGACCAATTGAAGGTATTTTAACTGTAGGTCTTACAGACATCTATGACACTAATAAAGAAAATAAAGACTTAAATGCTACAACCCTAGGAAACAAAGAATTCTTAGTTTGGGGTAACGATGGTACAAACTTAAACTTAGCTGCTTCAACAATTACTGTGAACATGAGTGCTGGTATTGCACCTGCACTAACTACAGACGTGACCTTCACGGCAATGCAGCGTACTTGGAAATTTGTTGAGACTGGTGGTGATATACCGGAAGTTAAAGTAAGTATACCTCAAAACGCTATCAGAAACATTTCACCTCCTGGAAGTTATTTGATGTTTATTTCTGATACGGGAATTTTCGATCCTACAGCAGATTATAGAATAATGACTGCGGATGGAAGTGGAAATTTAGAAACCACTTATGATTTTGATGGCACCAAATACGTAACTTTTGGCTATGCGCCTCAAGTCATTGTTGAGCGTTCGGTTTATTTTGATGGTGTCGTTGATTATATAGATATCGAAGATAGATTAGATATCAACCCTACAAACTTCACAATTTCATCATGGATTAAGCGTGACGCAGCCGATAGTGGTACCAAATCAATAATCTCAAAAAGAGATGCTTCGTTTTCATCAGGCGGATTTGATTTAAGGATTATTGATGATAACAGAATACAAGTCTATTGGAAAAATGGTTCTAACCAAATACTACCTTCTATTACAAGTATACCAGATGATGAGTGGCACCATGTAGCCGTCACCTATAATGGAACCACCGTTAAGATTTATATAGATGGTGTTGAAGATAATTCTGCAGCAAAAACACCACCCTTAGCAAATGATGAATCATTTTACATTGCCGCTGCAGGTAAAAATACACCTACACAGTTCTTTAGAGGAAACATCGATGAAGTTAGAGTTTGGGATACTGCCTTATCTGAAGACGAATTGCGCTTTGTAATGAATCAGGAAATTGAGGATAACTCAGGTCAGGCAATGGGTAAAGTTTTACCTTCTGCAATTACCAAACATGATATAGACGCAATCCCTTGGACAGACTTGGCAGGATATTACCCAATGTCAATTTACACCTATACCAATACGGATGATGCTTCGGGCAACGGTCGTCAGGGCGCATTAAGAAACTTAGATACCGTAGACAGACAAACTGCTCCATTACCATATGAATCTACCCAGAATGGTGATTGGGATACAGACACAACATGGACCAATGGTGACGTAAACGTATTGCCAGGCACAGCTTCAATTGTTGATAACACTATTACGGTAGACTGGAATATTGTTAGGACATCCCACGATATCACTATGGACAACTCTTCATTGCCAGCAGGTAATAATGATATAAGAACTGTTCTTGGATTGTATGTTGACGCGAATGAATTGACCATAGATGGTGACAACAGTACAGATACTGGGCACGCCATTAACGTATCGCATTACCTGAGCCTTACAGGTAAATTAGACCTTGAAGGTGAGTCTCAGTTGATACAGGAAGAAGATTCTGACCTCGATGTTGCAGTGAACGGTGAACTGGAAAGAGACCAGCAAGGTACAGCTGATACCTTTACCTACAACTACTGGTCTGCTCCTGTTGGAGACACAGATATTGCTACAAACAATTATAGCTATGCGCTACAAGATATATTCTATGATGGTACTAATCCTGTAAATTTTACTGGATCAGGATTTGACGGTGCTGCAACGAATCCTATAACCATTGCGGATTACTGGATTTGGAAATATGCCAACCAACCTAGTGATAACTATGCGTCTTGGCAACATGTAAGAAGTACCGGTACCCTTAATGCTGGTGAAGGTTTCACCATGAAAGGCCCTGGTACAGGTGTTATTTTAGCGGAACAGAACTATGTGTACCTTGGCAAGCCTAACAATGGTGATATCAACCTAACTATTACAGCAGGCAATGATTACCTAGTTGGTAATCCTTATGCCTCGGCCATAGATGCCGATCAGTTTATCAGGGACAACGGACCTGAACTACAATATACAGACCCAGGATCTACTCCTGAAAGCAACCCTTTGTTGAGCGGTACGCTTTACTTCTGGGAACATTGGGGAGGCGGATCGCACGTCTTAGCAGAATACCAAGGTGGGTATGCAACCTATAATTATTCTGGTTCCGTCGCTGCAGCTTCTATTGGAACAAACGATCCCGATGTTGGTACTGGTGGTACACCTACCAAATTACCTGGAAGGTACATCCCAGTAGGACAAGGATTCTTCGTAGTGGGTGAAAACACAGGTACGATAAACTTCAACAACGGCCAGCGTGTATTCCAGAAAGAAGGTGGTGCATCGTCGGTATTTGTAAGAAATGCTACTGCCCAAAATTCCAATGACAATGTAGCATCTGATAACAGAATGAAGTTTAGGATCGGTTTTAATTCGGTTAACACCATTCACAGGCAATTGTTGCTGACTATTGATGAAAATACGACAGAAGGTGTAGACTGGGCCTACGATGCTGTTCTTAAAGAAGAGCAGATGGACGATATGTACTGGATCATCAATGACGAGGCCTATATGGTACAGGCAAATAGCGAAGCTGAAGTTGATACGGTGTATCCTCTTGGCATAAAAACTGATACGGATGGCACAAATACCATTACAATTGACAAATTGGAGAATGTACCAAGTGATGTAGATATCTATCTACACGATAAGGTATTGGAGATCTACCACGATTTAAGAGCAAGCGATTATTCTATCTTCTTGAATGCTGGTGAATATCTAGATCGTTTCGAGATTACATTCGGCGTTAATGGTGATGCCCTTGGTATTGATGATATTGAGAGTGAATCCCTGGATGTACTCTACTCCAATGACATAGAAAAAATTGTACTGATTAACCCTAATCTTATTGAAGTGAGTTCTATCGAGCTGTTCAATATCCTGGGACAATCTGTACATCAAATAGAAAATATTTCGGAGAACGGTTACTCTGAATATGACGTTAAGAATTTAAGTACTGGAACTTATATTATTAAGTTATATACTGCAAGCGGTTCGGTATCTACTAAAAAAGTTCTGGTTAAATAATTTTGCCCCAAATCTTAAATCTTAACCTTGAAAAACCCTGACCATTGGTCAGGGTTTTTTTATTTCTTTAAAGTATCCAAAAGTTCGCCGAAATTTAATTTTTCTTGTGCACCACTCATCATATCCTTTAAAGTGAAGGTTTCAGATTTTAACTCTTCTTCTCCAACTAAAACAACAAATGGAATATCTCTACGATTGGCATAATTCATTTGTTTTTTCATTTTGGCACTGTCAGGATAAAGCTCAGCTTTTATTCCTCTCTCACGAAGCTTTGAAACCACTTTAAGACAAGCCATGGCTTCACTATCTCCAAAGTTTATGAATAACACTTTTGTGGTTTCGGTTATGGTATCAGGAAATAAATCTAATTCTTCGAGCACTAAGTATATTCGGTCTAGACCAAAACTTATACCTACACCACTCATATTTTTAAGTCCAAAAATTCCGGTAAGATCATCATAACGACCTCCGCCACCAATAGAGCCTATCTTTACACCTTCAGGAGCTGATACTTCAAAAATGGCACCTGTATAGTAATTAAGACCACGTGCAAGCGTTACATCTAGTTCTAGCTTTGCAGATTTCAATTTTAAGTCTTCTATAGCTTTATTTATAAACTCAAGTTCTTTAATACCTTTCAAACCTCCCTCAGAAGGGCCCAAAATCGTTTTTAAACTTTCTATTTGAGATCCAAAATTACCCGTTAATTCAAACAAAGGTTGAAGTTTAGCAATACCTGATTCTGCAATACCCTTGCTCAGCATTTCTGTTTTTACCTTCTCCTCTCCTATCTTATCGAGTTTATCTAAAGCAACTGTAAAATCAATGAGCTTATCCTTTGCTCCAATCACTTCTGCAATTCCTGACAAAACTTTACGATTATTGATTTTAATAGTAGCACCATGGAGTTTTAAAGCATTAAAAACTGCATCATAGAGTTGTATTAACTCAACTTCTTGAAATAATGCCTTAGAACCAACCACATCAGCATCGCATTGATAAAACTCTCTAAAACGTCCTTTTTGTGGACGATCAGCGCGCCAAACCGGCTGTATTTGATAACGCTTAAAAGGGAATTCGATGTCGTTTTGGTGTTGAACTACGTAACGTGCAAAAGGTACCGTTAAATCATATCTAAGTGCTTTTTCAGATATTTTTGAAGTTATCTTCTGTTCTGATTTTGAAGTATAGTCTTCGTCTGAGAGTTTTTTTAGATATTCTCCGGAATTTAGAATTTTAAATATTAATCGATCGCCTTCATCACCATATTTCCCCATTAAGGTTTCAGAATTCTCAAAGCTTGGCGTCTCAATAGGTTGAAAACCAAAAACCTCAAACTTATCCTTAATAGTATCTATTATATAAGTTCGTTTTGCTACTTCTTCTGCATTAAAATCTCTTGTTCCTTTAGGAATACTTGGTCTTTGAGCCATCTTCTCAATTAATTTTCACAAAAATATTATAAATTTTAAAGGCATTACCAAGATATTTTGATTTTATAGTAACTTTATAGTGTTTAAGTAGTCTTATACTTTTAAACAACCCAACTATTAGAAAATTTCTATGTTTTCATTAGCAAGAGAAAATGTTAAAATCGCATTTGGTTCAATTAAAAGTCAACTTTTAAGAACCATTTTAACTGTATTAATTATCGCCATTGGTATTATGGCGCTTGTGGGTATACTAAGTGGTGTATCGGCCCTAGAAAATACAATTTCTAGTAATTTCTCTTCTATGGGATCTAATACCTTTAATATTCAACGTTACGAATTTACAGCACAGCGTCAAAGTAGTAGGGAACGACAGAAAATAAATCCAGTTATTAGCTATAGAAATGTAAAAGATTTTGAAGATAATTACGATTATCCTTTTACTAAGGTAGCTGTTGTTTTTACAGGAACCATAGGAGCTGAAGTTAAATACGAAAATACTAAAACAGATCCTGAAGTGACAATTTTAGGAGCAAACGAAAATTTTATTGAAAACTCAGGGCTTGAAGTAGAAAATGGACGTTCGCTTAATGTATTTGATATAGAAAATAGTAATGCCGTTGCCGTTATCGGAAGCGATTTACAAAAAGCGTTATTCCCAGATGAAAACCCAATAGATAAAGTAATTAGTGTTAGAGGTTCAAAATTTAGGGTAATAGGTGTCTTAAAAGAAAAGGGTGCAACTTTTGGTAACAACCAAGATTTACGCGCCATTATTCCTATACAAAAAGCAAGATCAATTTTTACAAATCCGAGAATAAACTACGGATTAAGTATAAAGGTTGATAAACAAGATATGATGGAAGCTGCTCAAGATGACGCCATTTTATCCTTTAGGAATGTTAGAGGATTAAACCCTGTAGAAAAAAACGATTTTGGTATTGAACGAAGTGATGATTTATTAAACAGAGTGGCTGAAAATACTGCAGCACTTTATATAGCTGCATGGATAATAAGTATTATAACAATATTTGGTTCTACGATAGCCTTGATGAATATTATGTTGGTTTCTGTAACCGAAAGAACTCGGGAAATCGGAGTAAGAAAAGCAATGGGTGCAAAAAGTAAAACTATAGCGTTTCAGTTTTTTATGGAAACTATAATAATTGGTCAATTAGGTGGAATTCTTGGAATATTACTTGGAATTTTAATTGGTTGGGCTGTGGCTTCTGGTTTTGATTTGCAGTTCTCCACACCTTGGGTAGCTATGATTTGGGCAACGAGTATAGCTTTTATTGTTGCAGTTATTTCGGGTCTATATCCTGCTACAAAGGCAGCCAAGTTAGATCCTATAGAATCACTTCGCTACGAGTAAGATATTTTTATTGACGAATTAATTTCTCAAAATATTGAAACAACTCACCTTTGGTGATATTGGCTCCAGTTTGTATCATTTTAAAAATATCCAAGTGCTTATCCTCTGAATAATCTTTTTTGGCATTGTAAAATTCTATATCATCAGATAATAAGTTATCACGCAACCATTGAAATCCATCATTTGTAGTTAGGTCTACATTATCATGTTTTAATTTCAAGGCAATAAGATGCATGTTTTTTTCCTTACACCTAAATAAATGCAATTGGTTTGGAGAAATGTGTTCCAAATACTCTACTTTACTCAACACACCAAACCAGACCAGATCACTAAAAACATCCAATTCTTGTTCTGCAGTTTCAGGTTTATTCTTCTTTAATTCCTCCCACTCATCTGCCGTTATGGACTGAGTCGCCAAAAAATTGATGAATTCTTGGTGTAATTCTTCAAATTGCTCTTTTGTTAATCTTGAATATTTCATTTAATTCTTTTAATTAACAGCATTAAATGCCTCAAATGCCCTATCTGTTGCTAAAATATCAATGCCTTCAGATTTCCAATTCTCATACAATTGATCTCCTCTAGTTTTAGCCTGTCTATCCAAGTTGCCCAAAGTCCCAAGCATACAAACAATACCATTCTCGTGAAGACGCTTATATAAAGATGGCGGTGATAAGCGCGTACCAGTAAATGCCAACATGTTTTCTGTAGGAATATTTGTTTGTAGCAGTCTATCAAATTCTTCGTGATTTCTTGCGGAAACTGATAATAGCAATTCTGGAGCGTATTTATACGCAGATTTAGCTTGTTCTACGTCATATGTAATTAAAATACATATATCTTCTGCATTTGCCTCTATAATTGCATTTATAACATCAATTTGCTTGACACTACGCTTAATATCAACTGTTAGGATAACATTATTTTTTTTACACCATTTTAAAACATCGGTGAATAAAGGAATTTTATAGTCAGATTTATTACCAAAATCATCTATTAAGCTGTACTTATTTAGTTCTTTATAAGTCTTTTTTCTGACTAATCCACTTCCTGTTGTGGTTCTGTTAATAGAATTATCGTGCATTAGCACCAATTGATTATCCTTAGTCTGTGCGACATCAATCTCAAAAATGGCAGAAATACTGTCATTTATATATTTTATGGTTTCTAAACAGTTCTCAGGATAATTATAAATGTCTTTCCCTCCTCTATGAACACTAATATTTGGATAATTGTTGTTAGAAGCTCTAAAAACTTCAACAAGTTTAGATTTGACTATAGTTTCATTTTTATTGGATTTACACGAAACTACAACAACGGACAAAAAGAGGATTAGGATGTACTTTTTCATTAATGTGGTATAAAAAAACCGCTTAGTATACTAAACGGTCTTATATTATAATTGTATAGGGATTAAGCTTCTGAAACTACCTCAAACGGTAAATCTACAGTTACTTCTCTGTGTAATCTAATTACAGCATCATATTTACCTAAACGCTTTACGTTACCACCAACTACATTGATGTATTTTTTGTCAATTTCATGACCTTCTTTTTGTAAAGCAGCCGCCAAATCAATGTTATTTACAGAACCAAAAAGTTTATCACCTGTACCAACTTTAGATGCAATCTTAATTTCTAAACCAGATAAAGCTTCTGCAGTTGCGTTTGCCTCATCGATAATTTTCTTTTCTTTAAATGCTCTTTGCTTTAAGGTTTCTGCTAAAACCTTTTTAGCAGAAGTTGTAGCCATTACAGCTTGTCCTTGTGGAATTAAAAAGTTTCTACCATAACCGTTCTTAACTGTTACAATATCGTCTTTAAATCCTAAATTCTCAACGTCTTGTTTTAATATAAGTTCCATTGTTATGATATTTTATTTTAATAAATCTGCAACATATGGCATAAGCGCTAAATGTCTAGCTCTTTTTACAGCCACAGATACTTTTCTTTGATACTTTAAAGAAGTTCCTGTTAATCGTCTAGGTAACAATTTACCTTGTTCGTTTACAAAACTTAATAAAAAATCTGGATCTTTATAATCTACATATTTGATCCCAGATTTCTTAAAACGACAGTACTTCTTAGCCTTAGTCGTTTCTATGTTTAATGGAGTTAGATATCTAATCTCTCCATCTTTTTTTCCTTTTGCTTGTTGTTCTATTGATGACATAATTACGCTTTTGCTTTTGCTTTAACTTTCATTTTTTCTCTTCTTCTCTCAGCCCAAGAAATTGCGTGCTTGTCTAATTTTACAGTTAAGTAACGCATAAAACGCTCATCACGTCTAAATTCTAACTCTAAAGGCTCAATAGCTTCACCTGTTACAGTGTACTCAAATAAGTGGTAAAAACCACTTTTTTTGTTTTGGATTGGATAAGCCAACTTTTTTAAGCCCCAATCTTCTTTGGCTATCATCTTAGCACCTTTAGAAACAAGAATATCTTCGTATTTCTTTACTGTTTCCTTTATCTGTTCTTCAGATAAAACGGGATTTAAGATGAAAACAGTTTCATAATGATTCATAATAATTTATTTGTTTGTTATTAAAACGGGTGCAAAAATACACATTTATTCTAATTTTGGCAACGTTTTTGATATTAAAATATCGCATTTTTATGCACTAAAAAATTTGTTAAATATTACACTTTGTCGGTATTATTTGTTTTTTAACCGAAAATATTGTACTATTGTCGATATCTTAACCTAATAAAATATTAATGTTATGACTTTAAACTGTGTAGTTGTTGATGATTCTGCGATTCAGCGCCTCTCTATAGTAAAGTTAATCGAGAATCATTCCTCGCTTAACCTTATTGCGGAGTACAGCAGTGCGTTAGAAACCAAAAACGGTCTTAATACACATAAAGTAGATCTTATCTTCTTAGATATAGAGATGCCTGTATTAAACGGTTTTGAGCTATTAGATGTACTCAACAACAAACCCCAAATTATTTTTGTTACTGGTAAAACCGAATATGCTTTTAAAGCATTTAATTACGACGCTACCGACTATCTTCAAAAACCAATTACTAAAGAACGATTTAATACTGCCGTAGAAAAAGCTATTGAGCAGCATAAATTAAAATTAGACTTTAACGAAACAGATGGCGAACACATTTTTGTGAAGAGCAATCTTAAAAAACGTAAAGTTTATATTAAAGATATTAAGTGGATTGAAGCATTAGGCGATTATGTTAAAGTTGTAACTGAAGAAAATAGCCTAGTCGTTTTATCTACAATGAAAGCATTTGAAAAAGAATTACCAGAAGGTAAATTCTTAAGAATTCACAAATCTTATATTGTGAATCTAGACAAAATAGATCGCTTTAACAGTAAAAATGTTGAAGTTGGTGCTTATGAGATCCCTTTGAGTCGAAATAAAAAGACACAATTGGTAGATGCTTTAAATAACATTAGCTAAACTAATAGTTATCGATATTTAAAACAACTCTCACAGGCCTAAAATCTTTTACAGCATTGAAGCTATTATGTATTTTACTAATAGCTTCTTTTGTTTTTGCTAAAGATTGGTTTTGTGGTATTTTAACCAAAATATTTTTGTTATAAAGATTTCTAATCCTTGAAATAGGTGGAAATTCTGGTCCTAAAACATTTACTTTGAACACCTGTCTAAGTGACTTAGCGAACCAATCGGACGCTAAATTTACCTTGTTATAGTCTTTGTGCTTAAATGTGATTTTAATAAGCCTGTATATTGGTGGGTAATGGTAATTATACCTATCATTCATTTGCTCCTTAAACATGTCTTTATACGCGTTAATGGAAACCTGTTGCAATATGTTGTGGTGTGGATTATAGGTTTGAATTAAAACCTTACCTCTCAAATCCGTGCGACCTGCCCTACCAGCAACCTGAGACATTAACTGATAACTTCTCTCATGAGCCCTAAAATCAGGGAAGTTTAGCAAGTTATCCGCATTCATAATTCCTACCAACTTAACATGCCTAAAGTCTAAACCTTTGGTTAGCATTTGTGTACCCACAAGTACATCTATTTCCCCTTGTTCGAAATTGTTAATCAGTTTTTCAAACCCAAATTTACCACGTGTGGTATCCAAATCCATACGTGCTACATTATGATCTGGGAATAACACCTTCACCTCCTCCTCTATTTGCTCTGTACCAAATCCTTTAGTATCTAATGATGCATTACCACAAGCCTGACAGTTCTTAAGCATTGCAGAATTATAACCACAATAGTGACATCGTAACTGATCTCTAAATTGATGGTAGGTTAAACTTACATCGCAATTTGGACATTGAGGCGAATTACCACATGTAGTGCATTCTACAATTGGGGAATAACCACGCCTATTTTGAAAAAGTATTATTTGCTGACCATCTTCAAGAGCTATGGACATTTCTTGGATTAGCCGATCGCTAAAATGGCCTTTCATGCGTTTGCGCTTGTACTTATCGGCCAAATCCACCAATTCGATATCTGGCATAAGGACGTTGTTGTAGCGTGTAGTTAATTCTACTATTCCATATTTACCATTTGTAGCATTGAAATAACTCTCTAAACTAGGTGTTGCAGAGCCTAGCAAGATTTTTGCATTATGAAAATTTGCCAATACCACGGCTGCATCCCTAGCATGATATCTCGGTGCAGGATCAAACTGTTTGTACGATTGCTCGTGTTCTTCATCTACTATTATTAATCCAAGATTCGAAAACGGTAAAAGAACTGCAGAACGCGCTCCTATTACAATTTGCGCCTTACTCATATTGTTTAATAAATTATTCCAAACCTCAACACGCTCATTACTCGAATATCTTGAATGGAAAACCGCTATTTTCTCCCCGAAATAATTCTGTAAACGTTCAACTAATTGGGTTGTTAATGCTATTTCTGGCAACAAATAAAGGATCTGTTTACCCTTCTCTAATTGCTTTTGAATAAGGCTAACATATATTTCGGTCTTACCAGATGATGTAACTCCATGCAGAAGCGTCACGGCTTTCTCTTCAAAGCTATTTTCAATAGCATTTAGAGCCTCATTTTGTACTTCACTGAGTTTTTTAATGGCAGAATTATCTTGCCCTTCATATTGTACCCTATCTGTTTGTATATGGTACTCTTCTAAAACAGATTTATCTATTAATGCCTTTACAATGGCTGTTGAAGCACCACTTGCTTTGGTAAGCTCAGCAACCTTAATCGGTTTATTATTCTGAGCCTGAAGTGTAAATAAAGTTAAAACTACCTCACGTTGTTTTGGTGCTCTACTCAAAACATCTAACAACTCCTGTAATTTAGCTTCAGATTTAAAAGCATTGTCCAGCTTTACGTATCTCACCAATTTTGGTCTGTATTTTTCGTAAAGTTCCTCGTGCAAATGCAAAATCTCTTTATCAACCATTCCTTTAATAACCGGAAGTACACGCTTTTTATCCAATATGGAAACTACATCTTGAATCTTCAAGGAAGATTGAAATTGTAATGCTTCAAAAATTAAAAATTCATCATCTTTAAGGCTTGTATCATCTACATTGATACTTGTATTTCGAGAAAGAATAGTTTCACTTTCTAGTATTAGGGCATTTGGTAGCGAAGCGCGCATCACTTCACCAATATTGCACATGTAATAATTGGCAATCCATTCCCAATGCTTAAGCTGTGAGGAGGTAATAATAGGGGTCTCATCTAATATTTGATGTATTGTCTTTGCCTCGTATGCTGTTGGGGGATTATTATGAATTTTATACGCTAATGCAGTATAGATCTTATTTTTACCAAAAGGTACCGCAACTCGCATTCCTGTTTTAATAAAATCGGCTTCAGCCTCAGTGATGTGGTAGGTAAAGGCCTTTTGAAGCGGTATGGGCAGTATGACGTCTAGGAAATAATCCATACTAACCCTTAGTCTTTTCTCCAGAACTCTTCCTTAAGCGTCTAAGTGTAGCATTTAACTCATAACCAAGCAATAATATATTAGAATTTAACCATAAGTATAATAGCAGAATCAATAATGCACCAATAGAACCATAGAGTTTGTTATACTGAGAAAAGTTTTCAATATAAACACCAAACAAATACGATGTTAGTATGATTAATAAAGTCGTTAAAAGTGCACCAATAGAAAAGAAGCGTGTGTGCCTACCTTCTTTGGTACCGAAATAATATAATGTTGCCGTGGCCAGATATACCATAAAAACAAAGAATAAATACTTGGCAAAAATAATCCAACCTAATCCAGAATCTGTCTTTAGAGCATCTTGCCCAGTAATACCTTCATAAATTGGCTGAATTATATAAATCTGAAAATACCCAAATACAGCTACGGTCAACAAAACCAAAAAGACCAATATTAAAGAAACACCAAAAGCATATAGGTATTGTTGCACCACATTTCGGGTCAACTGCTCGTGGTACGAATACTCAAACCCAGAGAAAACTGCACTTACACCATTAGCCATTAACAGCATGGATAATAAAAAGATGGTAGAAATCAGTCCTGCACCTCCACCATCGCTTATATTCTCAAAAATGTTTGAAAAGAAAAAATCAGAGGTTTGAGGCGGTAAAAATGAATTTAAAAAATCTA
Organism: Winogradskyella sp. A2; assembly: GCF_046762865.1. Classification (NCBI taxonomy): domain Bacteria; kingdom Pseudomonadati; phylum Bacteroidota; class Flavobacteriia; order Flavobacteriales; family Flavobacteriaceae; genus Winogradskyella; species Winogradskyella sp. A2. The sequence continues at coordinate 87,986 of NZ_JBKQXM010000005.1, forward strand.
AAAACTCGGTTTCGAAACCATCAATAGGTATATAAGGCATTATAATGATGACGAATAACAAGAAAGGGAATATTGCCGTGAAAAAACTAAAAGCAATAGCACTAGCCCTTGTGGTAAGCGCTCCATTCACAATACCCATTATATAAAGTTCTAGGAGATCATAAATTGATAAACCTTCAAATCCTGGTAATTTTATTCTCTTGAAAAATTTAACAATAAGATTGAGGACAGGAATTTTATCGAGTTTATCTTCTATAGGTTTGGTCATAGTGATATATTAAACGGCTTTAAGGCTTAAATCCATGTTATACACCGAATGTGTTAAGGCACCAGATGAAATATAATCTACACCACACTCTGCATACGTTCTCACAGTATGCTCATTAATACCACCAGACGATTCTGTTAGACATTGGTTACCAATTAGTTTTACTGCCTTACGAGTATCTTCATAATTAAAATTATCAATTAGGATACGATACACTCCACCACAATCTAATATCTCCTTAATTTCTTCAAGATTGCGAGCTTCAACAATAATTTTTAAATCGCGATCGGTATCTTTTAAGTACTGCTTAGTAAGATTAATGGCTTTTGCCACACCACCCGCAAAATCAATATGGTTATCCTTAAGCATTATCATATCGTAAAGTGCAAACCTGTGGTTTTCACCACCACCAATTTTAACGGCCCATTTCTCTAAAGCTCTAATACCTGGAGTTGTTTTACGAGTATCTAATATTTTTGTACCAGTGCCCTCAAGAAGGTCCACAAATTTTTTGGTTTTTGTTGCTATGGCACTCATACGCTGCATGGCATTTAACACCAACCGTTCTGCTTTTAAAATAGATTGAGATGCGCCTTCTACATAAAATGCAATATCACCATGTTTCACATCACTACCATCTTCAATTAAGGTTTCAACCGTCATATCCTCGTCCACGTAAGCAAATACTTTTTTGGCAAATTCTACGCCTGCTATTACGCCATCATCTTTAACTAATAATTTTGCTTTACCCTTTGCTGTATCTGGTATACAAGCCAATGAACTATGATCACCATCTCCAACATCTTCTCTTATGGCATTAGTAATAATTAATTTTATTTCTTTATCAAATTGCTCTTGTGATATCATGCGTAGTTATTTACTGTAAAAATAGGAATTGAAAGATTAAAATTTGAAAAACGTAATATCAATTTCTAAAAAAGTATAACTTTGAAATTATGACGATTAAACTCTTCGCCATCGGCAAAACAGATAACAGCAATCTGCAAACATTAATTGCAGATTATCAAAATCGTTTGGGTCATTATATTCGGTTTGAATTTGAAATTATTCCAGATCTTAAAAAAATAAAACAACTAAGCGAAGCTCAGCAAAAAGAAAAGGAAGGAGAACTCATCCTATCTAAAACCCAAAATTCTGATGTGGTAATATTATTAGACGAAAATGGTAAACAAATGGATTCCGTGGCCTTTGCCAACTATCTGCAAAAACACCTCAACTCAGGGATAAAAAACTTAATATTTGTAATTGGAGGACCTTACGGATTTTCTGAAGCCGTATATAAAAGGGCTAATGGTAAACTAGGATTATCTCAAATGACCTTTTCACACCAGATGGTGCGCTTATTTTTTATAGAACAATTATACAGAGGGTTTACTATTTTAAAGAACCAACCCTATCATCATAGATAATTAGTAAACCCTCTGGTATAATTAAACGCCTGTGCGTTTATAGTTAATAATTAATGTGTTTTAAAAGTTTCTTTGCGTTTTTTTAATTGACGCGTTAGATCGCTTATAGTTTGATTAACTGCCAATTCGTAATTTTTTTCATTCGATGTTGCAAAAATTCTAGGACCAGGTAAACTTAATTCGATGTTACAGATTTTTCCTGCCTGGTAGTCTTTGTCGTCATGTTTGATATAAACTTGAGCAGAAATAATAAACTCAAATTTATTTGCTAATTTCTCTAATTTTTCTGTTGCAAATTCTGATAAAGTATCACTAACATCAGTATTTACATATTGAAAATTCACCGTCATATATGTACTTGTTTTAATTAATAATTCCTAACTCTAATATACAATTATTAATAAGGTATACACCTGATAATTATCATAAATAATATCTAAATATTTCATTGCTGAAAGTTTGAAACCCCGTTTACGTCTATTGTTTTATAAACTAGCAGATTATGAATCGACATATTACAAAGGACATAATTATTTTTGATGGCGAATGTAACCTCTGTAATGGAGTTGTAGGTTGGTTATTAAAATTTGCTCCAAAAGACCTATTTCAATTTGTGGCATTTCAGTCTATATACGGCCATGAATTATTAAAAGAACACGGCTTTCCAACAGAAGAACTTGACACTGTTATTTTAATTGACAAGGATGGAGTAAAAACACATTCCGATGGTTTTCTTAAGATTGTTTCTAAAATACCGAAATGGCAACGCGTTGCAGCACTATTAGCTTTTATTCCAAGAATGATACGGGATTATATCTATAGAATTGCATCAAGAAACCGCGTAAAATGGTTTGGCAAGTCAAAAAGCTGTACCATTGATTTTAATTAATCTCTAGGCAAGGTATAACCACATTGTGAACAATACTTAGCTTCTGTACTATTGGATTTACCACAATTAGTACATTCAATCTTTTGTTTAGTTACGGGTTTTGAAGCTGTAGCCTTTGGTTCTTTTTTCTTCTTTGGTCGCAATAGCCTAATAATAAAATAGAATACCAATATGGCAATGATGACCAGAAAAACCCAAAATGCAATTCTGCCAATTACATATCCAATTTCATAGCCTTTCTTAAACGCATCTTTCTCACCATTTACCTCATCAACGACAATAGAAGACCCTAATGCACTCACATCTAATTGCAATGAATTGAAAAACTGATCTTTCAATGCTGTAAACTCAAGCTCATCGGTTTTTTTAGGTCTAAATTCCGCACTAACATTAAAGGAATTTACATATACAAATCGTTTAAAAAGTAAACTTGGCAATTCCGGATTTGCAACACCCGAAATCCTCGCATCAATGGCGCTAACACCATCAATACCAATATCTTGTTTAAAGGTAACTGTGCCTCCTGAAGCTTCTTCCACTCCCTCTAATTGACCTTCGTAATACTCTTCTAAATTTGCCTCTATTTCAGCATTATAGCTTGGATCTGTTTGGGCAATGGATACCAAATAAAAGGCATCATCATTCTCTAACTTATAAATTAAAACACCGTTTTGATCAAAGATTTCAGGATCTGAAGGAAACTCAATGTTACCAATACCAGGTATTGGTGTTTGCATCCAATCTTGTGCTAAGCAAACTTTTGTTATAAAAAGGAAAAAGAAAGTGATTTTTATATTTAAACGCATACTTTAGTTTGTCTGATTACAATTTTCAGGAATCTGAAATACTTTTTTGACTTTTTTTACATTGACTAGCTTATACTTTCTGAATCCATGCTTTTTACTATACTTACCATATTCTTCGATAATACCATTTAAAAATGGTTTGTCCCTTAGCCACATTTCATAATCAAGGGGAGGATTAAACATTGGTAAGTATTGTGTTTTCGATTCATCTACTAGAAAATAATTGTAAGCCGATTTATCCTTAATACCTCTACTCTTTGGTAAAGCCTCTATTTTGTAGTGAGAAAGTAGTTTACCATTCAATATGGTATCCTGGTAAGAGTTAAAACTATAACGTTCAGTATATTTCTTATACCGCTTTCCGTCCCACTTTGAAATTCCTTCACAATTATTGCTTATAACATAAGCTTTGTTGAATTCATCTTCATGAACTTGAATGATTAATGTAAAGCGTTTGTTATCATTCATATTAACACCAAGTTTATTACTTTCCAAATCTCTAACGGACATCATATAATTATTAGCCTTAGAACTTGAATAGTAAGTTATTTTATGATTATTGGTTGAGTCTTTTGCATCTATATATTCATATTCCAAAGCATAATCAAACTCATATTTAATCTGACTCTGAGATAGAAAACAAGATACCAGACAAAGTGATAACACGGATCTCTTCATACTATTCAAAAACAATATCATCTATATAAATTTTATGTGGTGAACCATAGGCATTGGCAAACAGCACAAAACCAGAACGTATAAAACTTAAATCCGATTTCTTGAGCTTAATGGTAAACTTGCGCCATTTAGAATCCAATGGAATTTCTTTAGCCTCAATCGCCGAATCCGGATAGGTCTTGTCCTTACCAATTAAACCAAAACCAATCTTGGCACTTACACCACCAAAATCTGACTTTGCCCAAAAACTAAAGGTCTTTGCACCACTAATGTCATATCCTCCTAAAATATCGCCCCAATCATTGGCAGGATCTACCAAACCAATACCATACCAGCCACTTTTTTCTTTATAATGAATAAGCATTGAGGTATTGCCAGAGTGTTTTTCGCGCGTGTGGTTCATATCAATTTCCAAAGCCTGGTAATTACCCATATAAGCTGATGGGAAATAAGGAACCTCTATATCATCTTTATACACATAAAACGGTAGCTCTACTTTTGGTACCAAGAATTTTTTAGCACTGGCAATGGCATCTTGTACCACAATAGACGAAGAGGCAATGCCTAAATTATTGTAGGTATCCTTCACCATGGCATAGACCTTTATACTACCATTAACCTTGGGCAATTCTATTTCAAAACCATCCTTAGAATTACCTCTAAGGTTTAAGGGTAAAATTTGATTTCTATATCGTCTACTTCCAACACGATGATTGTACCCAAAACTCATTTCTAAAGTTTCGTTTTCTTTATCAGAAGTTTCTAAAACAACTGGTACCCATTCTCCACTGCCATAAGCTTTATCTGGTAAATTAAAATTGTTGATCTCAGGTACATAATTTTCTGGTTTGTTCCCTGTAAAGGCTTCACGTATGGCCCAATATTGTGGTCTATAACTGCCATTAAAATGTGTCATTAACCACACACCTCCAAAATCGGTTCCATCACTGTAATGAAACACATAAACACCTAAACAATTGGTTTTATTTGTGATCCAATCATAGTAACCCTTGGCAATCGCATCATATTTTTGTTTATCGTTGGGTTCTATCTTTACACCATTTTTATCTTCTGTTACATCCCATTCACCTGTTACACCAAACTCGGTGACAATGTAGGGCTTATCAATATTGCGCTTTTCCATTTCTTCTTGTAAAAAATTGGCGCCAGCACCATAAGCGTTAAGACCATAAATGTCTAAGGAGGGTACGTGTTCTTTCCACCAATCCATACCAAAGGTCCATGCCTCGGTTGATGAAATTGGGTGATTACTATCTATCTTTTTAATATCGCTGCATACACGTTCTAAAAATTGAGAATACACCAGCTTCTCTTCGTCTGTAGCCATATTGAGATATACCTCATTACCAATTCCCCAAGTTAGGGTTGCAGGATGATCTTTATAGGTGTTTACCACCTCAATAGCACTATTGTATTGATCTTCTATTCCTTCCTTATTAGTGAGGTAGTTAAAGCTATCGTCATCTTCCATACCAGGTCTCCCATGACGCATCCAAATACCTACCATCACCTTCATGCCATGAGCATGTGCCATATCCATTAATGCCGGAGTATTTTTACCCGTAGCCCAAAGCCGTAAGGTATTTACACCCAAATATTTTAAATCCTTAAAATAAGTATCATAATTAGCCACATCCTTGTCATAACCCCAAGTTGCACCCTTAATTTCAAAAGGTTCACCATCTACCTTTAAAACCCATTGATCCTCTATTTTTTTGATGGTGGTTTGCGCATAAGATAGCAGTGAAAAAAGTAGACTGAAGAATAAGTAACGCATAGCATATTTTTTATGTATCGTAAAACTACCTATTTTTTAGGGCTTAACCGAATAAAAACTATCTTTGAAATCCTATTTAACACTGATTTATGCAACTTGTTTTCGCTACCAATAACCCAAACAAAATCAAAGAAGTACAGTCCTTGGTACCAGAGTATATAAAGCTATTGAGCTTAGCTGATATTTTGTGTATTGAAGACATCCCAGAAACCACAGGAACTATTGAAGGCAATGCCAAACAAAAGGCAGATTATATCAAAACCCATTATGGTTACGATTGTTTTGCAGACGATACAGGTTTGGAAGTTGAGGCATTAAATGGCGTACCTGGTGTAGATACAGCACACTATGCAGGTCCGCAACGTAATGCCAATGACAATATGGACAAGCTTCTTAAAAATCTTGAGGACAAACCTAATAGAAACGCTCAGTTTATTACTGTTATAGCACTTCATCTTAATGGTAACTACTATGAGTTTACTGGCATTTGCAAAGGTGAGATTACCAAGAGCAAACAAGGTGAAAAAGGCTTTGGTTATGACCCTATTTTTAGACCGGAAGGTTATGAGCACACCTTTGCCCAAATAGACCTTGAGCTAAAAAACAAAATTGGTCATAGAGGTTTGGCTGTAAAACAACTTATTAAATTTTTAAACTCATACAGTTAACTACAATTATCGTTTTATATTAGCCATTAATCTTTGACAATATGAATCCATCTCTTAATGAAATATGTCAATCGAGCAAGCAAAGTTTCGACTTAACTTCTGCTGCAGATCAAGACTATCTTTATAACCTGATAAACCGAATTAGCGACTTTCCTTTAACAGAAATTATTAAGATTGGTAATGACACCAATTCTCCCTTAGCGTTTCGGATAGCTGCCAAAATCACTGACTCCAAAGACTATGTTAGCTCTTGTCAACATCGACTAAAAATAGGAGTTGTATTTGCTATGTGGGGAGAACAAAATCGTCTTTTAAAGAAAACTAAAAGTAATCCTAATGGTGAAGATTTATTAAATGTTAAAGTAGATCAACTAGCCTGGCTTTTTAAAGATTCAAAAATTGATTGGGAAATTTATGCCGTAGATGATGGTTGCCCACATGGAAGTGGTGATATAGCAGAATCCATTCGAAAAAAATCTAAATATGCAGATCAAATACAAGTTCTTTTTTTACAAAAACATTTACCAGCAGATAAACCACCTTTACAAAATCTGGCTTCAGCAAATGATTCTCGAAAAGGAGGTGCCATACTTTTAGGATGTGAAAAAGCTCTTGAAGATGGCGTTGATTTAATCATATATACAGATGCTGATAACTCAGTGCATTTATCTCAAATTGGTTTACTATTAAAACCACATGTAGAAAAAGGTTATAAAGTAGTTCTTGGTAACCGAAAGGATCCCAATGCTGTTTTGGTGAAACAAGAAAATCGCTGGGGAATTGGTATTAAAGCACTGCGACATATGCAACGCATGATTGGAGTTAGTATATTCTCTCTTGGTATTCTTGATTCTCAAGCTGCTTTTAAATTATATCACAAAGACATTTTATCTGAAATACTTAAAAACCCTTCTGTATACGACTTCTCATTTGACTCCGATTGGATTGCCTGTGTAATAGCTATGAAAGAAGAATTTGCGAAAGTACCTTTTGCATTCATTGATTCATTCGCCGAATCTGCTTCAATTGTACAGGGACCAATGACCACTTGGGAAACTTTATTAAAAGGTTTGGTAAAAGCTGTACGTGCAAGAAAGATTCCTCATAATGAAGAAATGGCCACTGTGGTAATGGAAAATATAAAGAGTCACCATGACCTAGATTTATTGATTAATGATTTGCCAAAAGAACTTTTAAATGCTGACGATAAAGATTTAGGCAACCCAGAAATTATGTCGCCTAAAGCTATGGAAGATTGGATTAATTCCATGAAATCGAATCAATAGTTAACCCATTAAATAAACTAAAATATAAGATGTTTCTATGGTAAGTGCTATTCTTAGAATTAAAAAAATCTAATCGTGAATACTTGAATTAAATACAGGATTTGTTTCTCTAAGTTTTCGTACAGGAATTGATTCTAGCTGAGCTGAAATATCTTTGTAAAATTCACTACTCATCATCGCTGTATGTGTATTCCACCAATCTCTTCTTCCTGGTGAACTATGCAATTGCAACCAATATGTAACTTTCCCTAAATATATAGACTCATCTAAAGCACCTTGTTTGTATTGCTGATGACACATCTCCCACATACCAGTTTCGTAAAGACACCATAAAGTAAACCTTTGTTTTTCCCATTCATTAAGAGAATTCAGGTCTTCATTTCCTCGTAAAGCAATTTTATATAATTCTGTATCCTCAGTTAATATTTCTACCAGCTTTCGCTGGTATTCATATACAGCGGTAGTAGCCGCACCACTTAGCTGATTGTTGTTTTGTTTTATTTGTGCTGATAGGTAGATTAAGGTAATAATAACTCCTATGGCACCTAATAGTCCTGCAATGGCACTAACCGCATCCCAATTCATAACTCATTATATTTTATGTTATAGAATAACAAAATTGAACAATACCTATTATCACTCCAAGATACGGTTCTGGCTTCATATCCAAAAATTAATCTTAAAAGTAATTGTTGAATAAGGTAACATTTACTTTTTTTAAAATGTGAAAGCTATTCATAAAATTGTATATCCAATTAAAAGACTATCTTTGCGCTTTTATTGAGCGAAACCATTTATTTTTAGAAACGGTTCGCAGATTCCTCAGGGTGAGGATGTGTTGCAAGAAGTTCAGGTTTAAGTATGTCGATTCACTTCTTATGTAACACTACATAACATAATCGAATACTTAAATTAAAGAATGAGTACATTCCAAGAACTAGGTCTTAGTCAAGACCTTCTTAACGCTATTACGGATTTAGGGTTTACAAAACCTAGTGAAGTCCAAGAAAAAGCAATCCCAGTTTTATTAGATGAAGAACGCGACCTGGTTGCACTTGCACAAACTGGTACGGGTAAAACGGCAGCTTTTGGCTTTCCGATGCTTCAAAAAATTGATATTAATAGTCGTACTACACAAGGACTAATTTTATCGCCTACACGAGAACTATGTTTACAAATTACCAATGAGCTAAAGCTTTACGGTAAATACTGCAAAGGTCTAAATGTAGTTGCTATATATGGTGGTGCTAGTATAACAGAGCAAGCCAGACAGGTAAAAAAAGGTGCACAGATAATTGTTGCAACACCAGGCCGTATGAAAGATATGATAAACCGTAATTTGGTTGATATTTCTAAAATAGGCTACAGTGTTTTAGACGAGGCAGATGAAATGCTAAATATGGGTTTCTATGAGGATATTACCGATATATTATCCTTCACACCAGATGATAAAAGTACATGGTTATTTTCAGCAACTATGCCTAAAGAAGTGGCTACCATTGCTAAGAAATTTATGTACGATCCTATAGAAATTACGGTAGGAAATAAAAATGAAAGTACAAGTCAGGTTTCTCACGAATACTATTTAGTAAATGCAAGAGATCGTTACCAGGCCTTAAAACGATTGTCTGATGCTAATCCAGAGATATTCTCAGTCGTTTTCTGTAGAACAAAACGCGATACTCAAAAAGTAGCCGAAAACTTAATTGAGGATGGATACTCGGCTGGCGCACTACATGGAGATTTAAGTCAGAATCAACGTGATTTAGTAATGAAGTCTTTTAGAAACAGGCAAATACAGACATTGGTTGCAACAGATGTTGCTGCTCGTGGTATTGATGTTGATGATATTACGCATGTTATAAATTACCAATTACCTGATGAACCAGAGATATACACGCACCGATCTGGTCGTACTGGTCGTGCTGGAAAAACCGGTATCTCAATGGTGATTGTTTCTAAAAGTGAAATTAGAAAGATAAAAAGTATAGAGCGGATCATTAAAAAGCAATTCGAAAAAAAAGATATCCCTTCTGGTACTGATATTGTTGAAGTACAATTAATGGCTTTAGCTAATAAAATCCATACAACGGAAACTAATCACGAAATTGATAAGCACCTTGAAAGTATTAATGAGCTATTTGCTGATACTAATAAAGATGAACTCATAAAAAAATTCTTTTCAGTAGAATTTAATCGTTTCTATAATTATTATCAAAAATCAAAAGATTTAACTGTATCTGAATCAAGAGGTTCTGATAGAGATGGTGGTGGACGTGATTATGGTAAATCTACTAACGACACACGCTACTTTATTAATGTAGGAAGAAAAGATGGTTTCGATTGGATGAAATTAAAAGATTTCTTAAAAGAAGTCTTAGAACTAGGTCGTGATGATGTATTTAAGGTAGATGTTAAGGATAGTTTTTCATTCTTTAATACTGAAAAAGAATTACAAGAAAAAGTCTTAGCATTCTTTACAGATTACAAACACGACAGTCGTTTTGTAAACGTTGAAGTCAGTGAAAACAGAGGGCGTAGTGGTGGAGGAAGACGAGACAGAGGACGTGGTAGAGATGATAGACGAAGCGGTGGACGCGGAAGACGTTCTGATAATAATCCTAGAGGAGATAGACGTTCATCAGGTTCTGGAAACAGAAGAGACCGAAGACGATCAGATGATAATAGAAGCGATAGACATTCTAATGATAGAGCAGACAGAAAATTCAATGATTCTAGAGGAGACCGACGTTCTTCAGAATCTAGCAGTTCTACTTCAGATAGACCTAGACGTTCTAGGCGTAGATAAAAGTGTTATCGCTTTAGAGTGAAATGACCTGTGCGCATTTCATTTTTACTTGGTCGTTTTAAAATAAACCAATAGTCTGAGGTAGGCATTAATTTCCCATTGTAAGTACCATCCCAAACACTAGCTGTGGCATTGAGCGTGGCTAGTTGTTTGCCATATCTGTCAAATATTGATATTTCAAAGTCATTTTCATCAGGTGGAAGTTTTATACTCCAAAATGGATTGTCACCGTCACTATTTGGAGTAAAATATTTTGGGTAACCTAATATTGAAATGGCTTGTGTAGCAAAACCACAACCATTTTTATCTCTTACATAGATAATATAATCTCCAAAATTTAAATTTGAAAACACATTGGAATCTTGATAAATGAAATTATCGAGTGAAAATTCGTAATCACCAAAACCTTCGGTAAAAACCGCAATACTGTTTTGACGTTGCCATTCCTCAACTTGAACATCAGAGATAGTAGGCAATCCAGATTGTATCACATTGAAGACCTTTGTAGTACTACAAGCAATGCTTAGCGTAGTGTTATGGTTTTTAAATATTTCAACAGTATAGGTTCCGGCTATGCCTAATTCAATGGATGAAGTAAGATCTCCTGTAGACCAAGCATAAGCATCAAATCCAGCATCTGCGGTTAAAACTATAGATTCGTCTTCACAGATATAAAATGTTACTTCTTCAATAATATCAGGTCTATCCAATACCTGCAGATTAAATGAAGTAATATCATAGCAACTTGGGTTAAAGTTATTTTGAATTCGTGCATGCACAGTTTGAAAATCTATAATATCATAAATTAAGTCCAATGGGTTGGAACCAACAATCGCATTTTCTTCAGAATCAAAAAATAGAACTGAAAAAACACTAGCATCTTGCGTACCCATAACTTCACCAATCTTGGTGTCGAGGTTAAACGTAGTTAAGCCACTGTCATCTTGGGACTCACATTGATAGTAATCACTTGTTATGTTGGCTATTGGAATTTCATAGATGATGACTTCTTCTGTTAATTCTAAGGATTGTCCTGCGAATGATGCACTAACATTAACTGTGTAGACACCTGGACTAGTGTAAGTATGTGTTGGACTTTGCAAACTTGAAGTTGTTCCATCTCCAAATTCCCAAAGTACTGAAGCGTTGTCTACTTCAGATATTAATTCAAAAGTTGTTTCATTTCCCAAACATGAATTATTAATACTGAATGTTGCATTAAATAGTGATTGTACAAATGGCGGTAATCCTAAGGTAACTAACCGTCCTCCTAAATCAACAGCACCTATTTGGTAATCACAATTTGGACCCAAAGTATCAGGACTATTAATAGCATCAAGAGCAGTTTTTCCTGAATTACAAACGTAAATTTTGCCATCGAGTGCCAGTTGTAATCCACCTAGCTCATCACCTCCCTCATATAATAAGGTCTTCGAATTAATTATATCATTCGCATTATTAAATCTTACATCAAATTGAAATAGTCTAGAACTTGCCTCGTTTGTTTGAAAATCGAAATTTTTATCTGAAACATATAACAGCTCACCATTCGGAGAAAACTCTAAGCCATAAGCACCAGAGGCAGATGAGCTACTATAAAACTGATCGTTAAGTGAAATGGGATTTGATACTACTCCCGTATTATCATTAAAACTAAATATTTCCACATTGCTATCTGCACCAAATTTTGCACTAGCAATACGATTACCATCAGGCGAAACTTTTAGATACCCAATTGTATTGGCAATCTTTTGGTCAAACGCATTTGGGTTGTCAGTGCCATGTACAGTCCCTACTGCTGATATTACAGGATTTAGATTAATGCCTTGTGGTGATATTTGGTATGCTAAAAACTCGTTGTTACTCCAACCATGCGTAATAACCCAATAATCAATACCGTTAGCATGTTTTACAGCCGTAATTTTCTCGGTACTTGGGTATAAAAGTTCTTCATTCTTTAACGTAATGTCGCCATTTCCGTTATTAAGACTCATATTTACAATAGAGTATCTAAATCCATGATCACCAGCAGAACTGTCTACAGTAAAAATGTAATAGATATTATCGGAACCTGGTCGTTGTATAATTATGCCAGATTGCGTACTGGACGGATCACCTAAAAGACCAAACCCATTAAGCATTTGGTTGTGATTTTTATCCCATACACTAATACCATCTGTGTAGAAAAGTAAATCACCGTTGGCATCAGAAATTGAACCGCAACCCTCATTTGTAGCAAGTTGACCATTTAAGTCTAAAACAGGTGCTCCAGAACTAAAATTGAGACCAGCATTTACACCAAAATACCAATTTGCAGCTTCACCTTGTGATAAAACACAATGCATGAAGCTAAAACTGAGCAGTATTATTAAAAGCGTCTTTTTCAATATTTTTTAAAATAGCGAGTGGATTTGATGCAATCCCCTAAAAACGAAAATACAAACAATTGCAAAAAATAAGATGATTCTTAACATTAGAGGTTAATGTATAACGATAAACGGTAAAATAGACATCTTGTTAATATTAAGTCAAATCTATAATAGTCCTACAGCAAACTGCGTTTTGTTTAGTACATTTACACCGTAATAGATGTGCATGCGATATTTATTGATCTTATTTTTATGTTTCACTACAGTTAATAGCTATAGTCAAGACAGCACCAATACTAAACTACCTACACGCGTTAAGGGTACGATTATTAGTAGTTCTACTAATGCTCCATTAAGTGAAGTAAATATTGTAAATATCAATCAGGTTGTAGGAACCTCAACTAATGATGAAGGTATTTTTGAAATTAAGGCTGTTGCTAATGATACCTTGCTCCTTTCCTATTTAGGTTACAAATCCGTTAAAGTAAGAGTAACTAATGACTGGCTTAAATTTGGTAATACTAAAATAACCATGACCGAGCTTGCCCTAGCGCTTGAAGAAGTTACCGTAAAACAACTACAGCTCACAGGGTATCTTAAGGTAGATATGATGGCTGTACCAATACAATCTAATAACCGTTATCGTATTTCAGGTTTGCCAGGTCAAGGTTATGAGGCAGGTAGACCAAATATTGCTACTAAAGTATTGGGTGCTATTTTCAATCCGGCTGATTTTCTTTATAATATGTTTGGCAAAAAGCCAAATGAAATGAAGAAGCTCAAAAAGATGAAGAATGATGATGAAATTAGAAACCAACTTGCTAAACGTTTTGACCGCGAAATGCTTTTAGTTTTGTTACAAGTAAACAAATATGATCTCGATGAAATAGTTAACCAATGTAACTACTCTAAGGACTTTATCAATACTGCCAATGATCTTCAGATTTTAGACGCCATTAGCGAATGCTACGAAGAATACAAGGTCATAAGTCGTAACAATAAGCGTAACAAAGGCAAAAAGAAAGGTAGAGCCTAAGATTTTAAGCGTTAGAATGTAGTGCTACTCTATTACCTTCAGAATCAATAAAAACTCCCATAAAACCATGTTCATCTGAGATTTTGGTTTTTGGCTGATAAATTTTACCTCCAGCACCTTCTACTCTATCGAGTTCGTTTTGCACGTCTTCAGACATAAAATAAACCAAAGTACCTTCTTGACTTGGAATGTAGGATTCTTGCTTTACCAATGTGCCTGTTGCACCATTAGAACCATTACCTCCTGGGAACCATCCCATTAAAAAACCACCAAAATCTACTTCTTGGATTTCTACACCAAATACGATTTCATAAAACTGCTTGGCGCGTTTCATATTATTAACCGGAATCTCAAACCATCCTACCATAAAATACTATTAAGATTCTAAAATAACTTTGAGTTCACTTAAACCATCCTCAAAATCTTTACCTACGGTTTTATCCATATTAAAAAACAAAAAGAAAATATTTGTAGGAGGTTTATTAACTCCAGAAAAACCCCAGGTTACCTTAGTGGATTCCTTATCTATTGCATCGACTGTTATAAAAGCATCAGACTGAGATTTCCATGGTTTAAAGAATCGCAATTGGCTTTCAAGAGTTTCATTCTCAACAACACGTGTTATTTCTTGTTCACCAGTACCTACTTCCTTATTGCCTTCCCACTTTGCAATAAAACCAACTTCCCCATCTACTCCTTCATAACTTTGTACCATCTTTGGGTCCTTTTTCTTCCATGGTGACCAATCGTTTTGTTTCTTTACGTATTTAATGTAATTGAATACTTCCTCAACAGGTTTGTTTACTGTAACACTTCTACTTACGTTGTAGTTTTTAGGCGCTATTATAGTTAGTAGAATAATAATACCAATAATAGCAAGCACTACATATAATGCAATAATCATAATGCTTAGATTTATTTAGTTAGTTCTTTAAAGTTACGAAAAATTAAGATTCAGATGCAAATCGCTCTACGATAGCATCGTGATTTTTGATTGTTTTTTTGATCCAATCGAAGCGTTTGTCAATGCGTTCTTCTTCCGTTAATTGCCATGGAATCACAGAATTTCTGAGTTTTGAAGTCACATGCTGTAATATTATTGCAGCTGAAACGGAAATATTAAGACTTTCTGTAAATCCAAACATAGGAATCTTTAAGTAACAATCTGCCTCATCTAAAACTTGCTGTGACAGACCTTCGGTTTCTCTACCAAAAAAGAAACACGACTTTTTAGAAATGTCAAAATCAATTAAATCACAGTCATTTGCATGTGGTGTTGTGGCTACAATTTGATAGCCTTTTGCTTTTATATCCTTGATACATTGATTTACGGTGTTATATCTATTTAAATCTACCCATTTTTGTGCGCCCATTGCAATTTCCCTATCGATACGTTTGGTATTAACCTCTTCAATAATATTTACTTCTTGTATACCGAACACATCACAAGACCTAATTACAGCACTTGTATTATGTAATTGATATACATCTTCAGTGGCAACAGTAAAATATTTGGTACGCTGTTCTAAAACTTGGGCAAAACGCTCTCGCCTATGCTCGGTGAGATAGGATTCTAAGTATTCGAGAAGTTTTAAATCTGCCATAAAAGATTATATTTATCAAATATAATCGAAACAAATGTCAATTAACAAAACCCCAATTTTACTTTTTTTTATTGCTTTTTCACTACTTATTAATACGCAAGAATCATCCAAGGATTGTGACTGCACGAAAATTGAAAATAATGAAAAAAATGATTTAAAGGTCGTTGCCTTAGCTGAATCTATTGAAAACTCTTTTCATAGTGAAAGCACGGAAGCTTTTAATGATATGTTTAATATCGATTGCTTTACCAATCGTATCACTGATAATGAACTTGTAGAAACAGACAGTGAATTTGCAAAAGGTTTTATACAAGGTGTAAAGGGTGCTGTGAACACTTTATCCACTAGGATTTTAAGAGAAATACAAATGGATCCTATTACAATCTCATCAGTTATGAATACAATATCATTGAAGAGGCCTATTATTTTACTTTCAGATTGTATTCAGAAGAAACAGGTGTAAACTATCATGATTATATGGTCTGTAGAATAGATGGACAGTTAATGTTCAACGATATTTATATATATGTTACAGGTGAGCATTTAAGTGAAACATTACAACGCTTTTTAATAAAGTCTGTACCTTCTAAAAATCCTATGAAAAGACTATTTGGCAATGATAAAAAAGTTGATGTCGATAATTTTTTGTTAGCAAGGGCTATGGTAGACAAGGGTGAATTTCAAAATGCCTATAATGAAATGGATAAAATAAGTGGTGAACTGGCAAAAGAAAAGTTCATTCTTCTTTTTAAATCAGGTATCGCTGCAGAAATTAGCAATGAATTATATGAAAAAAACTTGGCTGAGTTTACCGACTTGTTCCCAGAAGATCCAACACTATATCTCAAATTGATTGATTATAACATACTAAAAGAAAATTATAGAAAGGCGAATGAAAACATTGACAAACTGATTTTTGAAACTGAGGATAATTTCCTAAGAATTATGAAGGCAAAGATTTGCCTACTTGATGGAGATTATGAAACAGCAGAAAACCATTATAACTATATGATGGAATATTATCCGGATTTCTTTGAATCTTATATTGGCGCAATGATAACCTTAAATTACCTTAATAGATTTAATGAGGCATTAAATATTGCAGATAACTTAATAGAAATGGGTTATGATAAAGATATACTTGCCGAATTTTTTGAAGAAAAAGACGAATTTGGGGAGAATGTGTTAGATCCATTGGTAAAAAGTAAGCCATATAAAAAGTGGAAACGTAAATCCTGAACGATTAGATAATGAAACATATTGTTGTTTTAACAGGAGCAGGTATGAGTGCTGAAAGTGGTGTAAAAACATTTAGGGACCACGATGGTCTTTGGGAAGGTCATGATGTAATGAAGGTGGCTTCTCCTCAAGGATTTAGATCCAACCCTAAACTTGTTTTAGATTTTTACAACCAAAGACGACGACAACTTATGGAAGTAAAACCAAATGAGGCCCATAAAGCAATCGCAAATCTCGAGTCTAAATATAGAGTTACGGTTGTAACTCAAAATGTCGATGATCTTCACGAACGTGGCGGTAGTAGCAATGTTGTTCATTTACATGGTGAATTACTTAAAATTAGAAGCACAGGTAATCCAAGCGATATAAAATATTGGACAAAGGATTTAAAGCTAGGTGATACTTGTAATAAAGGTTATCAACTTAGACCACATATTGTTTGGTTTGGCGAAGATGTTCCCATGATTGAAAAAGCTGTAGAAATTTGTTTAACGGCAGATATATTGCTTATTATTGGCACAAGTATGCAAGTATATCCAGCAAATGGACTTATTCATTATGTGAGTTCTGATATTCCAATTTATTATATAGACCCAAGACCTGCAACCGTTAATCATCCCAATATTAAGGTGATTGCTAAGACAGCAACTGAAGGTATGATCGATCTAATGGAAATATTATGATTTAATCATCTTCACTAAGCGTAAAAAAATCATTCACAGGCTTTTTAAAAATTAAAGATAGTTTCAATGCTAATACGGTTGAAGGGACATAACGATTAGCTTCAATTGAATTTATCGTTTGTCTTGAAACATCAATTTTTTTAGCAAGTTCATCTTGAGTAATATTTAATATGGCCCGCTCTACTTTAATTGAATTTTGCATTATCTATAACGTTTTAATGTATGATAAAACATCAATTGAATCATTAACATAAATAAAAGTACCTGAAAATCGCCTAAGTCTTTAAAAGGTTCACCACCAGAATGAACAACATTAGATACACCATACTCAACATAAGGCATTACAAGTGCATAAATAACGCCAACTACAAAGGCTATAGCATAAGATTGTGCCCTTAGATTGATGGTCATCTCATCTTCAATTTTATCTTTCGATAAAGACATTATTAGCATCCCTACTAAAAGTGATTTTTGCAATAATAATTTTAGCCATTCGGTTTCGCCATCCATAGCAAAAGCTCTGAAAAACATCATCACAATTGTGGCTAATACAATTACTAAACCAATTGTCATAAATTGATTTGGTAATCTAAAACTGGCAATTTTATTTAGCCGTTTTCTTTCACATTCCATTATTTTATTAGTTTCCATATAAGACAAATATATTTTATATTATGTAAATTATTTTTTACTATATGACAAACATACTTTACATTTTTGAATAAAACAAATCCAAAATCAATTTTAGTTATCTCAACTCTTATTGGATGGAATCTTTTGGTTTGTACGTGTTAATGTAATTAAGAGCTCTTTTGTTATCAGAATTACGGCTATACGCTTCCTTGTAATTAGTATAGGCATTTAGGCTATCACCACTTCTTAAATAGGCTTCAGCCAAACTATCGTATACGTTTGCACTGTTTGGATGTAGTTTAATATTTATTTTAAAAACCGAAATTGCCTTATCATATTCTTTCTTTCTTATATAACTATACCCCTTGCTATTAAAATCCCGTTCTCTTATATAAGAACTTGTAGAGTCTTTTTCTTTTATCTTTAAATAACCAGCTAAGGCTGCTTCATAGTTGCCTTCTTCTAAATGTGTACTAGGTGTCTTATACGAATCTGGAACTTTCAAATAATCATAAGTAATATTACTTGGATCTTCCTCTGATACAATAGATAAGTAACGTTTATTAGTTTTTGGATGTTTCACAAACCTTAGTTTCTTATACATATCGGCTACGAAAATCTCATTGGTATCTGTAACTACAGGTGCAAATACACCTTCTTTCCAATTCATCAGTAACTTATCGTTTTCATAATACACTAAAATTAATTCGTCTTCATTGAATTGGTATTTACCTGACGATTCATTTTTAAATGCTTCGGTAAATTCAACTCTTCCTGTACAACTCATCATTATGAATCCTATAACTATTAAACAGCCTATTTTCTTGATAATCATATAACAATGGATTTGATTGGTTAAAATAAAAAAGTCTCACTATAAAGTGAGACGATTCTATATAAAAATTGTTACCAACTAGTGTTTATTTTACACCCATTAGCTCTACATCAAAGACTAAAGTTGCATTTGGAGGAATAACACCACCTGCACCAGAAGCACCATAACCTAAGTCACTTGGTATTACTAGTCTTGCTTTATCTCCAACATTTAATAAACAAATACCTTCGTCCCAACCAGGAATTACTTGACCTACACCAACTTGAAAATCTAGAGGCTGATTACGCTTATATGAAGAATCAAAAACAGTCCCATCAGATAACTGACCTTTGTAATGTACAGAAACCATATTACCTTTTTCTGCTTTTTTACCATCACCTTTTTGTATGATTTTATAACGTAATCCCGAATTTGTTTCTTCAAATCCTGAAGCTAATTTATCTAATTCAGCTTTTACTGCTTCACGTTCAGTAGCAACACGCTTTTCTCTTTCTCCTTCAAATGTTCTAAAGGCTTCTATTGCATTGAAATTTTCGGCATCCTCACCTACTCTGAGAATTTCTAAAGCATCTATCATATCATCTTGTGCAACGGTATCAACTACATCTTGCCCTTCAACAACACTACCAAAAACAGTATGTTTACCATCTAGCCAAGGTGTTTCAACATGCGTAATGAAAAATTGACTCCCATTTGTACCAGGACCTGCATTTGCCATTGACAATTTACCTGGTGCATCATGCTTTAAATCTGGATGAATTTCATCGTCAAATTTATATCCTGGATTACCTGTACCAGTGCCTTGTGGACAACCACCTTGAATCATAAAATCAGGTATTACTCTATGAAACTTTAAACCGTCATAATAAGGTGTACCCTGAGGTTTTGCTGAATTTTCTAAATTCCCTTCTGCCAAGGCAACAAAGTTACCAACTGTACCAGGTGTTTTTTCGAACTCAAGATTTACTAAAATCTCTCCTTTTGTTGTTTTAAATTTTGCGTATAATCCGTCTTGCATTGTTTTGTCTTTTATTTAAGGGTGCAAAGATAATCAATGATTTATGATTTACGAATTAAGTAGTAATATTTGAGAAGTCCGTTATAAGAGTTAGTTTTGCCAAAACGAATTTCATGGGATTTTCTTTGTCGAAACTAAAATCAGCATTTGGTGGTAATTCTAAACCTAACAAACCTGAAGACTCTATTGAAAAAATAATTTCTGAGATTGAGAATACACCTTTTGGAGTATCAGATTCTAATGTGCTTTTTGCAGGTTTAAATGAATTAGGTGGTTATTACTTTTTTCAAACTGTTGTTGTGGGTTCTTTTAAATTCAAGACATTTGATGGTGCAAAATTAATAATGAAATCTGATGATTTTGAATTGGAATTAGATTCTGATATGCAAGAGTTAGAGTCTGAACCTTCTCAGGTAGCAAAACGATTTATAACTAAGATTGATTTTCAGATAGAAGAATCAGATATCATAAATTTACAAAGTGAACGAATTACTGAAATTAGATTAAAAACTAAGAAAGGTGATTTAAGTTTTATAAAGTATGTTAATACTATAGACGAAGAAGAGTAATTAGTTAGCTACCTCACTAATAAATTTAATACGGTATAAACGGAGATCCTCATCTTCATAATCACCATCAAATTCTTCAACAGCATCAGAGATTTTATCACTATCAGACTCCATAAAATACTCATGTATTTCTTCTTGTTGGTCTTCGTCTAAAATCTCGTCTATCCAATAACTGATATTGAGTTTCGTACCTGAATAAACAATAGATTCCATTTCCTTGATAAAATCTGGCATTTCCATTCCCTTAGCTGAAGCTATATCATCGAGACGTAATTTTCTGTCTACATTTTGTATGATATACAGTTTTAAAGCAGAATTAGTACCTGTGGATTTAACGACCATATCATCTGGCCTAACAATATCATTTTCTTCAACATAATCTGCTATTAAAGCTACAAAGTCTTTACCATACTTTTTAGCCTTACTCTCACCTACACCATGAACATTATTTAATTCATCTACAGTAATAGGGTATTTTAATGCCATATCTTCTAACGAAGGATCTTGAAAAATTACAAAAGGAGGGACACCCAAGCGTTTAGCATTTCGTTTACGTAAATCTTTTAGCATGGTCATCAGTTTCTCATCAGCTGAAACTCCACTACTCTTTGCATTGGTTATTATACCATCATTAGATTGCTCGTCATACACATGATCTTCTGCCATCATAAATGATTTCGGCTTATCAATAAATGCTCTCCCTGCTTCACTTAGTCTTAAAACACCGTAGGTTTCAATGTCCTTCTTTAAATATCCTGCCACAAGGACCTGACGTATCAGTGCCATCCAAAATCGTGCTTCTTTATCTTTACCTATTCCGAAAAAGGGTTGAATATCCGTTTTATGAGAGGAAATTAGAGCATTAGACTTGCCAACAATAACTTGTACTAAGTCCTTGGATTTATATTTTTCATTAGTGCTACTAACTGTTTCTAATAAGGTTTTAACCTCATCTTTAGATTCTACCTGTTTTTTAGGATTTCTTACATTATCATCCATATCTCCACCCTCTCCAGTCTCTGTATCAAACTCTTCACCAAAATAATGTAGAATAAATTTTCGCCTTGAAATAGATGTTTCTGAAAATGCCACAACTTCTTGTAATAATGCATGACCAATTTCTTGTTCTGCCACTGGTTTACCTGACATAAACTTTTCGAGTTTCTCTATATCTTTATAAGCATAGAATGCCAAACAATGGCCTTCACCTCCATCACGACCTGCTCTGCCTGTTTCTTGATAGTAACTCTCTATACTTTTTGGAATATCATGATGAATAACAAATCTCACGTCTGGTTTGTCAATTCCCATTCCAAAGGCGATGGTTGCAACCACAACGTCAGCATCTTCCATAAGAAACATATCCTGATGCTTTACACGAGTCTTTGCGTCTAATCCTGCATGATATGGCACGGCTTTAACACCATTTACTTGTAATACTTGTGCTAACTCCTCAACACGCTTTCTACTTAAGCAATAAACAATACCAGATTTACCTTCATTTTGCTTTACAAAACGAATGATATCTGCATCTACATTTTTGGTCTTTGGCCTTACTTCATAATATAAATTAGGTCTATTGAAAGACGCCTTAAAGGTTACTGCATCTGTAATGCCTAAACTCTTTAAAATATCCTCTTGTACCTTAGGTGTTGCTGTTGCAGTTAATCCTACAATAGGAATATTATCACCAATGCGCTTAAGGATATGTCTTAAGTTTCTATATTCAGGTCTAAAATCATGTCCCCATTCACTTATACAGTGTGCTTCATCTACAGCCATAAAAGAGATTTGAACAGATCTTAAAAAATCCACATATTCTTCTTTTGTTAAGGATTCAGGAGCCACATAAAGCAACTTTGTTATACCATTAACAATATCCTCTTTTACACGTTTAACTTCAGTTTTGTTTAGTGAAGAATTTAATACATGAGCTACACCTTCATGCTCAGAAACTGCACGTATAGCATCTACTTGATTTTTCATTAAGGCAATAAGTGGAGAAACAACAATCGCAGTACCATCCTTAATTAATGCAGGTAATTGATAACACAAAGATTTACCTCCACCCGTGGGCATTATGACAAAAGTATTATTGCCTACTATAACATTTTTTATAACCTCTTCTTGAAGACCCTTAAACCCAGAAAAGCCAAAGTATTTTTTTAGCGCCGAGTGTAAGTCAATTTCTGCAATACTCATTAATCCCTATTAGTATTTTATATACATTTGCAATAAGTTTAAAGATAACATATTTCTTTAAATCTAAAAAAAGCAATAAAAATTAGTTTTGAACACAAAACAATCCATTTTAAGTACTGCAAAAAGTACTATAAAATTAGAGAGTGAGGCAATTGAGCACCTATCTGAATTATTAACTGACGAGTTTGCCGAAGCAGTAGAGTTAATCTATCATTCTAAAGGAAGAGTTATTATTACAGGAATTGGCAAAAGCGCTATAATTGCGACTAAAATAGTTGCAACATTGAATTCTACTGGTACACCTTCAGTTTTTATGCATGCTGCAGATGCTATTCACGGAGACTTAGGATTAATTCTAGAAGATGATGTTGTTATCTGCATTTCTAAAAGTGGTAATACGCCTGAAATAAAAGTTTTAGTGCCCCTTATTAAGAATGCTAAAAATAAAATGATTGCAATTACCGGAAATAAAGATTCCTTTTTAGGGCAACAGGCAAATTATGTTATGAATGCTTTTGTAAAACAGGAAGCCTGTCCAAATAATTTAGCACCTACAACAAGTACTACAGCACAATTGGTAATTGGTGATGCTCTTGCCGTATGTTTACTTGAATTAAGAGGTTTTTCTAGCAAAGATTTTGCAAAATATCATCCAGGAGGAGCTTTAGGGAAACGTTTATACCTAAGAGTTAACGATCTGTCTTCACAAAATTTAAAACCTCAAGTTGGATTAGATGCTACAATAAAGGAAGTTATTGTAGAAATTACTGAAAAAATGCTTGGTGTGACTGCAGTTGTAGATAATGATAAAATTATTGGAATTATAACGGATGGTGATTTGAGACGAATGCTCAGCAAGAGTAATGATATTGCCAATTTAACAGCTAAGGATATTATGAGTAATAATCCAAGAAGAATTTCTGAGGACTCCATGGCTGTTGATGCAAAAGAAATAATGGAAGAATTTGAGATTTCGCAACTTCTTGTAGAACAAAATGGAACATATGCAGGTGTTGTACATCTTCACGATTTAATAAAAGAGGGCATTATATAATGGCGACAAGGAATATTGACGAAATGTCTTTTTTAGATCATCTCGAAGACTTGAGGTGGCATTTAATTAGAGCTACTTTAGGCATATTAATTGCAGCTACACTAGCTTTCATCTTCAAGAATTTCATTTTTGATGTTATCATTTTTGGACCAACTAAAATGAGTTTTCCAACATATAATGGCCTTTGTAGTATTTCGAAATTAATTGGAATTAACGACACTACATTTTGCGCTGAAAAATTTCCATTCATCATTCAGAATAGAACAGTTGCAGGACAATTTTCGGCACATATTTGGACCTCAATTTATGCAGGGTTTATTATTGCATTTCCTTATGTAATATACCAATTATGGAGTTTTATAAGTCCAGGTTTAAAGGAGAATGAACGCAAAAATTCAAGAGGATTTTTATTTATAACATCTATGTTGTTCTTTATTGGTGTATTATTTGGCTATTATATTGTTACTCCGTTATCTCTTAACTTTTTGGCTAACTATCAAATAAGTGAAATGATATCAAATGAGTTTGATGTGAGCTCTGTTATAGCAATTGTGCGATCCTCCGCAATCGCCTCTGGTTTTGTTTTTGAGTTACCAATTATAATTTACTTTTTAACTAAAGCTGGATTGGTTACACCTGTATTTTTAAAAAAATATCGAAAGTTTGCTTTAGTCATTGTATTAATTTTAGCTGCGGTAATAACACCACCAGATATAGCAAGTCAAGTTATAGTTGCCATTCCTATTTTAATATTATATCAAGTAAGTATTTATATTTCGGCTGTAGTAGTTAAAAATCAAAAAAGAAAAATTAAAAATGTCTGACATAGTAAAAGAATTTAATGAATATCGCTCTAAGATGAACGACAAAATCTTAGCAGATAATAATAAAATAGTAAAACGAATTTTTAACCTAGATACCAATGCATTTCAGGATGGTGCATTAGATAAAAAAACAAAAGAACTCTTAGGTCTTGTAGCATCAACTGTATTACGTTGCGATGATTGTGTAAAGTATCATCTTGAATCTTCGCATAAAGTAGGTGTTACAAAAGCTGAAGTAAGTGAAGCTTTAGGTATTGCAACTTTAATTGGTGGTACTATTGTAATACCTCATCTGCGAAAAGCTCATGAATATTGGGAAGCAATCGAAAACCAAGGTTAAACTTTTAATAAAACTAAGCCACTAACAAAATTGTCTATATGATTTTGTTATTTTTAGCGTTGTTCTATAGAATATGAAATTAAGAGCCGAAAATTTAATGAAGTCCTATGGAGGACGAAAAGTAGTTAAAGATGTTTCACTTGAGGTTAATCAAGGTGAAATTGTTGGTTTATTAGGACCTAATGGTGCCGGTAAAACAACATCTTTCTATATGATTGTAGGTATTATTAAACCCAATGGTGGTAATATCTATTTAGACAATACAGATATAACTAAATATCCAATGTATAAGCGTGCTCAAAATGGTATTGGATACTTGGCACAAGAGGCTTCTGTTTTTAGAAAACTTAGTATTGAAGATAATATTTTAAGCGTTTTACAACTCACAAAACTGAGTAAAAAGGAACAACACGAGAAAATGGAATCTTTAATAGAAGAATTTGGTTTAGGCCATATAAGAACCAACAGAGGAGATCTACTATCTGGAGGTGAACGTCGTAGAACTGAGATAGCGCGTGCATTGGCTACTGATCCTAATTTTATTCTACTGGATGAACCTTTTGCTGGTGTAGATCCTGTAGCGGTTGAGGACATACAACGTATTGTGGCTAAACTCACCAAAAAAAATATTGGTATTTTAATTACTGACCATAACGTACAAGAAACTCTTGCTATTACAGACCGTACTTATCTAATGTTTGAAGGTGGTATCCTAAAAGCTGGTGTACCCGAAGAGTTGGCTAGCGATGAAATGGTGCGTAAAGTTTATTTAGGTCAGAATTTTGAACTTCGAAAAAAGAAATTAGAATTCTAAACTAGTAATAAACTACTTAGTTTAATTATTGGCTATCTTTCTTTGGTAGAATAAATGTTACTCCCTTAACTATTAGCAAACAAATATTACCAACTACAAGGCCAATAATAAAGTCTCTCAGAATATTTGGAATACCTTCTAAAACATGATGGAGATATTCAATATTATGCACAAAAATACCACCTGAAACGAGCAAAAGTGCTAACGTTCCAATAACTGATAATGACTTAATAATAAAAGGCAAGGCCTTTGTTAGTCCAACACCAAGATTATATAAGAATCCAGTCTTTGAATTACTATTTTGTATAAGCTTAAACCCTAAATCATCCATACGTACAATTAAAGCAACGATGCTGTAAACACCGATAGTGGCAATAAGAGCCACAATAGTAACGACAATAATTTGTTTAGTTAGGGACTCTTCAACTACAGCACCCAAGGCAATAATTACAATCTCAACCGAAAGAATAAAATCCGTTATGATTGCAGATTTAATTTTTGTTTTTTCAATTTTTAGTAATTCCTCTTTAGATATATTTAATTGTGCCGCTAGGATTTTTTCTTCTTTACGATGAAAAAAGAATTCATAAATTTTCTCAGCTCCTTCATAGGCTAAATAAAGTCCACCAATCACCAAAACAACAATCACCATTTTTGGAACAAAGGCACTCATTAAAAATGCCAATGGTAAAATGATGATTTTATTAATTAATGATCCTTTAGATATGGCCCACAAAACAGGAAGTTCTCTTGATGGACTGAAACCTGAAGCTTTCTCTGCATTAACAGCTAAGTCATCGCCCAAAATTCCTGCTGTTTTTTGAGTTGAGACTTTAGTCATTGTTGCAACATCATCCATTAGTGTCGCTATGTCATCTAGTAAAGCAAATAAACCTGAAGCCATTGATTTAAATTATTAAATTCTTAATTAATTTGTTTCTGGTCTGATAATGATAACAGTATATAAAGAATAATAATAACCGGTAGTGCCGCAAATTGAAGCACTATTAATGCAACAACACTAATTATTAAGAAAATATAGCGTATTGCATTAGTTTTAAAACTCCAATCCTTAAATTTTAGGGCAAATAATTTGATATTTGAATTCAACAAATAACAACTCAATAGTGTAACTCCAATTAAGAACCATTTATTAATAATTATTGAATTCATTATATCATTATTCTGAAATTCTAAAATCATTGGTAATGATAATATGAGTATTGTATTTGCAGGGACTGGAAGTCCTTTAAAATACGTTTGCTGGTCTTCATCTAAGTTGAATTTTGCCAATCGATATGCAGAGGCTAACGGAATTAAAAAACCAATTAAAGGTAAAATAGATAATTTAAAACCTTGCCAATGAAAAACTGAATTCCAATTTTCATTATAAGAGGCAAAATCTGGTGCATCTACAGTCAATGATATTAATTTAAACATAATAACACCTGGAACCACACCGCTTGTTACTAAATCTGCTAAAGAATCTAGTTGTATCCCTAATGGACTTTGAACATTTAGCTTTCGTGCAATAAGACCATCAAAAAAATCAAAAAATATTCCTATGAAAACAAAGAGTGTCGCTACAACGAAATTTCCGTAGACAGCGAAAACTATTGCTACACAACCAGAAAAAAGATTAAGTAAGGTTATAAAATTAGGAATGTGTTTTTTGATATTCATTCTTCAACTTTCCGTAAAAATATAAAACTATTTTACTCCTATCTCAATAATTGCACAAATTATCCTTCACATACAATAAGAACTGGTATTTGAAGTTTATTAGATAGAAAATATTGTGCATCTTTGTAAAAAAATATTGCTGTTGAAAAATTACCTAGTAATTCTCTTAACACTTACCACACTTGTTATTGCAGCACAAAGCACCAGAAAATATTCAAATGAATTTATGAATATTGGTGTTGATGCAGCATCTTTGGGTATGAGTAATGCGGTTGTGTCTCAAACTGCCGATGTAAATTCTGGCTATTGGAATCCAGCAGGACTCGTACATGTTGAAGACAAACAAGTGGCACTAATGCACTCTAGTTACTTTGCCAATATTGCAAACTATAACTATATCGCTTTTGCAATGCCACTAGACGACAGAAGTGCTGTTGGAGTTTCACTTATTAGGTTTGGAGTAGATGACATTTTAGATACTACTCAGCTTATTGACGATCAAGGTAATATTAATTATGATAGAATAAGTACATTCTCTACGGCAGATTATGGTCTTACTTTCTCTTATGCCAGAAAATTACCCTTAGATGGTCTAAACTATGGTGTTAATGCTAAAATAATAAGGCGTATAATAGGTGACTTTGCTTCTTCATGGGGATTTGGGCTCGATGCTGGTATACAATTTGAAACTGATAATGATTGGAAATTTGGATTGATGGCTAGAGACATTACAACAACTTACAATGCTTGGGCTATTGATGAAGACAAATTTGATCAAATCAGTGGTGCGGTTGAAGGTGAAAATCAGGAGCTACCAGAAACAACTGAAATAACAATTCCTAAACTTCAATTAGGAGTTTCAAAAAAGTGGGTATTCAATTATGATTATTCCTTATTAGCCGCAACTAATCTTATTGTAAGATTTGAAGAAAATAATGATGTTTTTTCAACTTCATTCGCGAGTATAAATCCTGCTTTGGGATTTGAGTTTGGATATACAGACCTTGTGTTTTTAAGAGGTGGCGTTGGTAATTTTCAGAACGAGCTTCAAATTGATAATTCTGAATCATTGACATTTCAACCAAATTTTGGTGTAGGCTTTAAGTATAAGGGCATTCAAATAGACTATGCCTTTACCGATATTGGTGATCAAAGTGCTGCCCTTTACTCTAATGTCTTTTCATTAAAGATAGACTTTGGTATCTTTAGATAATTATGAGATTAATTTTTACCCTAATCATTGGCTTTTTATTTATTGATTCTATTGGTGCTCAACAAATAAAACTTTCTCCGAATGCGGAAATTTCTATTTTAACTGTTGGCCCAGGTAGATCATTAAATGACGCCTTTGGTCATAATGCTTTCAGAATTAAAGATAAATCACGAGGTATTGATGTTACCTATGGTTATGGAGAATATGACTTTGGAGCACCTAATTTTTATTTGAAATTTGCTAGAGGAAAATTAAACTACCTTATAAGTAGACATAATTATTCTGATTTTTACAATCATTATGTTTATTATAACCGTACAGTTAAGGAACAAGTACTAAATTTATCAACTAACGAGAAACAGGATTTATTTGACTATCTAGAGAATAATTATAAGCCTGAAAACAGAAGATATCTTTATGATTTCTTTTATGACAATTGTGCTACTAGAATTAGAGATGTCTCGCAAGCAGTTACTAAAAGCTCAATAACATTTAATTCACCTGAGGGTTTTGAACAGAAAACCTTCAGAGAATTAATCTACGAGCACGTGGATAAAAATACTTGGGGAAGTTTTGGTATTGATTTAGCCCTTGGTTCCGTAATTGATCAAAATGCCACACCTGATGAGCATATGTTCTTACCAAAGTATATCAATTCATTTTTCGAAAATGCTACCAAGAATGGCGCAGAAGGATTAGTAAAACAGTCCTCAACCGTTTATGAGAAAAAAGCTGAGGAAGATTCTTCTATATTTTTATTGAGTCCACTATTTATAAATAGTCTTTTAGCATTCATTATAATTATTATCACTTATAGGGACAGCAAAAATAAATCTAGAAGTAAATGGTTAGATGTTACATTGTTTAGCACTACCAGCTTAATTGGAATTTTACTTTTTTTGCTCTGGTTCGCAACAGATCATAGTGCAACTGCTAATAATTATAATTTATTATGGGCATTTCCACTGAATTTTATTTTAATCAGTCAGTTGACAAAGAATACCATGAAAAATTGGGTGAAAGGCTATCTAAAGTTTTTAATTATAATGTTATGCCTATTAACACTTCACTGGTTAATTGGAGTACAAGTTTTTGCCATAGCATTAATTCCATTACTTATTGCCATGTTTATAAGGTATCTTTATCTGGTAAAAAACTTTAACTAAGATAATTACTGTCCCCTATAATAGAGAACTGTACTCAATGTTTTAATAATAATACTAAAGTCTATAAATAAACTTCGATGCTTTATGTAATATAGATCGTATTGCAATTTAATAAGACTGTCATCTATTGAAGACCCATATCTAGAATTCACTTGTGCCCAACCCGTAAGGCCTGGTTTTATAATATGACGCATTTCATAAAAAGGAATTATTCTTGACAACTCATTAACAAAAAATGGGCGTTCTGGTCTAGGGCCAATAATACTCATTTGGCCTTTTAGTACATTATAAAATTGTGGAATTTCATCTAGCCTTGATCGACGTAAAAAATGTCCAAATTTTGTTATTCTCTTATCTCCTTTTTCTGCCCATTTTACACCATCTTCCTCAGCGTTTATAACCATAGTTCTCAATTTAATAATTTTAAATGGTTTACTGTTACGACCAATACGCTCTTGTATATAAAACAACGGACCTTTATTTCCTAGTAGGTTTCCAAAAAAAACCAATGGTAGAATAAGAATTCCGAACAATAGTCCAATTATCGAAAATACTATGTCAAAAGTGCGTTGAAAGAACCTATAAAGCTTATTCTCGTTGCTCCTGCTATATGGAAAGTATTTATAGAAATCCTTACCAACAAATTGAATGGGTACTCTTTGAAGTAATTCTTCATAAACTTGAGTATAATCACGTATTTTAAAACCGCGTTCTAAAAGTAATATCAAATCATGATAAACTTGAGAAACCATTGCCTCAGTATTAAAACTGGCAACTAAAACTTCAGATATACTTTCTCGCTGAATAACCTCTAAGAAATCCTTGGCTGGAAATTCTTTTAAACCCTTATACTTCACTGATTCCGCATCAGAATCTTCACTGTTTAAAAAGCCAACAATCTTATAATTTGGATCTGAGGTATCTAGTGATTTTACTAATCCTTCTATATTGGAAACATCCCCAACTAATAAAATGCGTTTATAAAAGCGAGGAGATTCAATAAGTTGAGTGTAGGCAATCCTCCATAAAAAAATAGATATAATTAATATTAGATAAAAATAAAGTATCTGCACTCTTTGTTCAGGGAGTACTGGTGAAAGAAATGGCGTCAATAAATAGAACAAAACAAGTACAGATATCGCTAATATAATGTTCCTAGCAGTTATATCTAATTTACTAGCTTGTTGCAGGTCATATAACTCAAAAACTGTCCCAAAAATAGTAACGTAAAGACCCAGTAAAATTAAAGGAATAATATTTTCTTCACTAAATAATAAATAATCAAAATCAGTGAATAAATTTAAAGCATAAATACCCAAATAGACCATTGCCAAATCCATGATCCGTAGAAGAACCTTTCGTTCGGACACTTCAAAGTGTATACCTTTTTTATGCTTCATTATTAATCCTGGGAGATTATGTAAAGATATAAAGTATAAAGTAGATTACAATTTTATTGCAAAAGAAGTTCCCATTTAGGTTTTACGATTTCCCAATCAAATTTCTCTACTTTGGCCCTAGCATTACTAACAAGAGATTTTTTAAGACTATTATCATTAATTATCTCAATTATAGCATTACTCATAGCTTCAGCATTATTAGGAGGTACTAGTAATCCTTCCTTTGTGTCTTCAATTAAATATGGCATACCTCCAACATTAGTTGATATAATAGGTAATCCAAGTGCCATTGCCTCAATTACACTTACAGGTGTATTATCAATACTTGTTGTATTTATAAAAATATTATGACCTTCTGAGATCTTAATCCATTCTTTTTTTGAAAGTTTCCCAGTGAACAGAACATTCAACTTTTTTTCATTTGCAATTTGCTCTACTCTTTTCAAAGAACCATCAATCTCTGGTCCAATCATTGTGAGAGTTGATGAATATCCCTTTTTCTTTAAATTTTCCAATACCATTATAGCCAATTCTGGGTTATAAATTGATGAAAACGATCTTACCCAAAGCAATTTTATTTCTTTGATTTCTCTGTTATTAAACTTATAGTTATCGATTTCAATTGTATTGGGTATGAAAATCGAATTATCATAACCATGATTAGCGAAAACAGATTTTAAAAATTTTGAGGGCGTAACTAACTTATAAGCTCCCTTGAATAGTAAACCACATAATTTTGGGTTTCTAATTAACCTTTTCTCTAAATTTCCACCATGTAGAATTGGTATGTACTTATTCCCTAACAACTTACAAACTTGACTTACAATTAATGCATAATAAAAATTAGCTGTACTATAAGTATCTATTAAAACATAGTCCGTTTGAGTACTATTTCTGAAAACTGACCAAACCATATCTAATAATCTCAAAACCTTATTGGTTTTTTTAGAGGCAACACTAACGGTACAGAATTCACTCAATTTTTTACTAAGAGTATCTATTGTAGTACTAGTTTTACCTTTTTTTGATAATGCGTTTCCTATGTATAGGACGTTTGTCATATTGAACATTTAAAAGTGCTAAAGCATATATAAATCCTGGTGCAGCAATACGCATGGCCGAATGGTTTATCGTGGCAAACCAAAATCCAAGCATAGAATAAAAAAATATATTTCGTCTATTTTCTAATCTATAAAGTAATGGAATAAACACTAAAATTAATAAAATGAAAAATGCAAACATGCCATGCTCTGAAAACAATCTACTTAATTCATTATGCGATGCTTTTAGTCCTAAACCTTTTTTAAGTCTTAATTCCTTTGCACCGTTCGCTCCAACTCCAAGAATTGGGTTTTCAATAAACCCTTGCAAGTCGTCCATAAATAAGGTCACTCTTCCTGTAGACAAATCTTCTTTTGCGCGACCAGAAACATCTTGATTTGCATAACGCTTATCAATTAATCCCATAGTTTGATTAGAACTAATTATCCATACGGCCGCACCTAACAAACCAAACAAAAAGAACGTATAGAAAACCCTTCCTTTCATTTTGCTGGTTGATTTTCTATACAAAAGATATAAAAACGCAAAGATGATTATAATAGCTGTAACGATACCTCCTCTGCTAAAAGTAACAATGCCTCTAAAGCTAATAAGACCTAATAATACACCATTAAAAATCTTAAGGGTCATTGTTGGTGACTTCATAAATAACCTGACGGTAAGTGCTAACATGCCAAGGCCTAAAATAGTTGCTACCTGGTTAGGTCCAAAACCACCAGATGTCGCAAAATTTGATTGTGTACCACGTAACACATCTTTTATACTAGGATTATATAAAAAAAGATAGATTGACATGGTAATTATTGGCAAACTTATATAGAGTAATGCGTTAATAAAATCACTCATTGACAGCTTTTTGTCAAGAAGATAAATTGCAGAAATTCCTAAGCATACAGGACCACTTAATACAAATGCTATATTAGTTCTGAAATTAGAATCAAATCCTATAGTAAGGTAAGCTACAATAATTGATGGAACCAGTAAAACCAAATAAATCAAATATGGATATGCCTTACTTGACAACCCATTATAAACCAAACCTATTAATCCAAAAAGTATAACGAGATATTTAGATCCTTCATAGAAGAAGGAACCCGAAGTCATTCTAAACAAAACTTCAGAACCAACAACATAGCAACAAGCAAATATTACCTCTTTTGGTTTATCAACATCCTTTGCAGAAAATATGCGATATAAAAAATACAATACAACAAAAACAAAATAAACTTTAGAAAATCCAGGAATAAATAGAATAAGAAAAGCCAATAACACATGTAAAAGCACTAAGGTGAGATAATTCTCCTTGTTACTCTTTTTATATTTACCTCGTATTGATTTATATCCCAAAATTCTAAAGTTATTTGTAATAATACATTTTGAGTTTTTCTATTATACTTTCTTTTGAATAGGCTTCTTTTACTTTTTTATTAAAATTAACGGATACTGTTTTCCTTTGCTTCGGATTATCTATATAATATGTAAATGCATCGGATAATTCTTCATAATTCTCTGGTTCTACTAAAATTCCCAATTCGTTAGAATCTAAAACCTGCCTACAGTCACCAACATTTGTTGCTATAACGGCCAAATTCCCCAAACCATATTCCAGCATTGCAATTGGCAATCCTTCTGATTTAGAAGATAACACACCTATTTCAGTTTGAGAAATTATGTTCTTAATATCTGGCTTACTTCCATAAAAATAAATAGAATTATTCAGTTTCTTTTCATTTACAAATTGCCTTATTGAAGTAGAATAAGCATCTTCAAAATCCTTCCCCACACAATGCAGAGTCCAGTCAGTATTGGTAACAAATACCCTTTGAAAAGCTTTAAATAAATTTAAATGATCCTTCTGAGGTCTTAAATTTGCTAAACACAAAATTCGTTTCCCGTCTAACCCACTAAGTTTTGTAATAGGATCTACTTCTTCTAATACTACAATGTTTTGTATAAACTCAATATTCTTACACCATAAGTGTTTCTGAGACCATTTTACGAGTATTTGATTAACACAAAATATCTGATTGAATAGTAGTGAGCAAATCTTTAAAACTAATTTGGGTCGTTTAGTCAATTGTTCGCTGTTCCCATAGTGATCGTGCCAAATAATTTTAAGTTTTGGGTTAAAGCATTTTACTAATGAAGCAAAAAAGAAAGAGGTAGCATGTGCATGTACAATTTTAATTTCATTCTCATTTAAATAGTGGTTGAATCTTCTTAATGCAGCAAAATCTAAACTAGATTTTTTGTTCAAAAATAAATACCCAACCTCTTCTTTTAATGAGGATTTTAGTAAGCCCTCTTTTCTTGTCGTACACAAAAATGATCCATCAATTTCTTTGACTAACATATTGGCATAGGTAACCGCTAGACGTTCTGCACCTCCCGCGTCTAATGAGTCTATTAATTGTATTACCTTAGTCATTCTGTTAGTATATCATTAATTTCTTCAGCTTGCTTTTCAATAGTGTATTGCTGTGACCAAGTTTGAGCCATCTCAGATATTTTAGTTAATTTTTTTGATTTAATGACAGTATAAATTTCTGAAATTGCTTCTTCTAAATTATCATTGATTAAAATACCTCTGTTACCATAATCTAACATCCAAGGAACACAAGAAATTTGTGTTGAAATAGGTATTACTCCAAAAAACATTCCTTCGGCAAGTGTCTTAGGCCATCCTTCACTTTTAGATGGTAATATGTTAAAGTGACTTGTTTTTAAGCTCTTCTTGATTTTTTCTTTGTTAACATTTCCATGAAGACTCACGGATTCTCTTAAAGAATTGTTCTTAATATATTCCTCCAAGAGAGGCTTTAATTTACCATCACCAAAAATTTCTAATCTACATTTTAAACCAAGTTTATTAAGTCCTTCAATAATGTTTATAGCCATTAAAGGTTGTTTACCTTCCACCAAAGTTCCTATAAATATAAATTTTAAAACTTTTGAATAATCTCTTTCTTTGAATTCTTCTTTTTCCTCATTATAAAATGATGCAGCAAAAAAAGATCGCATATTTTTAGTTTCATTTGGCCACGCTCCATATACTAATGCCGTCATGTTTTTTGACCAAAAAGGGTTAGAATAGATATTTTTTTGAAATCTATAGCCTAATGGCTGTTCACTCTTTGGATCCCAATTACCTGCGTATCGCATCGTTTTTTTCTTTTTTGGGAAAAACAATTGAACCAAGGCTGCTATGGCGGCAATGTTACTAGGGCTTCTAAAATGTAAATGGTCAGCTTTTCGCATTACACTGAACATTCTATATAATATAATTGGTAAGTTGAATAATAATTTAAACACGCCTACAACTGATTTTAATTTGAATACAGGCATTATAACTAAACTTACATTTGGATGCGTATAGGGAATGTCTATATCAGTTATTTCAGTGGTATTAGATAAAGGAGCTACTACTATTACTTTCTTAAAATGAGAATTCCATATATCAATTTCTCTCACATAAGGGGCATAACCAAAGTATTTTCCTTGATTTTCTTTGTGCTGAACTAATGTGAAAATTGCTAAAGTCATTTCTAAACTTCAATTAGTCTTTGGTAAAACAGAATGTTCTTATCAACGCTTGTATTAACATTAAAAGTATTTAAAACAAATTCCCTAGCTTTTCTAACGATAGTTAATTGTTTGTCTTCGTTATCTAAAAACCAAATTACCTTTTCTGCTATATCATATATATCATGTGGATTACACAACAAACCTGTTTCATAATCCTTGATAGATTCTTTTCCAGGACCAAGCGTTGAAAAAACAACGGGTTTCTGCATTGCCATTGCCTCTTGTGCCACCAAGCCTTGAGTTTCCATATGTGAAGGAAAAACACAAACATTAGCTAATGCGTATTTTTCCGGTAACTCCTCAAAGGGAATTGCACCATGAAATGTAACATATTCATCAACAATGTCCTTATATTTCTTACGTAACATTTCAGTATAAGAACTACCATCTTTATAATACCATTCTCTTCCATAGATATTTAACTTAATATCCGGAAACTTATTGGCAATAAGTTTCATAGCCATTATCAATTGTCTAACACCTTTTTTTTCGCAAATAGTACCAACAAATGTGATATTGTTAACTTGTTTCTTTATAGAAGTTCTAGGGGAAAATAGTTCGGTATTAATTGGACTGTAAATAACTTCTATTGGTTTGTTACTGTAAGATAAATACTTTGCTGTATGACTTTTTACAAATTGAGAAACTGCAACAAAACCATCTGCCTTTTTAAATGATAATTTTTCCTTAAATCCTTGCCACCAATGAACTTTTCTATTTTCACTTTCGGCAAAAAAATGATGACCACCGTGTAATCTAATCACATATTTTATTGAAGGATTCTTTTTGATAAATGCCAATCCTAATTCAGCTGATTCAACAATATCTACTGGTGATTCTTGGTTAATAAATTCTATTTTCTTTGAAATACTATTAGTATTGAACAAAAACTTCCCGATTGGAACTGTGGAAACTGGCAACCGATAAATCTTAACGCCTTTATCATCTAATTGCTCCTCTACTGGCTTATCACCAATTCCAACTATTGATACTTTATGACCAAATTTGACCAGTGCACCGCTAAAAGTTTGAAGAAAACTGCCGACTCCTCCTGATTTCCATAATGGGTATTCGCTTGAAATAAAACATATGTGCATCACACTAACAGTTTTGAAAGTTTCTCAGAATTTTCATCGATAGGAAACTGAACTATCCTTTCCATCCACTTCTTGCTATCTTCAATCAATTGTTCTGATCCATTTAAGATTGAATCAATGGCCGAGTCAATTTCATCTTTGTTATTAATCCAACCTACAGGATCTAATCCCTTAAGCGAACCAAAATGATGATATTTATAAATGAATTCAGTGCTCCAATTAGGATCTTTAACGATATCATAATTAAGGTAAAAACATGGCTTCTTCGAGGATGCAAAATCCAATGCCATTGTACTACCTAAATTTATTACACCTTGACAGTGGTGGGCTAAATTTACTTGCAAATCTATATCGCTATACTTTGAAAAATAACCCACCCATGAGTTTGAATCTGTATGCCAAATAGGATCTATAGAAAAAATTACATCCTTAAACTTATCTATTACTATATCATAACGATTGGTGAAATCTACAGGACATCGCCTAAAAACCAACTGTACATCCCTGTGATTCTTTGAAATTCTATCAGCAATATCATTTAAATAGTTAGGATCATAAGGTGACGTAAGTTCATCATCGCCACTGAAACAAATCCAATTTTTATTTGCATCCAGCCCATAAGTTTTTGCAAATGATGTTCTATCTAGAATTCTATTTTCTTGGGTATAAAATTCAAACTGAGGTGTACCAACAATTTTAAGTTGTTCTGTTTCTATTTCCGGATAAAATAAAGCCATGTCTTCAGCCATCAAATTACTCCATAATGCATAATAGTCTGCAGAAACACAAAGCCTAGCCTTTGGTAAATTATCCCATGAAAATATGGCCGATACTGATTTAACACCCAACTCTTGTGATGCTAAACAAATAGGCATCAAACCAGCTACTCGTTGATGGGTAATAAAAATACTGTTGGCCTTTAAATCGTTTAATTCCGATTTATAAGATTCAATAATACTTTTAGACCAATATTCCTTACTTAGATTTTCAAGTTTTAAAATTCTATGGTAATTCGATTTTGCCCATGATCCAACTAACTCCGCAAACCTGTATAAGAGTTTTAACTTATAATTTCCTCTTGGCCTTCTCCAATTAAGTAACAAGGTTTCATTATTAGTCTTATTTTTAAAAAAATGTAACCTAGCATATGTGGCACTTTCTCTATAAAGTCGTGTTAGGATTGACTCTTTGTGTAATTGAAGATATTTATAATTAATATCTAAACTAGTGTGTACTTTCTTTACCTCATCAAAGGCATTTTCAGGAAGTGAAGACCAGATTGTAATTTCTGAATGTTTGGCTAAATAACTCAATACATTTGAATACAGATAGTTCTTAATACCAACACCATCTGGAACTATTACAACAACATGAGTTTTATGCGTCATCTATATCTTTAAATTGTTTTTGATGATCTATACTCCATATGTCTTTAGATTCTAAACTTTTTAAGAACAAGGAAGCACTATCACCAAAACCAAATATCCGCATTTTTTTCAATTCAATTGAGCCTATTCTATCGATAGCATTAACAATGTTATCTACAATAGCGTCACAATTAACTACGCTAGACAACTTAACTCTATTTTTCTGTCTTGTGCCAATATCGATACTAGGTATACCATAATAAGGTGCCTCTCTTACACCAGCACTACTGTTGCCAATCATAAATTCTGAATTTTTCAGTAACGTCAGGAAATATTCAAACCTAATTGAAGGGAAAATTCTAAACTTAGGGTTCTGTTTTAATTCTGCATAAGCTTCTATAATAAACTGACTCCCTAAGTCATTATTTGGAAATATGAGAACATAATTTTTATTACTACGTTTCAGAGCCTGCACAAAATTAATGGCATCGCTCTTTATAGTATCAACTTCTGTAGTTACTGGATGATACATTGCCACAGCATAGGTATTAAAGGGAATTTCGTAATAATTTTTAACCTCTTCTATGGTAGGTAAACCATCCGAAAACATGACATCAATATCAGGAGAGCCTATTGTGTATATGGATTCAGGCAGTTCACCCATTTGTATAAGTCGTTTTTTGGCTTCATCATTCGATGTATAATGAATGTGGCTCAACTTAGAAACAGAGTGCCTAATAAGTTCGTCTATTGTACCAGAAATCTCACCTCCTTCAATATGTGCAACTAAAATATTATTTAGACTACCTACTATAGCACCCGCTAAAGCCTCAACTCTGTCACCATGAACAACTATTAGGTCTGGCTGAATCTCTTTTACATAAGCCGAAAATCCTTCAATAGTTTTTGCTAATGTAAGGTCCATTGTGGTCTCGTGTGTATGATTACTGAATGTATGGATATGTTCGTAACCACAGCGTTCTACCTCAAGTAATGTATAGCCATATTCGTGCATTAGATGCATTCCTGTGACAAATATGTATGGTTGAAAATGTTCTTTATCCTCAACAGCAGAGATTAGACCTTTGATTTTACCAAAATCTGCCCTTGTTCCTGTTAAGAAAACAATTTTTCTATTATCCATTACTAACTACGATCCTTAATTAATATCCTCCCAAGAAACTTGTTCATCTTTTTTGATTGTTCTTTTTGCTGTTTTACCTAATACATTATTAAAATGCTCAGCCAGTATTTCTCCAGTTCCTGGCCGTTTTACCCAAATATTATCCTCAGTAAACGCCTCTCCTTCCTTTATATCTTTTATTGTACAGACAGTTGCAAAGGCAAAATCTATAGTCACTTGCTCTTCTTTTGCTGGCACTTTAGTTCCTCCTCTCATTGTCCAGACCTCTTTACTGGCTTCTACCAAAGCTTGGCTTTCTTGTTCATCCATGCTACAGATAATGTCTGGACCAGTTCGTGACATATAATCTGTAAAATGACGTTCTAATATTGAAGCCCCAAGTGCTACTGCGCCAATACAAGCGTTATTATTTAGAGTATGATCACTTAGTCCAAAAACCTTATCTGGAAAAGCATTTTGAAGCTCCATCATTGCCCCAAATCTTACTAAATGACTTGGTGTTGGATACAAATTTGTAGTATGTAATAAGGCCACTGGGACACTATATTTGTCAAATACCGCAACTGCCTTAGATACACTTTCAATAGTATTCATACCAGTACTCATTATTACTGGTTTTCCAAATTTTGCAATATGTTCTAGCAATGGATAGTTATTGCATTCTCCTGAACCTATTTTATAAGCTTCAACATTCATTCTTTGCAAACGATTTGCTGCAGCACGAGAAAAAGGTGTAGAAATAAAAATCATGCCTTGTTCTTCAACATAATCTTTTAATGCAATTTCATCTGCTTCATTTAAAGAACATCGTTCCATGATATCATAAATTGAAACATCGGCATTACCCGGTATTACCTCCTTTGCGGCACCACTCATCTCATCTTCTACAATATGTGTCTGATGTTTTACAACCTCAATACCTGCGCGTTTAGCCGCATCAACCATTTGTTTGGCTACATCTAAAGAGCCTTCGTGATTTATCCCTATTTCTGCGATAACCAAAGGAGGGAAATCCTGGCCTATTTTTCTACCTGCTATAGTAATTATTGGTTTACTCATCTGAATAGTTTTTTACTATAAACTGAGCATA
Organism: Winogradskyella sp. A2; assembly: GCF_046762865.1. NCBI lineage: Bacteria > Pseudomonadati > Bacteroidota > Flavobacteriia > Flavobacteriales > Flavobacteriaceae > Winogradskyella > Winogradskyella sp. A2. The sequence continues at coordinate 128,645 of NZ_JBKQXM010000005.1, forward strand.
GTTTAAATCTTCTATTGTGTCAATATCAACAGATGCAAAAGGATGTTCAACTATAAATGGAAAATTGTTATCTCCTAATATTTTATCGTTTAATATTAGGTCTGACTTAGAGATATACAATAATCCATTTTCGTAATAAAGTGGTTCCAAATCCTGACTTCGCTGTCCCATTTTATAAGTGAAGGGTTCATACTTACCATCTTTAATTTTACCCAATTTTTTATCATTAAGACTTACAGTCATTAAACTATCACAATTATTTTCTAGAAATTCTTTATATGCCTTTCTTAATAGTTCTTTTGGGCGTAAAGGATTAGTAGGTTGTAATAAAATAATCTCATCATAATTCTTATCTAAACAAGTAAGCACATGTTTTAATGCTGAGACTGTTGTTGAGTTATCCATAGATATCTCTTTAGGCCTATCAATAACCGTTACACCCATTTGATGGACAAAAGATTTAATGTCATTACAATCAGTCGATACAATAATATCTTCCGCTATATCTGAATTTTGTTTTGCAAAATTTATACTATGGGCAATAAGTGGAATACCATTTAATTGCTTCAAGTTTTTACGAGGTAAACGTTTTGAACCACCTCGCGCCGGAATAATAAATACTGAATTACCCTTTGCCATATATTAAATTAAATAGTCTATGAACAATTCTTTTCTTTAGTCTATACATATTGAAATTGATAGGCTTTGGTTTAAAATTAGGTAAATTAAATTTGTTAAAATCATCTGATATGGATTTAGCTAACTTCAAATTATTATTCTGAACTTCCTGCATCCAGTCCTCAACATTATTTCCCATATGATAAGCGTAGTTATTATATGTTGAGAGTCTCATGCCACCTGAATAATTAATCGGTTGATCACAATACAAAAACTCCGAATTATTACCCACTAAAATCAATGAAGGTTCAACCGGTACCGTAGAAAAGAATAATTCTCGACGCATACTTAAAATTTGATGACCGCTTCCTGCGATTGCTTTTACACCACCCGATTCTATAACAGGCCATTTGGCATTTTTATCTGTTTCTAATTCCCAATGAAAACTTTTTAAATATTCATTATGGGCTTTATGATTTTCTGGTATGGCTTCGTATTGAAATTTCACCTTTTTGGTGAGCACTTTACTTAAGGTTGAAGACGTTTCGTAATTTTTAAAATTTCTACATGGAATTGGTGAAACAGAACCTACATTTTTAATAATAGTAAATATCTTTTCTACCTCATTCTGCCAACCATATTTAAATAAAATATCTACATCAACAAGAGTAATAATAGGTTCTCTACTGGATCTGGCTGCACCAATTAAGGCGTCTATCTTACCAATGTTTTTGGTATGATATATAACACTGTTTATACTATCATCTTCTAGTTTTGTTTCTAAGAACTCGCTGACCTCATTACATGATGCATTATTAACAACGGTAATTGCGCAATTAGAATTTGTAGTTGCAATTGCGGAGTCTAAACAAAGTTTAAAAACCTCAAGTACGTTTTTGTAATAGCCATCTAAAGATGGGATAAAAACAACTATTATGACACGATGCTGAAATTCAAGCTCAATCTTCTTGGATTGTTTTTGAGGATTCATTCCTACTCTCATTGCCTCTAACTTATTAGTTTTTGTTTTGCCTCCTCAATAAATCGGTTTATTACATTACACCAATTATCTAAACTATATAAGTCCTCAGGAATTCTGTCTCTGAACTTATTCCCTTGTCTTTCCAATTCTAATATCGAATTATTCATGGTATCGACCCATTCTGAAACAAGATTAGGATGTTCTATCAAAACTCCATATGCACCATCTCCTAGCACCTCTCTGACTCCACCTTGATCTGAAGCAATAATATAACAGCCACAATGCATGGCCTCTGCTAAGACAATACCAAACCCTTCTTTCCATAATGTAGGAAACAGATAAACATCAGACATTTGATAGTACTTTGGCAACTCCTCATTAGGTACTCTTTTTAGGTTAACAACACCTTCTTGACTTATTTCTCGATTAACACCAGCAACCAATAATTTAGTATTTGAGTTTTCAGAATGAACTTTTTTAAATGCATCTAATACTATGTGCAAGCCTTTTTTAGGTCTGTCCTGAGAACACCACAAGAAAATTGTTTCGTCATTTAAAAAACCTTCTTTTGACCTCTGTGTTTGTTTCTCTTCGACCGTTATACTCTTAAATCTAGTCAAATCGATTCCATTATGTATAACTCTAGCTTTATATGTACATTCATCATAAAAACTCAAATATTCCTTATAAGCTAAGCGCGTTAAAAAGAATAATTCATTAATACTTCCTAAGAACTTTTTGCCTTTTTTACGAGAAACTATTGGAGCAAAACCATGGAAATAGTACTGTATGTAAAAATCATTTCTATTATAATTCTCGCTTATATGATTATTGATTGGTATTACAATACCACTATTATCAATAATTTGAAGCACATACTTTTTATTGGGCTCTATAATTTTATCTAGTGCTTCTAAATAATTGCTATATAAACTTTTAGACGGCAACTTATTTTTTATTTTGTCAAGAACATTGGTCTTTCGCAGAAATTGATAGGATATGGTTTTTATATGAGTTTGAGGCTCAGGACAAACAATATGATTAAAATGATGGCCTTTATTATGGAACAAATAGTGATACATATTTGTCCAACTCGCTACCTTATGGAAAGGCAAGGGTAATTCAGAAATTAATATTACTTCAACGTCCATAATATTACGATACTAATCAAATATTTTTGGGATTTGGTACTGTAATTGAATGATTAGCTTGAAAGCTTAAAAATAGCATTTTTATATTGACTTTTTATCTTGTCCTTTTGATATTTATCAAGATATCTCAATCTATTTTCCATAGAAATTTCAGTAATCTCATTGCTACTTAATTTTTTAATGTCTTCTAGCGCTTTTTTTAACGAATTAACTTCATTTACATTAAACCAGAATTGGTTCTTCAATTCTTTTAACCTGGTAGGCATTGCGCCAACCTTTGTAGAGATTATCAACCTTGCTGAAGCCATTGCTTCTAAACCAACTAATGGGCCGGATTCTTCATGAGACGGTATTATTATAGCATCAGCATCTTCAATTTGCTTTACAATTTCATCTTGATTTAAAAATCCTAATATTTCAATATTTTTATGTGACTCTGTTATTACTTTTAGTCGTTCTAACTGTGCACCATCTCCAACAATTTTAAGATTTAAGTCAGTATCTAGTTCATTGAAAATATTAACAAAATCAACTATACCTTTTTCTTCTGAAATCCTGCCAACGTACAAGAGTTTATTGAAGGTTTCTACTGGCTTTATCTCAAGCATCTCCTCCTCTTTGAATGTACACTGATCTATTAAGGTGTAATTATAGTTTTCTATGAATTCTAACTTTTTTACATTGGATTTTGAATGATGAATAAATAATGTTATCTCTTTTAACCAACTCATCGCTACAATATCCGATTCTTTAATAGTAGTAGATGTTCTTAAAACTATCGGCTTTTTTAAACTATGCGAATAATCAGCAATTTCTTTTAGATAATTACTAGTTAGTTGCATGCAAAGAACAACAATATCACTTTGATTTATTTTTTCTTGTAATTGATTAATAGCAAACGTCCTATAACCAATACTTTTTGCTATTGTGTTGCTCACATATGAATATTTATCTTGATTCTGTTTTGACTTTAAAGCACTTAATTGTGCTAGAAGCTTAAACCAAATATTCTTCTTATAAATACATTCATTTAAGGTCTTAACTTCTCTTGCTGATACAAAATCAAACAATTGAGAATTAGACGTAAGGTTACCAGTAGATAGTATTTCAACATCAAAATCTTCGGACAAACACTTTGCCATGAAACCAGTTTCTAGTTCCCTGCCTCCAATGTCTCCAATCGGACCAATGAATAATATCTTTTTTCTCATTACTTATTTCCAAATAATTTCAAAAGTTTGGCACTTATACCTAGCTGAACTGTAGCAAGTTTTCTAAAAAAAGGGGATTTATCAATTAACTTTAGGTATCTAAATCGTTTGTTGGTTTCAAGGAATTTATCAAATATATAAGTATCATGTTCATTATTGTATACCCTTGGAAAATACATTTCAAGCACCTTATGTCTTTCTTTATAAACTTCATCAAAATTTGATTCTTTAGAAGAAACTCCTTTTGTATCAAAAACTGTTATTGTATGCGGAATTTTTAAAAATGACTCATTATTTAAACCTAATACTTTAATAAAAAATGCCCAATCAGACACAATTTTAAATGACTCATCATATAAGCCATAGGTAGAAAACAGTTCTCTTTTAATGAAGGTAGACGGATGAGAAATGGCATTGCCAACTAAATAAGAAAATGTTATTTTTTCAGGATGTTCTCGAAGTCTAGGACCAGTTATTTCATCAAAAATTATATTACCTGATAATACAGAGTAATCTTGCTCTAAATATTTAAGCACACGCGCAACAACCTCATTGTTTTCCAGATAATCACCACTATTTAAAAACAACACATATTTACCTTTGGCTTTTTTAATACCTTTATTCATCGCATCATAAATACCTGAATCAGGTTCACTTGCATAACTCAGATTTTCGTATTTAAATGATTGAATAACATTTAAGCTATCATCTGAAGAATTACCATCAATAATAATATGTTCAATATCCTTATTACTTTGATTACTGACGCTTTCCATAGTTTTTTTAAGCCCAGTGGCATCATTGTAATTGATGGTGATTATAGATAATAATTTATTGCTACTCATAAAGGCAGTTTTTATTTCTTTCTGTATTTTTCGACAAACGTATCAATATCAAAAAAGTATTTATTGACACCCTTCAATTGGTCATCATTAAAATTCCACCATTGAATTTCCTTTAATGCTATACGCTGGTCTTCATTAAACCTGTAATTATTTATTGCTATTGGGTTACCGAATGCAATGGCAAAATCTGGGATGCTTTTAGAAACAACCGATCCTGCACCAATAATTGCACCATCACCAATATTAACACCATCTAATATTGTAACATTGGCACCTATAAAAACATCATTTCCTATGGTTATTGGTTTTCTTTCTTCAAATAAATCTTCATTTGCAAGTGAATCACTATTTTGTTTTTGAGTACTATAAAAATAAGGACTAGTTGATATTCCATCAGTAGGATGAATACCCCAGCCACACAACAAATTTGGTCCTATAGAACAAAATCTTCCTATTTCAGTTCTCGAAATTTTCGAGTTTGTTGCAATATAAGTTCCTTTCGCTATTTTAACATTTATAAGTCTATATGGTTCTACAATATTGGTTAATTCTGACTGTATAGTTTTGATTTTGATATTAGATAGGGATTCAAGTTTTAACTGTTTAGTTAAAATTGGTTTTAATTCCGGAGCGCAAAAACCTAGAATTCTATTTATTGCCTTTCTAATAAACATCTTACTTTTGGGTTTTAATCCATTATTAATTCGTGTTTCTTATCAAAATCAAACACATCAAAATCTGAAAATGGATCATAATTTAAAATGTTAAGTCCTTCTCTTTCAGCTTCGGTTTTTAGAATTTCGTATTGTTGATACATCTCGTACTCTTTATAAAGACGTGCTTTCGGAAAAGGTTGCTTTTGTTTTTCGTAGGCAATTTCTATTCCTGCTTTATCAAGATAATACTCTAGAGATGGTTTGTCATGGCTATAAAAATGAGTATATGGTTTAATACATTGCCAATCGTGATTAACACCAAATATTCCTGTTTTTGGTAAATTACAATATATAGCTAATTGCAATGCTACTATAGTAACACTCCACGGTGATAAAATTGGCTTTGTAAAATCTACAGGTACTTCTCCTCCATATGAATAAAAGAACACATTCCTATCCTTAAAGACAACATCTGCAACTTCCTTATCTCTTTTTTCAACTAAAAGTGGTACACCCTCAGGCAAAACACTATTACACCTTGTCCACCACTCTATTAACACTTCTTTAGTTATTGGCGGATGGGACGCTGCAAATATGTGAATTTTAGGTTCAATAGATTTAATGTCAGGATGTTCAAAAAAATTGCCGACACTAATTACCATATCTTTTGAAAAAACCGATAAATCTAACTTATTTATTGAAGATGCAGAGCCTAAAACAACAGCTTGCTTAAAGTTTGCAAACATTGATTTTAATTCAACATTTCTACTATACAATTTATAAGGTTGTTTTATTATTCTTCTTACTCTTCTTTTAATTCGAGATATCATTATTGATGTTTCTTTTCTTATTTATGGGTTGATGGTGTTGTTCTGTAATTATATTGTGGATAATAAAACAAATCATATCCTTTTTTGAAAAACAACACCAAACCCATCGCAAGTATAATTTTAATAAAATGATTCTTTAGCTTATTGGTACTTAACGTATAACCAACAAGATAATGCGAATGACTAAAACAAAGTCTTAGTCTTTCAAAAAAACTAGACTTTAATAGATTTAAATTGTAATAATTCACTGCTTGTCTATAAAAAACGTATTCCATTAATCGTTGTTCATCATTCTTTTCCTTTAAGGTATTAAAAACCGTGTTAAAATATTTAAAAACCGAATTTTGTGCCAAATAAGATTTCTCAGCACCTTTGGTAATACTTTCTTGACCAACTCTTACATAAAACAAAGCATCTTCAAGATAAAGGTAATTTGGGTTTGAAGCTAACATTCTAAAATGAAAATCACTTTCTTGAGCGCGCTTCATTGTCTCATCAAATAAAATCTTGCCGTCTAAAAAACTTTTTCTCCATAATGGAGCAGGTGTGTAAAAAAACAATCCATTAAGTAAATAATCTTCTAGATAGTTATCTGAGTTTAAAACATGTGGTTTTATAGTTAATGCGTCAATCGCAATACCTCGTACAAACTTTCGACCTAAGCAAGCACAGAAATCTAGTGATTTGTCTTCTAATAATTTTGAAATTCTCACTTTCAGAAAATCTGGGTGCATGATATCATCACTATCGAACCAGTTAATAAATTCTCCTTTTGAATTCTCAAAGCCATAATTGCGACAAGCATTTGCGCCTTTAACTTTATTGAAAGGTCTTTTTAAAAATTGAAATCTAGAATCCAATTTTATATAAGTCCCTAGCAAGTCTTCAGTATCATCCGCACTACCGTCATCTACAACTATACACTCCCAATTTTTATAAGATTGAGCCAGTATACTATCAAGTGTCTCAGGTAAGATCTTTGCACGATTATAAGTTGGTATTATTATAGATATTAATGGTGTCATGAGTGTTAAATCGCCTTATATAAATCTATTATTTTTTTAGATTGAATCTTACTATTAAATTCTTTTTCAACATACTTTCTACCAGCCCTCCCCATTTTGTCAATCAATTCTGGATTTTTAAAAAATTTTTGAATTGTATCAACCAATTCTTTAACATTCTTTTCTTCTATAATAAATCCTGTAATTCCATTTTTTATAGTCTCAGGGATACCACCAGAATTGAATCCTATAACGGGTATACCAGTAGATTGTGCTTCAGCGGTAACTAATCCTTGTCCCTCAGCTCTTCCTGTTTTATCTGTTATTGAAGTCATTAGAAATAAATGACTGTCATTCAATACATCAATTACCTCAATTTGAGATTTGGTTTGCTTAATGGTCACATGCTCTTCAACTCCGAATTGGGAAATCAGTTCTTGAAGATTATTGCGTTCTTCACCAGAACCGATAATTGTGTAATGAATCTGATGACCTTTATCAACAAGTGACTTAACAGCCTCAATTCCCAAATGCTGTCCTTTTAATTTTATTAATCGTCCAACCGTAACCAAATTCAACTGCTTTCCTAGAGTTCTATTTTTAAGTTGAAACTTATTTATATCGACACCAACAGGATTAACAACAACTTTATCTTCTGGAGCCTTTAATAGTTTTAAATTATTTACTAAATATTTTGAACTAGTAATTATTAAATCTGAGTACTTAAACAAATTTTTATAAGTTAGCTCTAACCCATTTCTAGTTTCTTCGGTCGAAAATGTATCATAACCATAAAAGGTAGTCACTATTTTTCCTTTAATCGCGCCTATTTCTTTCATGTCCGCTAATAGTTGACCACTAATGGCAAAATGTCCATGAAATATATCAACGCTCTCGTATTGAATAAAAACACCTGCCTGAAACCACATTTTAAGTGATTTAGACTTTGCTCCATATTTAGAGTTATTCAAAGTTTTGAAAAAGACTGACGCAAATCGTAAATTTTTCAGCAAAATTAAACTTGCTTTTAAAATTCGAAACACCTTATTCTTTGGGATTTTTACATTGTATGATCTAGCTATATCATAAAGACCATAGGAATTAAATAATTGCAATTGAGAAGTTGCCTCCTTGGGTTTTAAATTATTAACTAATATATGTGATTCCCATCCTTCCTTAATGGTTTCAACAATATGATTAACAATAAAGGTTTCGGATTTTGAAGGGAAATCATTTATAACATGAACAATACTTTGACCCATTAACTAATAATTTAAATAATGTTTCCCTCGTACTTTTGTTATTGCCCTACTTTTTTCACATTGTAGTTTAATGTCATCGAGCAATTTTAGATGCTTTATTCCGCCTTTGATGTGCTTGAAATTAAACCGAAATAAAGCGAATACTATTTCTTTTCTTATTTGATTTTTAGCATACTTTAATTTCACTAACCAATTATCAATATTGATATCAGCAAATTTCATTTTACTTCTGTAGTCTATCTTATAAAAATAAGTTTCTGAGTACTTTTCAACCTTTTCATAGGTTCTTTCACCTGTATCGTGCATTACCTTACAATTAGGTAACACACCTATTTTGAAACCGTGATACTTGAATCTTTGTGTAAGATTTACATCTTCACCAAGATGCTTGAAGATTGGATCAAATCCACCAGTTTGTAGTAATATTTTTACTGGAATAAACCAACATGCTGCAGCCACAAAAGGTACTTCATAGATTGGCCTTATCTTTTTTCCTAATACAAAATCTGAATAGAAATCTTTATTGTTGTTATGTGACAGATATTTTGAAAAGGAAGACTCTAAATAATCACCTTTCCAATCGCAATGAAGTGGGCTCAGAATGCCATAATCACTAAAATTACATGACGTCCTTATTAGACTTTTAATGGCGCCTTTTTCCATTTTAGCATCCTGATTAAGCAACAGGACATATTCGGCTTTTTTACTTAATGCATGCGATATCCCTATATTGTTAGCCTTGCCAAAACCAAGATTATTGTTTTGTTCTAAAAGAATAACATCACTGAAATTGTTCTTAATAAATTCTAATGTACCGTCCGAGGATTGATTGTCAACAACAACAACAGTTGTTTCCTTAACAACAGAGTTTATGCAATCTTCTAACCATTGCATACCATTATATGTTACAATTACTGTAAAAACCCTTTGCTCTAAATTATTGTTATTTACAGTATCCATATATCATTTAGAGTAGTTCATTAACGTGGTTTTTATCAACTAAATTGATAAGGCTGGTATCATTTAATAAATCATCGTAGGTCAGTTGATTAACTTTTTTAAAAATAACTTCATCTATTTTAAAATCCTCTATTAATGAGTTTTTTTCAATGTAGCCTAAACCATAATCTGTATCTAAAACACAAACATTCAGTTTCTCACCATATTTTTGTTTCAGATACACTATAGTCTTCCATACATCACCAGTCCATTCGCCCGTCCAACCTTCAAGTTTCATAGCAATGGCTTCCTTAAACGAATTTGCATATGTTGATGCGGCTCGATTTGGTGGCATACAATCGTGCATTACAATAATACCATCGGTATCTATATACTTCATTGAATTTAAGACGTCTAATAAACTGGCCTTAAATGTATGTAGACCATCTACAAAAACAACTTGTGGTCTGTATTTTGAAGCAAATTTTCCGTTTTTTTCAAAAAACACATCACTTGTAAGTTCAAAATATTTATTGAATAAATTATTGGCATTTTTTACTATCCATTTGAACTTTCGTTTTAATGGTATATTAAACTGAGGGTCTACGGCAACCTTATATTTGCAGTTAATTGGAAAAAAGGATTCACCTTTATACGTACCTATTTCAAGGTACCTTTTGAATCCTCTTTTATTTACTATTTCTTGTATTAAATCAACTCTCTTCATGAAGTATTAAACCCTATGTTTTTCTATAAATAAATCAATATTATTAGACATTATTAGACTGTAATTAGCTTTGATTTTATCCATATCCCAATCCCACCAAGCAACTGCTTTCATATTTGAAATTTGTTCATCTGTAAATCTATATTTTAGATGCTTTGCAGGATTACCTCCAACTATTTCATAATCTTTTACATCTTTTGTAACAACACTACCAGCGCCTAGTACCGCGCCATCACCTATTGTTATACCTGATAATATTGTAACATTATTCGCTACCCAAACGTCATTACCAATTTTTACACCACCTTTGGATTTTTTATCTCTTATTTGATAATCGCCTTTGAAAAAAGTAGTGAATGGAAAGGTTGAGACAAAATCGCTATGATGTTCACCTCCAATTAAAATATTAACGTTATCAGCAAAGGAGCAGAAGCTACCAATCTCCAAATCCGTACCATCATTATAATCATAAACTTTTGGAAATCCATAGGTCATGGTTCCTATAGAATATTTAGCATAGAGAGGGTTATCTTTCATAAATTTACTAGGAGTAACCTTCTTTTTATCTGGACCATTAACTAGTCTTCTTAGAAATTTTTTCATTCTAAATTGCTTTTTTCAATATCCCATTGAAGCATTGGTCTAATTAGTCCAGGCCACTTACCTCCCACATTAATTCTATCCTTTTCAAATTGAGGTTTATCAATTACCATAAATGTTAGGGCATTATTCAGTTTTACGTGCAGCATATGTGGATTATAACTACCTATTGCAACCAAAACTTTATATCTACCTTCAGCCAAGAAGTTACCAGGCACTCTACAAGTCGTTTTAATAATACTATTATCATTATTATGAATCTTTTTCCAATCAGGATTGTCGAATTCGTTTGATGCAAAAAGTATCACATCCTTTTCGTCAATAATATGAATTATTGCAGTGTTCTTATTATCCCTATTTGTATTTAAGTATTCAATGTTAACCCGAATCTCTTCCGTAACATCAAAATCAAAATTCAATTCGTTTTTGGAATTTGTCACAGAAATTGATTTTAACTTAGCATTAATGTTTCCTGGTTCCTCGCCTTGAGACCATACTTTATGAGTTTTTGCTTTAGTTTCACCTATAATGTAGTCATCAACAATCTCTTTAGGATTTCCAATTTTGGAAATAGTACCGTTTTCTAGTAAAATAACCCGAGTAGTAAGTTTTAATATTGCATTCATATCATGACTAACAAACAATACCGTTCTACCTTCACCTTGGCTAATATCTTGCATTTTACCAATTGCCTTTTTCTGGAATTCAGCATCTCCGACAGCGAGTACCTCGTCTACAACTAAAATATCTGGCTCTAAATGTGCGGCAACCGCAAATGCCAATCGCACTTTCATACCAGAAGAATATCGTTTTACTGGCGTGTCTATAAATCGTTCACAACCTGAGAACTCAATAATTTCATCTATTTTATCATTGATCTCAGCTTTTGTCATTCCTAATATTGCACCATTGAGATAAATATTTTCTCGACCCGTCATTTCTGGGTGAAATCCCGTTCCTACCTCTAATAACGAAGCAATTCGTCCTTTGGTCTTTATTATACCTTGTGTAGGCAATGTGACTCTTGATAAGATTTTTAAAAGGGTAGATTTACCTGCGCCATTTTTACCAATAATGCCAAGAACCTCACCTTTTTCAACTTCAAATGAAATGTCATTTATAGCCCAAACATAATCTGATTTTCCTTTAGTACTGCGAACATTGGTTTCAACAACCTTTAAATATGGATCTTCCTTTCCCCTAATTTTGTACCACCATCTATTTAAGTCATGACTAATCGTACCAGTACCGACCAATCCTAATCGATAAATTTTACCAACATTCTCAGCTTTTAAAATAACATTAGATTCCATTAAATAGTATCTATAAAACTTTTTTCCGTTCTGTTAAAAATAACTAATCCAAATAAGAAAATTAAAGAACTGATTACTGATGCATAAATAAGCATCGTTATATTTAATTCGGTATTATCAAATACCATTGTTCTAAAAGATTCCACGATAATCGCTATAGGATTCCACTCAATTAACCAATAGTAATCTGGTAACTTCTCTTTAAAATATGACATTGGGTACATCACTGCTGAACCGTACATTAATAATTGCACAGCAAACTGAATCAAGAATTTTAAATCCCTGTATTTAGTCGTCATGGATGTGATAATCATTCCTAAACCTAAACCAAGCATCGCCATTAACACAACCAATATCGGAAATAATAAAAAGGAAAATTGTGGCATTAAGTCATTATATTCTCCAGAAAGGGATTTAAAATAAATATAGAAACCTAAAAACAAAACCAGTTGGATTGCATATTTCAATAAGTTAGAAACCACTACGGACATTGGCATTATAACACGAGGAAAATATACTTTTCCAAAAATATTTTCATTTTTTTTAAATGTATCACTTGTACCAATTAGGCAATCTTTAAAGTAATTCCAAGTCGTAACACCAGCCAGATTAAAAAGGAAATTTGGAATACCTTCTCCAGTTGGTATATCAGCAAGATTGTTAAAAATTAGAGTAAATATTAATGAAGTAAATAGCGGTTGTAAAAAATACCAAAGCGGTCCAAGAATAGTCTGCTTATATAATGTGATAACATCTCTTTTTACAAAAAGAACCAACAAATCGCGATAGCGCCAAATCTCCTTAAAATTAAAATCAATTAATTTTTTCCTTGAGGAGATAGTATATAACCAATTTTCTTCGGTTGTTTTCAATTATCACATTTTAGTATGAGCGAATATAACAAATGAAACCTTGCGAATTAATGATTTATAATTGCACTTATTAAAGTGATTTTAACAATATGTCAAACCAAAATTGTATAAACTAATTTTCAGAAAATTAATTAAAGGAATCCCAGGTAATTTTCAAGCCTTCTCGAACAGTATACTGAGGTTTGTAAGCTAATAAACGTTCAGCTTTTGAAATATCTGCTAAAGAATCTCTGACATCGCCTTGTCGTGGTGGTCCATAAATTGCCTTTAATTCTGACCCAGCTGCTAATCTTAGTGAATCCCATAAATAATTAATAGTAATGCGTTCTCCACAAGCTACATTAAAGACCTCATTTTTAGCATCTTTTGAAGCAAAAAAGCCTTTAACGTTAGCCTGAACAACATTATCTATAAAAGTAAAATCGCGAGTTTGTTCACCGTCGCCATTAATCTTTGAAGGAATATCATCTTTTAAGGCTTGCATAAACAATGGAATTACGGCAGCATAAGCACCATTTGGACTTTGTTTAGGCCCAAAGACATTAAAATATCTTAATCCAATTACATCAGTATCATAAGTTGTTCCGAATACATCTGCGTACAACTCATTAACATACTTTGTAACCGCATATGGAGATAACGGCTTACCTATTTTGTCTTCAACTTTAGGTAAAGATTTACTGTCACCATAAGTAGAACTTGATGCAGCATAAACCATCCGTTTCACAGTTTTACTATCCTTGAGAGCAATCATCATATTTAAAAAGCCCGATATGTTGACTTCATTGGTAGTTGCCGGATCGTTTATTGAGCGTGGAACAGAGCCTAATGCGGCTTGATGAGATACATAATCCATATCCTCCATCGCTCTTTTACATGTATCAAGATTACGAATATCACCTTCAATCAACTCAAAGGCAGGATTCTGCATAAACTCTTGTAGATTTTCTCGGTAACCATTAGAAAAGTTATCTAAAACTCTAACTTTTTTGGCATTATACTTTAAAAGGTATTCCACTAAATTAGAACCTATAAAACCTCCTCCTCCAGTAATTAAAAAACTTAACTGCGAAATATCTTGATGGTGGTGCGGATTTGAGTACATAATATGGTTTATTGTATTTTAAAGACGTGCGTCAATAGTATCAACAGGAAGCAAGGATTTAACATCAAAGGTTACACATCCACTTGCTTTTAACTTATTTAAATTGATTTCTAAGAATTCTTTGTGCGATACTGCTAAAATTATTGCATCATAATCTGAATCTAAATTCTTAATATCTGATATTAAGTCTAAACCATACTCGTGTTTTACCTCAGCTTTAGATGCCCATGGATCATATACATCAACATTGACATGATAAGATTGTAATTCTTGAATAATATCAATTACTCTAGAATTTCTAATATCAGGACAATTCTCCTTAAAGGTAATGCCTAAAACCAATGTTTTAGAGCCTTTAATTGTTGCTCCTTTATTAATCATCATCTTAACCGTCTCAGTAGCTACATAACTTCCCATGCTATCATTCATCTTACGCCCAGCAAGAATAATCTCTGGATTATATCCTGACTCAATCGCCTTTTGCGCTAAGTAATATGGATCTACACCGATACAATGACCACCTACTAGTCCAGGAGAAAACTTTAAAAAATTCCACTTAGTGCCTGCTGCTTCTAAAACAGCTTTTGTATCAATATCTAAAATTCTGAAAATCTTAGACAACTCATTCACAAAAGCAATATTTATATCACGCTGTGAGTTTTCAATCACCTTGGCTGCTTCCGCTACTTTAATAGAAGGTGCTAAATGTGTCCCAGCTGTAATTACTTTTTTATAAAGATTATCAACTTTTTTAGCTATTTCTGGAGTTGAACCCGATGTTACCTTTAAAATCTTGGTTACAGTATGTTTCTTATCTCCAGGATTTATTCTTTCTGGTGAATATCCTGCGTAAAAGTCTTTATTGTAAGTTAAACCAGAAGTTTTTTCAAGCACTGGAATACAAATATCTTCAGTTGCTCCTGGATATACTGTAGATTCATAGACAACAATATCATCCTTTGCCAAAACTCTACCTACAGATTCACTGGCTTTTATTAAAGGAGTAAATACTGGTTTATTTAATGCGTCTGTTGGTGTTGGTACTGTCACTATATAAATATTAGCAGCCGCCAGGGCATCAACATCATCCGTGATATACAAACCTAAATCAGAATTTAAATTCGAAGTAAGAACTGCTTTGAGATCTTCATCTTCAACTTCTAAAGTATTATCTACACCGGAATTTAATTCATTGATTCGTTGTTTGTTAATATCAAACCCAACAACCAAGAACTGCTTCGCAAATTCAACGGCAAGTGGCAAACCGACATAACCTAAACCAATTATGGCAATTTTATCTTTTGTGTAAGTCATTTGTTAAAAGTAGATTTTATAATGAATTTCAAATCTAAATAAAAACTGTAATTCTCTACGTACTTTTTGTTGATTTTCACTTTATCTACCCAAATAATCGTTCTATTGTATTGCTCAGGATCTTTTTGTCGTTCTAATACACGTTCTTCATCTCTGTATTTCAAAGTTGCAGGGCCAGTTATGCCTGGTTTAACAATTAAAATTTTCCTATCATCACCTTCTAACTCATCCGCAAAACCTTGTAAATCAGGTCTCGGGCCAACAAAACTCATATCACCTTTTAAAACGTTAAAAATTTGCGGGAGTTCATCTAGTTTAGTTCTTCTTAAAAATTTCCCAAAGCTTGTAGCACTTCTGTCCAGTTGCCCTAAATGATGTTTTTCTTCCTTTAATGTTCTTAACTTATATATCTTGAAAAGATTACCTTGTTGACCGACCCTAAACTGTGAAAAAACTCCCCAGTTTTTAGTGTCGATACTACAGATTAGAATTAATAAAATTATCGGTAGAATCAAAATTGGCAATAGTATCAATGCCAAAATAAAATCAAAATAACGTTTTACTCTTAATTGAGAACGTGTTATCAAACTAAAATTATTTCTTTTTACCTGTTATCAATTTCTCAGCCTTAACCCAAATAGATTGTTTTTCATTTTTATGGTACGAATTTCCATAACTTCCATAGCCATAACCATAGCCATAACCGTAACCATAGCCATAACCGTATCTGGCTTTATATTTATAAAAATTGAGAACAAAACTAATGTTTTTAACTTCTCCATTTTTATACTTAGCATTCACCAACTGTAACATACCTTTTTTGGTATAATCAAATCTGATCATATATATAGTAGCATCGGCATAATGTGATAATTCTAGTGCATCAGCGACCAATCCTAGAGGTGGCGTATCCAATACTATAAAATCATAAGAATCTCTCAGTTTATCAATAGCATTTTTAAGTTTCTTACTCATTAATAATTCAGAAGGATTGGGAGGTATAGGTCCTGAAGAAATCAAATCCAAATTTTCAATATGGGTACTTACAATAGTATTCTCCAACTCTTCTTCGCCAATTAAATAATTAACAATTCCTTTGTCATTGTCGAGATCAAAATCACCGAATATTTTTGGCTTTCTAAGATCCAAGCCAAGCAGAATTGTCTTTTTACCAGACAGTGCATATACAGTAGAAATATTTATTGAACAAAACGTTTTTCCTTCGCCACTTATTGATGATGTCACCATGAGAGTTTTACCCTTCTCTTCAGATTTTGATTGTTGCCTATAAATGAACTGCAAACTAGAACGTATAGCCCTAAAAGATTCGGCCACTGTAGATTTTGGTTTTTCAAAGACAACAAGATTATTGGTGTGTATAAATTTTCCGATGAGGCCAAGAATTGGTATTCTAGATAATTTTTCTACCTCACCAGTATTATGAATATTATTATCTAGAAGATATAAGACAAAAATTAAAAGTATTGGCAGGCCAAATCCCAGTAAGGATGCCATAATATAATTTAATGAGGTATTTGGCCCAATTTTACCACCTCCAACATCTTTGGCCTTATCAATAAATGAAATATCTGAAACATTTGCCGCTTTAATAATTTTCGCTTCACTTAGTTTACTCTGATAAACATTAAACGTCTCGATACTCAAATCTAACTTTCGTTGAATTTTTAAAAATTCCTGTTGGTCTTCAGGTAAATTTCTCAGTTCAGATTCAAGCTTTGCAATATTATTGTTAATATCATTTAATTGAAAACTAATCGTTCGCTTTGTTGCTGTTATGGTTTCTAAAAGAACATTTTTTTCTGCATTGATTCGTCTATCCAAATCATCAAACAGCACATTACCAGGTTGCGTTGTATATTCTAATTTTTGTCGCTCTATAGCAAGCATAGTAATACTTTGAACGCTCGCTATAATATTTGCTTCATTTATTCCAACCGATGTTGGTGCAACTATTTTCGTATAGTCTTTTTGAGTTGATAAATAATTTTCTAGTGAATTGAGATACTGTAGCTTCGATTTTTCTAATTCTTTAGATTGATCTAGTTCTTTAAGGTTTTCAGACGCAACTGCGAGTTCATCTGTTACATCAAACACTTTATTTCGTCTTCTGAAATCACTCATTTCAGTCGTGCCTGCTTTCAATATTGCATCAACTTCAGCAAGACTGCTATCAATAAATTTTATAGTATTAGTTGCGTATAAGTTTTTCCTTTCAAGTTCAGTACGAGCTAAAATCTCAACAGTAGCATTTAAGTAATCAACTATTCTCGATTTGTTGTTACCAATCATTTGCATTCTTAAAATCGAAGATGCATCTCTAGATTTTGGCGTAGCTCTTACTACATTTTTGTATTGATTTACAACGGCATCAAAATTCAAAAATCTAAAGTAGTGTCTAGATTCTGGGACATAACCTATATTACTGTTTCTTGTAATTGTACCACTAAAAAACGGTAGACTAATGCCTCTACCATAAGTATGCTTTTGGTTATATATAGATTGACCAATTGTTTTTTGCTCAATATTTCTTGATGAGTAGTTTTGACAACCCACACTTTTTAAACCCTCAAAATCAACTATAAGTTGAAAAGAACCTTCATCAATAGGTTGTATTTCTATTAACCTACCAAGCATTTGAGGTGAAGTTTTATCGATAATAACTTCAAAAGGTGATTTTTTGTAAATATCAATAAGATTGTATTTCCCTTCTCTTAAATATTGCTTATAAAACTCTAAAGAATCTACGACTAATTCGTTATGAGTTCTTGTATTAAGCTCTGTGACAACCTTTCCTACTTTACCTGAAACACCGCCCCAATTAAATGAAATGCTCGTATTTGTTGTAAAGAAAGGACTCTGCTCATTTTCAACGGAAATCAAACTCTCTAATTGATAAACATTTTGCTTTCTTACATTTACATAATAAGCAATGCCCAATGCTATTAGAACAGAAATTAAAATTAAAGGCCAATAACCTATTATTTTAAAGAATAAGCCTTTGAGATCAAAATTTATTTGATTTGATTCATTGGTCTCTAATTCATAATCAAAATCTGACATATATTACAGTCTATCAATTAATAGAATACTTGTAGTAACTAGACCCATTACAGTAATTAAAGTTGTAATTGTTTGTGTTCCTGTTAAACCTGTTCCCCAAGATTTCTGTCTTATTGGTTTGACATAAATCATATCGTTATTTTGGATATGATAATAAGGTGATTTCATAACATTGACGTCCGTTAAATCTAATTTATGTATTTGCTGACCTTGAGGATATTGCCTTATTAACATAACCTCTTTCCTATCACCCGTTTGTGTGATTTCACCTGCATTAGCAATGGCTTCAAAAATATTCACTCTATCTTGAAACAACACCTGTGTACCTGGACTATTAACCTCACCACTAGTTACATAACGTAAACCCGCTAATTTAACCGTGACAAAAATATTTGCTGTTTCTTTAAATTGATCTTCGAGCAACTTCTTTTCTAATAACTTCTGAATTTCTTCTGTAGTATATCCAAGTACATTAATTTCTCCAAGAACCGGAATTCTAATATTACCATGCACATCCACTGTAAAACCGTCAAAATATGCGCGCTCTTGGCTATCTGCATTAAGATTTTCATCACCTACAGGGTTGTAAATAGAAACTTTATCCTGATCTAAAGCTTTCACCCTAATATTTAAAATATCGTTAACTTGAATTCGGTATGGCTTCTGAATTTCGGTAAGATTATTTGATGCTAAAGAATCTAAAGCGTTTTCTTTATTCTGAAGATAAACCAAGTCCTTGTGAGGTACGCATGATGATAATCCAATACACAAGACCAATCCAAAAAACAAAATTTTACTTTTCATTTATGCTTTTGTATAGCTGTTTCACAAATATAACTTATCGCTATCAATAACAAAACTATATAGTTTCTTTTTGGTTTATTTACGTTCTTTGTAAAAAATTACTCGTGAATTACCTCAATGTAGAAAATATATCAAAATCTTATGGTGAACTTGTACTCTTTGAGGATTTGTCATTTAGTATCCATAAAGATCAAAAAATTGCATTTATAGCCAAAAATGGAAGTGGTAAAACTTCTATTCTAAATATTATATCAGGTAAAGACTCACCAGATATTGGGCAAGTAGTTGTGCGAAAGGGACTTAAATTATCTTTTTTAGACCAGGAACCAGACTTAGATAAAAAACTAACGGTAGAAGAGACCATTTTTGCCTCTGATATACCCATATTAAAAATCATTGAAGGATATGAAAATGCATTAAAAAATCCTGAAGACACAGAAGCCTATCAATTGGCATTTGAAGCTATGGACAGAAATAATGCATGGGAATTTGAAACCCAGTATCAACAAACACTTTCCCAACTTAAAATAGATAATATATCACAAAAGGTTAGTACGCTTTCGGGTGGGCAAAAAAAACGATTGGCATTGGCACAAGCCATATTAAGTAAACCTGATATATTAATTTTAGATGAACCTACAAACCATTTAGATCTGGAAATGATTGAATGGTTAGAAGAGTATTTCTCAAAAACACAGCAAACACTTTTTATGGTAACTCACGACCGTTATTTTTTAGAACGTGTATGCAACGAAATCATAGAATTAGACCATGGGCAATTATTTACTTACAAGGGTAATTATTCCTATTACTTAGAAAAAAAAGAAGCACGTATTGCCAATGAATTATCTGAAACTGGCAAGGCAAAACAGCTCTTTAAAAAAGAATTAGATTGGATGCGACGCCAACCTAAAGCACGCACCACCAAATCAAAAAGTAGAATTGACGATTTTTTTGAAATTAAGAAAAAAGCGCATCAAAGAAGAAAAGACCATGAGGTTCAATTAGAGATTAACATGGAACGTCTGGGAAGCAAGATTATTGAATTTCACAACGTCTCTAAAGCATTTAAGGACAAGAAAATTCTCGATGGTTTTGATTATACATTTAAGAAAGGTGAGCGTATAGGTGTTATTGGAAAAAACGGGACAGGTAAGTCCACATTTCTCAATTTATTGACTCAGAGTCTACAGCCTGATAATGGTAAAATTATACTCGGCGAAACTGTTAAGATAGGTTATTATACACAAGGTGGAATTAGCGTAAAACCAAATCAAAAAGTCATTGAAGTCATAAGGCAGTATGGAGATTATATTCCATTAGCAAAGGGTAGGCAAATAAGTGCACAACAATTACTTGAGCGTTTCCTTTTTGACAGAAAAAAACAATACGACTTTGTTGAAAAACTAAGTGGTGGAGAACAAAAACGTTTATACCTATGCACCGTTTTAATTCAAAACCCAAATGTTTTAATTTTAGATGAGCCTACTAATGACTTGGATATTGTAACACTGAATGTTTTAGAAAACTTTCTTTTAGATTTTCCTGGAGTATTATTGGTTGTATCTCACGACAGGTATTTTATGGATAAGATTGTTGATCATCTTTTTGTATTTCGTGGCAATGGAATTATTGAAGATTTTCCAGGTAATTATTCGGATTTTAGAACTTATGATAGTAGCAAACCAAAAATTATTGATGCCACAGAAAAAACCGATGTGGATAAGGTGATAAAAAACAATGAAGCCAACAAACTATCTTACAACGAACAGAAAGAATATAAAAACTTAGAATCAAAAATACGGTCGTTAGAATTAGACAAAATGGCCATGGAAGTAAAATTCAATAATCTAGAATTATCTCAAGAGGAAATCAAAAAATTATCTGAAGAACTACAAAATATTATTGATACTATTGAAGAAAAAGAATTGCGTTGGTTTGAACTTGCTGAAAAATTAGAATCCTAGATGTACAGAGTTCTCGCTTATTTGAAATTCCTAAAGGCTTCAAAGAATCAACATGGAGTACATTCCCCTTTTGTATATAATTTTGTAACGAAGTGTATTTATGACAAAGGTAAACATGAAGAATACCAGGCAATAAAAACCTATCGTAAATCACTTCTAAAAAACAATGAAAGTATATCAATTACCGATTTTGGATCTGGCTCTAAAGTCTTTAAATCTAATATCAGAAAGGTGAGTAATATTGCGGCCAATTCTGGTACACCATTTAAAAAAGCAAAACTTCTTTTTAGAATAGCAAATTACTTTAAACCAAGAACCATCTTAGAGTTAGGCACTTCTCTCGGAATTGCCACACAAGCCATGGCGATTAATAATGAAGTAAAGAAAATAATTAGTGTAGAAGGCTGTCCTAATACCTTCAATTTTGCACAAGGTTCATTAGCTAACTATAAAAACGTCGAACTCATAAATGATCAATTTAAAACTTACATTTCTAGAATAAAGGCGTCAGATTTTGATCTTATTTATTTTGACGGACACCATGATAAAAAAGCTACGATTGATTACTTTGAGGCACTACTCCCAAAAGCAAATAATAACTCAATTTTCATTTTTGATGATATTTATTGGTCATCTGGAATGACTGAAGCTTGGGAATTTATTAAACAACACAATTTAGTAAAAGTCACTGTGGATACTTTTCACTTTGGGTTTGTTTTTTTCCGTAAGGAACAAGTCAAAGAACATTTTAAGATTAGATTGTAACAAGCTCGCAACTTTAACGTCTTATTAACTGTAAAATCCTGTATCTTGCAGGAAGTTTAGCAACTAAGAATTGTAATTATGAGTGACAACGTCATTGAGATTAGAAATATCATTAGAGATTTTAAACTAGGACAACAAACGGTTCATGTCTTAAAAGGTATAGATTTAGACATAAAAAAAGGAGAATATGTTGCTATTATGGGCCCATCAGGTTCTGGTAAATCTACATTAATGAATTTATTAGGATGTTTAGACACACCTACTTCCGGGACCTACGTTCTTAACGGTAAAGACGTGAGTAAGATGTCAGATGATGAATTAGCCGAAATAAGAAATACCGAAATTGGTTTTGTCTTTCAAACATTCAATCTCTTGCCAAGGACTACGGCTTTAGATAATGTCGCTTTACCCATGATTTATGCAGGTTCTTCAAAAAAAGCACGTTCAGAGCGTGCATCAGAAGTTTTAACCGACGTTGGTCTTGCAGATCGCATGGACCATAAACCAAATCAACTTTCTGGTGGACAAAGACAGCGCGTAGCAGTAGGAAGAGCATTAGTGAATAAACCATCTATAATTTTAGCGGATGAGCCTACAGGGAATTTAGATTCTAAAACTTCACTAGAAATTATGGAGTTATTTGATGAAATCCATGCCAATGGTAACACTGTTATTATGGTCACGCATGAAGAAGATGTAGCCGCTCATGCAAAAAGAGTCATTCGCCTAATTGATGGTATGATTGACTCAGACACCTATAAGGACTAAATCATAACTACTTTATAAATTTATTGACTTTGTGGACTTACTCGATTTAAGAATTTGAGTATAAGCTGTATCTTTGCGCCTATGAAAGTATATACAAAAACAGGAGATAAAGGCACCACTGCACTTTTTGGTGGTACGCGAGTTCCCAAGCATCATATAAGAATAGAAAGTTACGGCACTATAGACGAATTAAATTCGCATATTGGATTAATAAGAGATCAAAACATTGATCAGCATTACAAAAATGTATTGATGAATATTCAGGATCGATTATTCACAGTTGGAGCCATATTGGCAACCGATCCAGAAAAAGCAACACTAAAAAATGGTAAGGCACGTCTTAATATTCCAAAAATATCTAATACCGATATAGAAGTACTAGAAAAAGAAATGGATACGATGGAAGCAAGTTTGCCACCAATGACACATTTTGTGTTACCTGGAGGCCATCAAACCGTGTCATTCTGTCACATAGCACGTACAGTATGCCGTAGAGCCGAACGATTAGCCACTCATCTCAATGATTTAGAACCTTTTCAACCTGAAACGTTGATGTACATTAATCGTCTTTCTGACTACCTTTTTGTGTTGGCACGGAAGTTGTCACATGATTTGCAGGCAGATGAAATAAAATGGATTCCTCAAAAAGAATCTTAAGTAAAATTATTTCTGAGCTTATTAACTTATGTAATGCAATATATAAGTTGAAAACGGTTGAAAATTACACGTTCTTTTTATTAATGATTAATTAATTTAATTTTTTCTTGAATTATTCAGCTAAAAAATTATTTTTGCAAAAAATTAAACACATTACGCAAATGTATTGGACATTAGAATTAGCATCATATTTAAGCGATGCGCCTTGGCCAGCAACGAAAGATGAACTTATAGATTATGCAATCCGAACTGGTGCGCCTTTAGAAGTTGTAGAAAATTTACAAGCAATTGAAGATGAAGGTGATTCATACGACTCAATTGAAGAAATTTGGCCAGACTATCCAACTGATGAAGATTACCTCTGGAACGAGGACGAATATTAACATATAATAATATCACAAAAAAGTCTCTTGCGTTAATTTAACTGAGAGACTTTTTTTATTTTCGGATTCTCTTTATATGAATCCAATAATGGTACTTGAGACCAGATTTTTACTGACATAAAAAACAAAGATTGACATCAATCAATCTTTTACAATATATATAGACATGGGTATACTAGATAAAGTATTAAAGGTTTTTGTTGGAGATAAATCCAAACAAGACGTTGGTGCTATTTCACCAATTGTAGAAAAAGTAAAAACCTTTGAATCTGCCTTAGAACAGCTATCTCACAATGAATTGAGATCTAAAACCAAGGAGTTTAAGGATAAAATTGCTGAAGCAAGAAAACCACTTCAGGAAAAAAAGGATGAGCTATTAGCTAAAGCAGAAATAACAGAAGATATTGATGAGCGTGAGGATTTATATCTAGAAGCCGATAAAATTGAAGACGACATTTACAATATCACAGAAGATGTGTTGAATGATATATTACCTGAAGCCTTTGCTGTTGTAAAAGAGACAGCAAAACGTTTTGTAAATAATACAGAAATTCCTGTAACTGCAAATGCTTTTGATAGAATAGTTTCTGGTGAAAAAGATTATGTCACCCTTGATGGCGACCAAGCTATTTGGGCCAATTCTTGGGATGCAGCAGGTAAACCAATTACTTGGGACATGATCCATTATGATGTTCAGTTAATTGGTGGTGTCGCAATGCACCAAGGTAAAATTGCAGAGATGCAAACGGGTGAAGGTAAAACACTTGTAGCTACATTACCGGTTTATTTAAATGCTCTTGCGGGAAGAGGCGTTCACTTAGTAACGGTTAACGACTATTTAGCCAAACGTGATAGTGCATGGATGGCGCCAATATTTGAATTCCATGGTTTATCCGTAGACTGTATTGACTATCACAAACCAAATTCTGATGCAAGACGCAAAGCCTATAATGCAGATATTACTTATGGGACTAATAATGAATTTGGTTTCGATTATCTACGTGATAATATGGCGCACTCGCCAGAAGACTTAGTTCAAAGACCTCATCATTATGCTATTGTTGATGAGGTGGATTCTGTATTGGTAGATGACGCCCGTACACCATTAATTATTTCCGGGCCAGTACCTAAAGGTGATGAACATGAGTTTGATGAGTTAAAACCAAAGGTGCAAGAAATCGAAGATGTACAACGCAAGTATTTAGTTGGTGTATTAGCTGAGGCTAAAAAACTTATTGCCGCTGGTGATACTAAAGAAGGTGGTTTTCAATTATTAAGAGCCTATAGAGGTATTCCTAAAAATAAAGCCTTAATTAAGTTTTTAAGCGAGGAAGGTGTCAAACAGTTACTTCAAAAAACTGAAAACTTCTACATGCAAGATAATAATAGAGAAATGCCAAAAGTAGATGCAGAACTCTATTACGTAATCGACGAAAAAAATAACCAAGTAGAATTATCCGATAAAGGTGTCGAATTCCTATCCGGAGAAGATGATCCGAATTTCTTCGTGATGCCAGAAATGGGAACCGAAATCGCCAAGATCGAAAGCCAAGGGTTATCATCAGAAGAAGAGGCCAATCTAAAAGAAGACCTATTTAGAGATTTTGGCGTAAAGTCAGAGCGTATCCATACCCTTAATCAGTTATTGAAAGCATATGCTCTATTTGAAAAAGACAATCAATACGTTGTCA
This sequence comes from Winogradskyella sp. A2, assembly GCF_046762865.1. Taxonomy (NCBI): domain Bacteria; kingdom Pseudomonadati; phylum Bacteroidota; class Flavobacteriia; order Flavobacteriales; family Flavobacteriaceae; genus Winogradskyella; species Winogradskyella sp. A2. Next base: position 154,190 of record NZ_JBKQXM010000005.1, read on the forward strand.
TGGACAATAAAGTTATGATTGTAGATGAGCAAACCGGTCGTATTATGGATGGTAGACGTTATTCGGACGGTTTACACCAAGCTATTGAGGCGAAAGAAAATGTAAAAATTGAAGCTGCCACCCAAACTTTTGCTACTGTAACACTTCAGAACTACTTTAGAATGTATCGCAAACTATCTGGTATGACAGGCACTGCGGTAACAGAGGCAGGTGAATTCTGGGAAATCTACAAATTAGATGTGGTAGAAATACCAACCAACAGACCAATTGCTAGAGACGATAGAGATGATTTAGTTTATAAAACTAAACGCGAAAAATACAATGCAGTTATCGATGAAGTTACTGAACTTTCGAACGCAGGACGACCTGTGTTGATAGGTACAACCAATGTTGAAATTTCAGAACTATTAGGTAAGATGTTGAGTATTCGTAAGATTTCACATAATGTCTTAAATGCAAAACAACATAAGAAAGAAGCGGATATTGTTGCTCAAGCAGGTAATGCTGGTCAAGTTACCATTGCCACTAACATGGCAGGTCGTGGTACCGATATTAAACTAAGTGACGAAGTAAAAGATGCTGGTGGTCTAGCCATTGTTGGTACAGAGCGACACGATTCACGTCGTGTAGATAGACAGTTGCGTGGTAGAGCTGGTCGTCAGGGAGATCCAGGTAGTTCGCAATTCTATGTCTCTTTAGAAGATAACTTAATGCGTTTATTTGGAAGCGATCGTATTGCTAAAATGATGGATAGAATGGGACTTAAGGAAGGTGAAGTAATTCAGCATTCTATGATTTCTAAATCTATTGAACGAGCACAGAAAAAAGTTGAAGAAAACAACTTCGGTGTTAGAAAGCGATTACTTGAATATGACGATGTAATGAATGCACAACGTGAAGTAGTTTACAAACGTCGTCGTAATGCTTTACATGGAGAACGTCTTCGTGTAGATTTAGCAAATATGATTTTTGACACCTCAGAAGGTATAGCTATTAACAACAAAGATGCAAACGATTATAAAAACTTTGAGTTTGAATTAATTCGTTACTTCTCAATGTCTTCACCAATTTCTGAAGCCGACTTTGCTAAGATGAGCGCTACAGATATTGCAGGGACTATATACAAAGAGGCATTTAAGCACTATCGAGAAAAAATGCAGCGTGCTGCAGATTTAGCGTATCCTGTAATAGAAAATGTCTACAATACCCAACGTGATAAATTTAAACGTATCGTTGTTCCATTTACAGATGGTGTAAAGAACTTACAAGTTGTTACAGATTTAGAAAAAGCCTACGAATCAAAAGGTAAGCAACTGATTAATGATTTTGAAAAGAACATAACGCTTGCTATTGTAGATGATTCTTGGAAAACGCACTTGCGTAAAATGGACGAATTAAAACAATCTGTTCAGCTAGCAGTGCATGAACAAAAAGACCCGTTATTGATTTATAAATTTGAATCATTCGAGCTTTTTAAAAGCATGATAGACCAGGTTAATAAAGATGTTATTTCCTTCTTATTTAAAGGAGAAATTCCACAGGAAACTGCAGATACCATCCAAGAAGCTAAACGAAGAAAGCAAGAAAGGCTTGAAACTCAGAAAGACGAAATTCCAAATATGGATGAGCGTGCCGCACAAAGTAGAGCAGCAGGTTCAGGAGCTTCTCGTCAACAGCAAGTAGTTGAAACTATTGTTAGAGAACAACCAAAGATTGGTCGTAACGATAGAGTTACCATTAAACACGTAATGAGTGGTGAAAGCAAAGTTGTAAAATATAAACAAGCTATACCTCTTATTGATAAAGGTGAATGGGTCTTAGTGAATGATTAATTATTCATAATTCGTAACAAAACATATTTAAACTAAAAAATCCTGATGAGAGACATCAGGATTTTTTGGTAAAGACAACAAGGTCTTTAATATTTTGTTAGTGGGACTAATGTTTCTTTTTAGAGATCCGCATTTAAGGATTTACTTTATGTTTCATTAATCGAGGATAATTTTTAGATCCTTTACTAATAAGACACACTATTTTTAAAAAAGTCACAATTAAATCAGTTTTAAATCGCAGTATATCAAACCTTAAGCACACTTTAAACTATTTTTATTACCTTAAGTGCACTAACTAAAATTTTATAATCATGAAAAATGTATTAGCAACTATTGTTGGCTTCATTGCTGCCTCTGTTACGGTTTACATCTTCGAATCTTTAATAGGCCATAACTTATTCCCTTTGCCAGAAGGTGCAAATCCTATGGATATGGAATGGATTAAAAACAACATGGACCAAATACCTATGGGTTCAAAAATATTTGTTGTCATTGCACATTTTGCTGGTATCGTAGTTGGTATGTTGGTTGCTGCAATGATTTCTAAAAAATCGATGGTGCCAAGTTATATTGTTGGTGGATTAATGTTAGCTGCTACATGCTTTAATATTGTAATGCTACCAAAGGAATTATGGTTTACGCTTTCTGATGGACTATTTGCAATTATTGGTTTTCTTGTGGGTAAACAACTAGGCAGTAAAAAGATTAACAAAGAATCCATTTAAGATGAAAAGATTTGTTCAGTTATTATTCATTATAATTTTTGCCTTTTCCGTAAATGCTCAATCCAAGGAAAACTTAATGGAAATAAATCAAACCTGGGAAAAGTTCTATAAAGCCTTTGAAACTCTGGATTATAATTTAATGGCAGAAATTCATTCTGAAGATTTAGTTCGAGTCTCTGGTGGTAGGCGTATCATAGATTACAACACCTATATTTCTAACTACAAAGTAAGTTATAAACGTGATAAAGATGCTGGGCAAACCAATCATATATCATTGCGTTTTTTTGAACGTATTAATAATGGGTCTAACGCAAGTGAACGTGGCATTTATAAATTAGTAAGGAATAAAGGCACAACTAAAGAACAAGCCTATTACGGCCAATTTCATGTACTATTAAAAAAGAAAGATGGTAAATGGATGATTACTATGGACTATGATTCTAGTGAAGGCGGAACTGTAGGTGAAGATCAATACCAAAATGCATCAGCCATTGATGATTTTGATAAGTTTATACAGCAGTAATTAATATTACTTTGTTAATTTGCTATCTTTCAAGCATCTTAAATCTTAACCAAAGCAATGTATTAATTGCAAAAAATAATAGTGAAAGTTATTTCCTTTATAAAAGCGCATAAGCTATTTTCATTAATAATATTACTGAGTATTATTTCATCACTTAGATCATTAATAATGCCTTTAATTGCTGATGAAAACACCTATAATAAAATAGCTTCTAACATTTTAATAGGAAAATACTATCTTAAAGATTACCCTTCAACAGTTACACCAATTATTCCCTTTATTATAGCTTTTTTTAAGACAACCACAAGCCCTATTATAGGACTTACATTTCATAAACTACTTCATATCATTTTAGCAGTTTTAGGCTTTAGATACTTATATCTTTTCTTATCTAACCTGAAATTAAAGAAAAGCATAATTTTAGCTATTGTAGCCTTAGCTGCAGTAAACCCAATTGGGATTACTTTTTTCGGGAGACTTTATCCCGAAGGGATTTTAATGTTTAGTTTTTGGGGCTTTATTTATTATGCTTCTAGAAAAGTTAAAACAAGTCACTTTGTGAAAATGCTGTTATTTTTTGTAATACTGGTTTTAACAAGATATCTATATGCTGTTTTAGGTGTAATTGTTTTATTTAATTTTTATCGCTATTACAAGGTTATTTCAAAAAAGGCATTATTGAAAATAGGGATCTATTGTTTAATTTTTAGTTTACCAGTATTATTTTGGGCAAAATATGTTTATACAATTGAACAAAATTCGACTGTAAAGGAAGTAAGTTATTTTAATAGATTCACTACAGAGAATCCAATTCTATATAATATAAAATGTGGTTTAGGTATTGAAAAGCACCACATGGTGAAAAAAGTTAATGGAATTCCTGCATTTGCATCTTTATTTGTGCCAATAGATGGTTTTAGAAATTACCTCCTAAGCATCGGACTTATACTTGCATTTATTGCTGGTTACTTTTGCAGAAAGCTGTCTCTTGGATCAAAAATGCTCATTATTTCAATTGTATTGGCTATGCTAGGATTAGTGTTGGCTGGAACAGGGTTTAGTAGGTACTGGCTAATTTTATTACCAGGATTCCTACTAGGATATTACTACCTCGCATCAAAACTTAATATACCAGATAAGTGGATAATTTATGCAGTGTATTCAATTTGTATTGTATATATAATTAATGAATTTAGGCTAGACTATTTAATCTTAAACAGATATCTTTAATGTCCATGAGTCACTCTAAAGTTATAATATACATGCCTGCCCTAAATGAAGGGCTCACCATACATGAAGTTCTGCAATCTGTACCTAAAACTCTTGAATCAGTATCCGTTATTGAACTTTTAGTTATTAATGATGGGAGTTCTGACAATACTGTATCTGAAGCAAAAAAGGCTGGTGCAACAGTAATTAGTCATAGTTATAACAAGGGTGTTGGAAGCGCATTCCATACAGCTGTAGATTATACCTTAAAACAAGGTGCAGACATATTAGTTAGTATTGATGCAGATGGTCAGTTTGATGTATTACAAATAGCAGAAATGATTGCTCCAATTATAAATAACGAAGCCGATTTTTCTATTGGAAACCGATTTAATAAAGGACGTCCAGAAGGAATGCCTAAAATAAAATTTTGGGGCAACAAGCGTATAAGTAAAATAGTGAGCTTTGTGAGTAGAACTAAAATCAAAGATGCTTCTTGTGGCTTTAGAGCTTACTCTAAAGATTGTTTACTCAACCTTAACTTAGATGGTAGTTTTACTTATACTCATGAAACGATTTTAGACCTTGCCAACAAGGGCCATCGCGTAGCTCAAATACCGGTTCATGTTACATATTTTGACGGTAGAGTGTCCCGTGTGGCTAATAGTCTTACTACATATGCCTTTAAAACATCTTCTATAATTTTTAAATGTCTTAAAGACTATAAACCTTTACACTTTTTCAGCTCCATTGCATTTGTGATATTACTAATAGGACTTTTATTTGGTGGCTTTGTACTAGTACATTGGATCCAAAATGGAAGTATAACACCTTATAAAAGTATAGGTATTTTCGGATTGGCTTTAGTCGGCATGTCACTCTTATTGGCTGTTTATGCACTTATGGCAGACATGCTTGGCAGGATTCGCAAAAATCAAGAGAAGATTCTCTATTATCAAAAGAAGCAATATTTTGAAAAAGATCAATAAGAAAACCAAAGGGCAACTTATTAGATACGTATTCATTAGTCTTATTGGCTACACTTTTGTTTTTTCAGGGTTATATCTCTTGGTAGATATATTAAATGTAAATGAATCGATAGCTTTTATGGTTATTTACGGACTTTCTTATTTGCTATTGTATTTTTTACAATTAAAAGTTTTGTTCAGAACAGATCATTCAAACGCTAAACTTGTGAAATTTTTCATTTCTATTTTTGCCTTTTATCTAATGGCTAATTTGTTATTTAATATTGGTGTATATTTAAAATTAAATTATTTAATAGCGACGGTCTTGACCATTGGATTGCTGTTTCCAATTCGGTTTATTGTTTCAAAATTCATTGTCTTTAAGGCTTAGATACCATGAAAAAGTTTCTTTATAAAATAGATTATGTTTTACAACGATTTTTTACATCCTTGTTATTTACATTTCCTATTGTGAAATGGTTTAAAAAGCTTTATTACTACTTTCGATTTAATACGCTCAAAATTGAAGTGACAAACAACGTAGTCATTACAAATTTTGACAAACCAAATCCTAATGCTCAGGTAATATTTAAAGGACCTTGTACATTTTCAAGAAATATTGAAGTAGACTATTCTGGTGGTATAGAATTTGGTAAAAATGTGACGGTATCAGATAATGTCACCATACAGACACACAAACACGAATACGAAAACCTTAGTATTTTCGATAATGTTACAAGTAATTCTCATCTAGTTATAGGTGACGAAGTTTGGATATGCAATAATGTGGTAATTACAAGTTCTGTAAACACAATTGGAAATGGTGCTATAATTGCTTCAGGTTCCGTTGTGACTAAAGATGTTGAGGCAATTAGTATCGTAGCAGGTGTACCGGCAAAACATATTAAATACAGAAATTTAGATAGAAATGAAGCATAAGGCTACTTGGAATAAGTTTTCGTTCTCCTTTATTAAAAAGGGCTTTAGATTTATGTTTTTGCATTTATCTATGAAGTTTTTTATTACGCCTTCATTACGTACGTTGATTTTAAAATCTTGTGGAATAACGTTTAGGAACAGAAAATCAGTTTTTATAGGCACGGATGTTTTGTTTGACAATCTTAAAGGTACAAGAACAGTCATTGGAGAAAATGTGACCATCACCACAGGTACAAAAATCATCAACCACTTCCCTATTTTATCTAGTAATGGTGTTACCGAATACTCAACAGGAGATATTACCATAGGAGACAATGTTTTTATAGGAATGAACAGTTTAATTATTAAACCTGTAACCATTGGAAATGGAGCTGTAATTGGAGCCGGCTCAGTAGTTACGAAGGATATACCCGAAAAAGCTATTGTTGGCGGTAATCCTGCCAAGATTATTGACTATATAAAAGACTCATAAGTTAAATAACAACTGAGGGTCTGGACAATTCTCCTTATAAAAGTCTAATTCAATCAAATTACTCACACCAGGATAATCGCCTTTATAATTTTGAATGTCTCTTATAATTTGAAAATGTAAATGAGGTGGATATGCTCCGTTAACTTTAGCGGTTCCCAAAGTTGCTATTTGTTGCCCTTTCTCAATCTTTTCACCTACTTGCTTCCCTTCTAAGGATTCTATACTTAAATGGCCATATAGTGTATAAAACTCGAAATCTTCAAATTGATGTTTTAAGATCATACAAGGCCCATAATCTCCAAAATTGGTATTGTTATCATAACTGTGAAGTGTACCTTCTAAAGGCGCATAAACTGGCGTATGTGCTTCAATCCAAAGATCTAATCCTAAATGGATATTACGTTCTTTATCAGGATCGTCTTGATTAAAATAATCGCTTCGTTGATATATGCCACGTCTTTCCAGATAACCACCATAAGCCACTTTGGCATTTTGGTTTCTTATGACATTCCATACATAATCTTGCAATTCATTTACTGAACCAACATCAACAGATTTTAAAGCTTGGTTATCCACTGATAAATCCAAAGGCACATAATCGTACTTAGAAATATGACTGGGAAGTAAGGATTGTGGTTGCAGTGATTTTAAAAAAGTATGAAAATCATCAAGGGCCATAAAAACAAAATTTCCATAAAAATAAGAATCTATTTCATGGAAAACGTCAAAAAAAAGATAGAATAAACCCCTTGATCTAGTGCAAATCAAAAAGGGGTTTAATCAATAATTACATTGCTGTATTTAGCATTTACACTAATGGTTTTGGCTGTACTACCACCATCAGGGTAATTTCTAATAGTCTTCTGGTTAGTAGACTCATTATTGTACTTAGAACGGTTACCTTTAAAATATAGAGTATAATCTGTATCGTTTGGTAAGTTGACATAAGCATCACTATTTTCTAATACTAAATTTAAATTCTTGAACCTCTCAGTAAGATTAGAAATAGTTAAATCACCAAAGCTACCATCAATAATACCAGTATTGGTTAACTCTTCAATATTAATGTTAGAAGACTTTGCATTTAATACCAAGTCATTAACACTTTTAATCTGAGCTTTATCTACAAAATTCAGGTTTAGGGTACCCAAATTCCAATTGTTTATTACCACTGGTGAGTAAGAAACATTGATGAAGGTATCACCTCCATCAATGTTTTCTGCTACTAAAAATGAATGCGAAATTTCACCACTCATATTATGAATTACAGATGATAATTTTAATTCACCATGTCTTATATTGGTTTTTAGCTTCGCTTTTTTAGGGATTTTAATTTTAATCACCTTCTTTACTTTGCTGTTGCTACCACTCTCTAATCTTCTGTTAAGCATCACTTCGCGCTTTTCACGCATTTCATTTCTTCTTTCCTTCATTTCTTCTTGTCTCTCAAAAAGTGCTTCATTGCGTTCTGCATGTCTTTCTGCCATTACCGCTTCACGTTCAGCCATTCTTGCTTGTCGCTCCGCATTACGCTCAATAGTCATGGCTTTTCTTTCCATTTCTCTGCCAAAACGCTCTCCCCAAGCTTCCATTTCCTTAGCCCATTCTTCACCAAATTTTTCACCAAACTCTTCACCCCACTTTTCCATGTCTTTAGCATATTTTTCACCAAACTTCTCCCCCCATTTCTCCATATCCTTGGCCCATTTTTCATCAAATTGCTTTCCGTATTCCTCTCCCCATTTCTCCATTTTCTTTTGATATCCTGACTCTTCAAAACGCTTTGCCCATTCTTCCATACGCTTTGCCAATTCTTCACCACCTTCTTCTTCATAACGCTTGCTCCATTCTTCAAGGTACTTCTCTCCTTCTTTCTCATATCTTCCGTAATCAAACTTTATGGTGTTGATACCATCTGGTAATTCAGGTAGCTCAGGTAATTTTGGCATTTTTGGCATCTTGGGCATATTTGGCAATACCATTATTTCTGGCATTTCAGGTATATCTGCTAATTCAAATTCTAAATCTCTTAGAATATCTGCATAATCTTCTTCACCAAATAGTCCTACTGCTCTACCACCAACTGAAGAAATGGTTACCTTATCATTAGAGCCTTCAATTTTTAAATTCCAGGCATCTAAAGCTCTCTGTAAGTCTTCACCAGACAATACACTACTTTCTATGTAAGCCTCAACCTCAACAATATCTCTATTCCAGGTATCAATTTCAATTTCAACATAGTTGGTATTAAGATCTACCACCACATCTTTATTAACCTTAATAGATTGTGATGTTTTACTCAATTTGTTTTGTGCAAAACCAAAGCTGGTTATAAGGCACAACATTAAAATTCTAATTGTGTTCATGATTTTTTAATTTAACTGTTCGTTTTTTGATTTATGAATTGATTATATACTCTCTTGTTTAAAACCATCACTATTATACTCGCTCAACTTGTCCTTAAGGCGCATTACAAGATTTAACCTAAACTTTAAATTATCTATTAACGCATCTAAAGTCTCTTCATTTGGACCATTATCATTAAGCTCTTGGGTTAGTCGATCGTATTCTTCATTAAGTTCTTTAAGACGTTCTATGTAACCATCAAAAAGTTCCTTATTCTCGGGTGTCAGTTGCACCTTAGACAACTCAAGATTAATACTCGCTAAGTAGTAGTCTTCTACTTTCTTTAAGTCGGGTGACACATCGCCTAATGTTCTTATATTGGTGACAACCGTGTTATCTGGATTGTCTATTGTAGCAGGATTAAAATATTTAAAAGCACCATAACTAAGTCCTAATAATACTATCACACTCGCAGCGATATTTAGGAATCCAAAATGACTGGACTTCTTACCTACAGGAAGTTCTTTATCTAAGCGTTCCAGAAATCTTGCTTCATGACCATGAGACATTCTCACCTCATTTGTACTGTCCTCTTCTTTAAATAATTTTCTAAGATCTTGTGCCATTTTTTTGTGTTTTTAATACAACTTGTAACTTTTGTTTGCCTCGAGATAGTTGCGTTCTTGATGCGACTTCTGAGATATTTAATATCTCTGAAATCTCTTGATGATCGTAACCTTCTATTAAGTAAAGCATCACCACATATTTGTACTTCTCTGGTAATTGCTCTATGGCCAATTTTACATCATCAAGGGTTATTTCATCTTCAACTAACCACTCGCTTTCATAATCTGCATCAACAACGTTTAAATGATTTTCTTCTAGTTCTATTAAACGCTGACGTTTCGACTTTAAAACATCTATACATCTGTTTACTACGATGCGTTTTAACCAAGCTCCAAAACTCACCTCAGCTTTATACTGATCTAATTTTGAAAACGCTCTAATGAAAGCTTCTTGTACAATATCTTCTGCCTCCATCGTATCGCCAATAAAACGCAGTGCTACTAATAGCATCCCATTACAATATTGATTATACAATTGCATTTGGGCCTGCCTATCATTTTGTTTGCATTTTTCAACAATATGAATCTGAAACGTGCTGATTATTTATTGGTTTTTGGTTGATTACACTCGATAATCGAGTTTTATTTGTCGAACTTTAGTTATCATTTCAAAGATCTCACCTTTTCACAGTAATTTCCTTTTTAAAACTAAATTCACCTTAAAGACGACACAAAAAATTAAGTGTTGCAAAAAATTTCAAAAAAAATTAGAAATTATAAGATTTGCTTAAAATTAAGCGTTTGAGTCTTATAAATATATGTAATTGATTTATCTTTAACTTTCTATAAAAAAAATGCTATTAATGAACAGTTTTCTTAAGCGCCTACTTATTATTTTGGCAGTTGTAGCAATTGGCTTACTCTTATATTCTGCATTTGTAGAAAATATATTCTCACCGAGATTAAGCCCAAAGGATACGGCCAAGATTGAGTTGAATGATTTAAATCTTAAGGTGGAATATAACAGACCTTCAAAACGTGAGCGTGACGTATTTGGTGCTCTTGTTCCTTTTAATAAAGTATGGCGTACTGGTGCTAACGAAGCCACCACATTTCAAACCAATAAGGATCTTAATATTAATGGCATACGTTTAGTAAAAGGCAAGTATACGGTTTGGACGGTTCCTATGGAAAATAGCTGGAAAGTGATGTTTAATACGCGACAGTATGAATGGGGAGTCAATGAAAAAATGGAACCTATGTGGGATCCAAACTACGATGCTATTGAATTAGAGGCCGAAGTAAAAACTTTAGAGGAAGTCGTTGAAAAATTCACTATTGCGTTTGATAATACTACAGGAAAACTGAAACTTACCATGGCTTGGGATAAGACATTGATAGAGATACCTATTGAAACGTATTAACAATAAAGTCGTAACTTTAAGCTATTGTGTCAAAAGAAGACCCTAAATACAAATCTGCATTACAAGAGCAAGACGGTATTGAGCCACCTAAAATGCTCAGCGACGTATCTGCCAAATCCATAAAAGCCAAACGCCAAAAACAACCCTCAGTTACTAAATTGGTAGAAGGCATTACCAAAGGTGATATCACTGCACTGAGTAGAGCAATTACCTTAGTTGAAAGTACCAATCCAGACCATAATAAAAAGGCTAATGAAGTCATTACAGAATGTTTGCCGTATGCTAATAAATCAGTACGAATTGGTATTACTGGCGTTCCTGGTGTTGGTAAGAGTACCTTTATCGAAGCTTTTGGAGTACACTTAACTCATCTTGGTAAAAAAATCGCAGTCTTAGCCGTTGACCCAAGCAGTACCTTAAGCAAAGGCAGTATTTTGGGTGATAAAACCCGAATGGAAGATTTGGTAAAAAACCAAAATGCATTTATAAGGCCTTCCCCATCAGGTAACTCCCTTGGTGGCGTGGCAAGAAAAACGCGGGAAACGATAATTCTTTGTGAAGCCGCTGGATTTGATACCATTATGATTGAAACCGTAGGTGTTGGTCAGAGCGAAACTGCTGTGCATAGTATGGTAGACTTTTTCTTATTGCTTAAGCTTGCTGGTGCTGGTGATGAGCTACAAGGCATTAAACGTGGTATTATTGAAATGGCAGATGCCATTGTTATCAACAAAGCAGATGGAGATAATCTAAAAGCTGCTAAATCTGCCAGAGTAGAATTTAATAGAGCACTTCACCTCTATCCCGAAAAGGACTCAGGTTGGTCACCTAAGGTGTCACTTTGTAGTGCCTTAAAGCAAACTGGTATTACTGAGGTTTGGGATTTGATCACAGCATATCTCAATACCACCAAAGCGAATAGCTATTTTGAGCATAACCGTAATAATCAGAATAAGTTTTGGTTGCTACAGACTATTGAAGAACGCCTAAAATCTAACTTCTACAATTCACCAAAGATTAAAAGTGAACTCCAAAAACAGCTTGACCTTGTTGAAGCTGGTAAGACTACACCTTTTGTTGCAGCCGAGTATTTACTGAGCCTTTAATTTACTATAGATGAGATCTGAGTTAACCATTATCGTTCCTGTTTATAATGAGGAGGAGAACTTAGATCGTTTAGAAGCAGAACTTAGTAATTACATCAACATTGCATCGTTACCAACATCAGTCCTTTTGGTTAACGACGGATCAACAGACCAAAGTCTTACTAAAATTGAAAGAATTTGTAACCGAAATGCACAGTTTCATTTCATTTCATTTAAAACAAACAATGGTTTAAGCACAGCCTTAAAAGCCGGCTTTGATTATGTAACAAGTCCTTTGGTTGGTTATATTGATGCCGACCTACAGACGGCACCAGAAGATTTTGAATTGCTCTTAGAATGTATTGAAGATTATGCACTTGTTACTGGTGTACGGCACAATAGAAAAGATACATGGCTAAAAAACTTATCTTCCAAAGTTGCTAATCGTGTAAGACGACTCTTTACCAATGATGGTATGGAAGATACGGGTTGTCCACTTAAAGTTATTAAGACCGAAAATGCCAAACGCATTCCTATGTTTAGAGGCTTGCATCGGTTTTTACCTGCTATGATTCTATTGCAAAATGGTCGTGTAAAACAAGTGCCTGTGAGACATTTTCCCAGGAAAGCCGGTACTTCAAAATATGGACTTGGAAAACGACTACTTGGCCCTTTAGCAGACTGTTTTGTTTATCTCTGGATGAAACGCAAGAATATTAACTATCAGATTGACAAGTCTAGCTCAGATAGCGTTTAATAAGGTATTTGCTAAGTTTATAAAACATAAAACCAGACAAAGCACCAAAGGCCATACCGCAGATTATATCTAATGGATAATGCACACCAACATAAATTCTACTATACGCCACAATAAAACTCCAGAAGAGCAATATAAAAATGAGGTTTTTAAAGTAAGGTCGTAAAACGAGACCTCCAAAAACTGCTGCTGCCATAGAGTTAGAAGAATGTCCAGAAAAGAACCCATACTTACCACAACGCTCAGCCACAAAACGTGCTAAATCTGATATGCCATCCGCTCTACACGGACGTGCACGCATAAAACCATCCTTAAAAACGTTGGTAATCTGGTCTGTAAACGTAATCATAGCAGAAATCACCAAAACCATCATCAACAATGGTCTTAATCCAACCTTTTTATAGATGAGAAAAAGTAATAAAGCGTAAAGGGGAATAAAGGTGAGCTTGTTGGTGATCATTAACCACAAGGCATCCCAATTTTCATTACCAAGGTTATTGAGATATAAAAAGAGTTCTCTATCTAATGCTATGAGCTTATCTATCATTAATCGTCGTAACGTTGTACTTCCCTATCGTAAAAGTCTGTGGCTTGCTTTATATAATTCTCGGTCTCGGTTTCTAGTTCTTTCTGATCGTGCTGATCAAACTCCTCAAACCACTCTACCTCATCGTTTTCTAAGTTGATGATAAATCTCGGAAACTCTGTATGAATAATATATATCGCATCAGGATGATCAGTATTGTCTCCTAAAATAAACTTCGGTAATTCCATTGTTATAATATAAAGTTCTAAGTGCCTTAAATTTAAAGTGCCTAGAGTTTTTTATGTCTTCAGCAAAAATAACTAAAATATGAAGTGTTCAAACCAATTGCACCAACTTAAAACTTGAAGAACTATAACTTGTTAGAAATTGAAGTGAAAATAGCCAGTAATTCTTTAGCTTCAGACCTCAATTCTTTAAGTTTTGGATGTTCTTTCCAATTCAATGCCTCAATGATCTCGAGCCAATAATCAGTTTCACTAGCTTCCGCAAGACTAATTTTAATTTTATTCTTAAAGTCTTTTTGACTTCTCGATCGATTTGCTTCTCTGTAATTTGCACCAATACTTGTTCCTGACTTTGTTAATTGATTTCTTAAGACTAAAGATTCTGTAGATTTTGGCATACTAGTCGATAAGTTGATTATGTCGATAGCGAATTTTATAGTGCGTTTTTCCAGTTGTTGTGCAAATTCCTTATTCGTCATGAAAAGCTGAAAGTTATTAAGTAATTAAAAAGACTAAATTAACCAATAGAAACAACATATAACTTTAAGTAATTACAACTTAAAACTCTAAGTACTCTGTTTAATAAGCTTCTTGGTTAAATAGTGAAAGCGTATATACAATAAAATTGCAGCGGAAGTTAAACCCGCTACTAGGCCTATCCATATCCCAAGGCTACCAAAAGCATCTTCCTTGCCCAAGAAATAGCTTATTGGGAAACCAATAACCCAGTATGCAATAAAGGTTATAAGCGTTGGTATCTTAACATCCTGCAAGCCTCTTAAGGCACCCAATACAATAACTTGTAAACTATCACTAATCTGAAATACTGCTGCGGCCAATAACAAAGTAGAAGCAATCTCAATCACTTCAGTAATATCACTGATTTCTGTAACATCATCTAAGTTTACATAGAGATGTGGCAGGTATTGATGAAACAACACAAAGAACAAGGCGAAAATGACCGCAAAGATGGTCCCAACAAAAAAGATAGACTCTGCAATACGCCTAAGGTTTACAAAATCCTTAAGCCCTTTTTGATTGCCTACACGAATCATAGACGCCACACTTAAGCCCATGGCCACCATAAAGGTCATGGAAGCCAAATTAAGCGCAATCTGGTTTGCGGCCTGTGCATTTTTACCCAATATACCAGATAGCCAAATAGCCACGGTAAAAACAGCTACCTCAAAAAACATTTGCATAGCAGATGGTAAACCAAGATTAATTAGCTTTTTAATTGGCTGACTACTCAACTTAAAGAACTTTATATTGGTAACATAGTTGCTAGACTTATCGCGTTTTGCCAGTAGCCACCATAAAAAGATTAGCATCACAAAACGAGATACCAAAGTACCAACGGCTGCACCAACAATACCAAGTTGCGGAAAACCAAACTTACCAAAGATGAGCACATAGTTTATTACCACGTTAAGTACATTAGCTAATAAAGTAGCATACATTGGGTATTTGGTAAGTGATAGACCATCACTAAACTGTTTAAAGGCCTGAAAGATAATTAAGGGTACCAAGGAAAACGCCACCAAATCCAAATACGGAATAGCAAGCTCTACTACTTCCTCTGGCTGGTCCATGACGGTCATTAAGGGTTTAGCCAATAAAAGCAACAGAAATAAGATGATTCCCATTACAGTACAGAGAAAAAAACCATGTTTAAACACAGATTTTCCTTTACTAAAATTTTTCTCAGAGTCTGCCTCTGCAACGAGTGGCGTTATGGCTGTAGAAAAACCAATACCCAAGGACATAGCAATAAAAATAAAGCTATTGCCGAGTGATACAGCAGCGAGTTCTGCTGCACCAAGCTGACCCACCATTACGTTATCTATAAAGCTAACGAAGGTGTGCCCAAGCATACCCAAAATAACAGGAGACGCCAGTCTTAGATTGTATCTAAACTCTTTGGTGTAATCGCTCAAAACCATGCCGCAAAAGTAGTAGTTTTATTTTCGTCTATACACACATTCTAAAAAACCATTATTTAATTCTAGGTCATTTTTCTTTAGAATGTTCCTGCCCTTAGTGTGGATCAAAAATTTGATGTTCATTCATTGAGAAAAAAGACTTGAAACTTTCGCGAAATACTTAACTAATAGTACCAAAAAGTAATTCTTTCAAGGGCATTTTTTCTTTTTCAATGTCTTTTTTTCCTCTTTAGACAATTAAATACGTCTCAGACATATGGTCTCCATTAGTATTGTAAAAGATTTTGCGGTGCAATGTTGTTGGTAGGTAAAACTATATCCTAATTATTTGAAAAGCCATTATTGACTAAGGTTTCACAAGTGCAAATTCAACCAAGTAAAGTATTAACTAAATCAAAAATAATTCAAATCAAAACAGATGAAAACAAGAAGATTAACATATGTACTATTCATCATTTGCTTTCTAGGGTGTAGCTATGATAGTGAGGATGATTTAATAGAAAATATATCAGAAGATAATGGCGATGGTACACCAGAACTAGTCACTTACGATGATAATATCGCTTCCATTATGCAAAGCAGTTGTATTGGTTGCCATGGTAACCCACCAACAAATGGTGCACCATTTGGGCTTACTAATTTCAATCAAGTTAGTCAAAGGGTCGGTGGAATCTTAAATCGAATGAGTCTATCAAATGGATCGCCTGGAGCCATGCCTCCATCTGGAAGATTGCCACAGGCAACTATAGATTTAATAGACCAATGGATTGAAGACGGTCTACTAGAAAACTAACAAATCACTAATCAATGAATATAAATAAGACTAAAATGAAAAAAGTAAAATACATAATCGCACTGCTTTCAGTTTCAATTTTTCTAAGTACCCTCAACGGTGTTTCTGCACAAGGAAAATACATCGATAAAAACGGTAAAATCACTTTTGAGGCTTCTGAAGAACTCTTTGAACCTGTAAGAGCTAAGAACGAATCTGTAACTGTTATTATAAATACAGAGACTTCAGAAATTGCCTCCTTAGCTTTAATGAAAAGCTTTAGGTTTAAAAACTCCTTAATGGAGGAACATTTCAATGAAAATTATATAGAATCTGAGGTATATCCCAAAGCCACTTTTAAAGGCAAATTATTGGATTTTAACTTCTCTGATTTAACCGAAAATGCACAAAGTATTGAAGTAGATGGTACACTTGAGTTACGTGGTAAAGAGAAAAAAATTAGAACAACACTTAACGTTAATAAATCTTCTGACGGATTTATAATTATAAAGGGCTCATTTGTAGTTACGCCACAAGACTTTGATATAGACATTCCTAGTGTTGTAAGAAATAAGATTGCAAAGGAAATTATAGTAAGTCTAGATTTTAAACTCTCTAAGCGATGAAAAAGAAAATTGGAATCCTATTAGCAATCATACTTTTTACCATAATCGCAACTGCCCTAGTTTATGATTATGCTTTTAATAGTGCACATAGAAACATTGCTGAAGAACAAGCCAGTGCAAGTGTAACGGCCAATGAACTATTATCTCAATTTCAAAAAGACGAGGCCTTGTCCACAACAACATACTTAGATAAGGTCATTGAAATTACTGGTAAAATAACTGCTGTAGAAACAAACTCAATTGTTCTCAATGATCAAGTACAAGTTGATTTTATGCAGAATACTATACTCAATGTACGCCTTGATTCATCTATAAAAATAAAAGGTAGATGCGTGGGTTATGATGAACTTTTGGAAATGGTGAAAATAGATCAAGCAACAATACAATAACTACTAACAATCAAACAAAATGAAAAATATATTCTTACTATTTCTTTTAGTACCACTAATGGTTTTCAGCCAAGATGAATTATTATCTGAAATTGATGGCGATATTGAAGAAGACTATAAAAGCGCGGCGTTTAAAGGGCTTAAAATTGTGAATTTTGAATCAACAAAAATGGTTTCTCACAAAGAATTTTACTTTGTGGTTTCCCATAGATTTGGATCTCTAGAAACAGGTTTTAAGGACTTCTTTGGCTTAGACCAAGCAGTAACGCGTTTAAATCTTATCTATGGTATATCAGATGCTATTAACATAGGTGTCTCAAGAAGTTCATTCAGAAAAATGTACGAGTCTTCACTAAAAATAAGGCTTGCACGTGAGAAAAAAGGTGGATTTCCTTTTACCATAGTTAGTTCTAGTAATATTTTAATTAATACCTCATTAGACGAAGACATTCTTCCAGGATTGGAATTTAAAAATAGATTAGGTTACACCACGCAACTATTAATTTCAAAGAAATTCAATGAGAATTTGTCACTAGAGTTGATGCCTACTTTTTTTCACGACAATTACGTAGACTATGATGCGCAACACAACTCTCAATACGTCATAGGTATTGGAGGAAGACATAAACTTTCAAAACGATGGTCCTTAAACTTTGATTATGGCTTGCACTTAAACAGAGCAGATGGATCACCATTTACAAACCCGCTTTCAATTGGTTTTGATTTAGAAACTGGAGGGCATGTTTTTCAACTTCATTTTACAAACGCCCAACCAATGAATACTAATGGCTTTTTAGGACAGGCAACCGGTGATTGGGGCGATGGTAATATTTTCTTTGGGTTTAACCTATCTAGAGTGTTTTAGCATGTCTTTACAAGAAATACCGATGCCACCAGAAACAATTGCACGCGTAGAAGTGCAAAGAAATTTTTGCGGTCATTGCGCAGGATATATAAAGAAAGAATTAGAAGACGTAAAAGGAATTAAAAACTTAAGATTTTACCCATCAGATCTATTAATAACATTCAATTTCAGAAAAGCACAACATCTCTCAGAGGTACTAAATAGGCTTTTCTTATTGGGTTATCCAGAAAAAGGAGAAATATCTAAAGTTTTAGGAACAACTAATTTGGTATGTCGTTGTTAGTTAGAATAGTTAGGGATTACTAATTAAACTACATGGTCCATTTAGTGTTAAGGGAGACTTTTAATTTAAGTCTCCTTTTAATTGGTATAGACTATTGAAAAATTGTTGCAAGCACTCACTTTGGTCATCCAAAAACTCTTCAATTTCTTCAATAAATGATTCTTCTTGCTGTTGACGATTTATTGTTAGATGAATAACCACAACTTCTGGATTAGGATTAAGACCAGTTGTTATGGTCCAAGTTAAAGCATTAGGGCATTCTATTAATGCAAAACGAACGCCTCCTCTAATTTGAGATCTTGATAGCGTAAATTCTCCCCAAATACCACCAATATCAGCTTCAGATTTATTTTGGTCACCAATAATAAAAATCTCATTACTAATTGAATCTAGATTTTCAATAGTTAGTTCTTCTTGAATCGTTTTTTCTTGTGTCTTTAAATTAATAAATCGAAAAAATTCCATACTGTAATTTATTGTTATTTAGCGTTAGCTGAGTCATCGTAGACCGCAACAGCAATTTTAGAATCTGCTGTACCATAATACAAAAACCATTGGTCCTTAAAATAAACCAAGCCTTCAACAAAGCAAACTTCGTTGACCTCACCTACCTTTTCATAGTCCTTATCTGGATGGATAAAGTAACTCTCTGTTCTGTCAATTAACTTATAGGGTTTGTCCTTATCAAATAAGGCTTGTCCGGCTGCATAGGTAAAATCTGGTAAGGCGCTGTCATTATTGCTATTGGCATTACTGGCATTGTAGATTAGCAAAATACCACTATCCTTGTAAAGTGCAAACGGTCCTGGTTCTACCAATCTGCTATCAAAATATCCAGGTCTTGGGTGTAACACCGAAATCCGTTTTTTGTATTCTTCATTCTCCACCACTTCCCAGTTAATGAGGTCATCAGAATTGGCCATAAAAATACTAGTATCGCCAAAGTACATCCAATACTTTCCATTAATTTTTTTAGCGACTATTTTGTTGCCTTTAAGTTCACCGATTATGGCTCCGGCTTTAGACCACACATCTTTGTATGTATCTGATTTCATTACCAAACCGTGTTTGGTCCAGGTTTTTAAATCTTTGGAGGACGCTATAGATAATCTTGCCGTTTTACCATCATAAGACGTGTAGGTCATAAAATAGGTACCATCCTCGCTTTCTACAATTCTTGGATCTTCTACACCATCAAAATAACAGAAATAGCAGTCTTCTGTATTGGTTTGTTGGCTAGCGTCCTTTTTGTAATTCCACTCATAGACTTTCATATCATCCTTGTCTGGGTAAAACACAGGTTCTGGCATTTTTGTAAAGTTGAGACCATCTGTACTCACTGCCATGCCTATTCTTGAAGTACCTTGCTTGTCTTGGGCTCTATACATTAAAAACACCGTGTCATTTTTAACTACAGCAGTAGGATTAAGCACATTGCGCTCTTCCCAATTTACGGTTTCCAAGCTTATTGGGTCTTTAAATTGTAAGGATTCCGTAGGTTTTAAAATGGGATTTAAGCTATCTACTTTTTTAAAATAGGGAAATGCCCAGCTATCAGACTTTTCAGAAGGCAAGGCCTTTGAGGATTCCTTGGGTTGGCATCCTAAAACTAAAAGTAGTATAATACTCAGTGATATAAAAAGTCTCATTTTGTTTAGGTTTTAATTAATAATTATAGCCATTATTAGCATTTCTTTTTTTCTTTCATTGTGTACCGCTGTCACTTAGTTAATTTATAGCCTAAGTAACTTCCAAGAAATTTTGCTGTATTGGCAATAGCAAATATTAAAATGAAGTCAGACCATTTCACGCCTGCTGCTGTTATTATGACAATGTCTAACAGAACATAAACGAGTGGAAAAAGAATAGCTAATTTCAATACATTAGGATATTTTTTTTTCTTCCAATATCGTACAATTAAAAAGAAAACGATAAACCCAAAGATACCTGAAATATATGGTGCAGAAGAATTTGCATGTGCTTCATATACACTTTGTTCTTGTCCTGGGTTTATGAGATAAGAATACACTGCAACTTCAAGAAATGAAATAATAACTAAGGTTATCATTGTCAGTATTGCAAGTCCAATTAATTTTAAGATGACATATTTTTTCATGGTCTATTTTTTTAAGTTGGTTTCATATATAGTTATCAATTTTTTCATGTTCATTTTTTCATTAATTCACCAATAGTTGCGTGATGGTTTTCAAGAAACATTCTGCTATTGGCAGTAGTAATTTTAATAAGCTTATATGGAGCCTCAACATCTATTCTGTAACAACAAATTGCCACGATATGCCATATTTATCCTCACACCATCCAAATTTCTTACCAAAGCCATAGTCCCCTTCTCCTTTGTAGTCCTCTAATGGAACCATTATCTGGCCACCATTTGCAGAAAGCTTATCAAAAAGAATTTGTATGAAACTATCAGAATTGTCGCTTACAAAAATTGAGACTCCTGGTGTAAATGACCAACTATGATTATAATTACTTTCAGAACACATATAGTCAGTGCCATTCAAGGTGAATATTCCATATTTAATTAGTTCAGGTGTACCTCCAGCTTCTCCTTCCGAATACTTTGTAATACTTTTTATTTCTGAATTTGGAAATATAGAAGTATAAAATTTTATGGCTTCTTCTGCCTTACCGCATTGATCGCCTACGAATGTTAAAAATATTGTTGTACTCATATTTTCACTTTTTTTCAGCCCTTAATATTTTTTCCATTTTACGACCCCTTGCCAATTCATCAATCAGCTTTTCCATTTGTCTACATTGCTTATACAATTCAAATTCATCCTCTATTTCTTCAATGCGATAACCACAAACAACGCCTTTAATCATGTGTGCATTGGGATGTATTTTTGCTTTTTGAAAAAAAGTTCTAAAAGTTACTTTCTCGTCAATCAGCGATTGTAATTTTTCTTCATCAAAACCGGTGAACCATTCTATTACCTTGTGGAATTCTTCTCTAGTTCTCCCATTTTTCTCTAGTCTATTCCAGTAAAGTGGATATATGGTTGCAAATATCATATTGGCAACCTTTTCTTCCTTTTCAGTTGTAACTTTCATATCTGATCTTTTTATAATTACTGCCGTAATGCACTATAGCGATTGTTGGCAACTAGTTTTATTGATTTGCGCGCTGTTCTACTACATTCCATGTTTCAAAGATTTCATTTAATCTCGATTTAAATTCTATAGAATCTTTGCTTTTTTCGATGGTAGAAAAAATATCATGCAATTCGCCGCGAAGCGATGGGTATTTATCTGATAGATTCCTAAAATCTAACCAAGCGTCTATATGCTTATGAAATGCCAATTCAAAATCTTCAGGGCAATTAGAAAAATCTAATGACTTTAAGTTCTTCGCGTAATTATTAATTGCGTCACTTAATGACGCTTTTTCAGAAGCGTGATTTCTGATATCACCAAAGATGCTGTCTTTTTCAAATATGTGCTTTACACAATTGACATTTTTTTGTTTCATATTTGATGCGGCACTATGTTCTTTTTTATTGGCACCATTACAGCCCAAAAGCAGAAGCGTTAATATGAAGAAGACTGGTTTTATCATATCTTATTGAAATTGTATTCTAGCTTATTGCCAACGTGTTCGTGTATGGTTTCGTTGCATTAGCACTAAGTTAGCAAATAAAGAGAAATCCATTGTTGAGAAGCGACAGAAATTCCTAATAGGAATTTCCGAGCACACAGATTAAGCTATTAAATATACACGTTGTTGTACACTGTGAATTTTTCAATTAGACCACCATCCTTTATCTACGTTAAAAATGTGTCTGTTTTTAGCGTAATCAGAAATCTGTTTAATTTCATCATATGGAAGAATAAGAGGGTTCAGAATTTTAAATCCAATTTTCAAACCTTTGATTTCTTTCAAAACACTTATTCTATCGTTAACGTTGATATATCTTGGATACCATGAATTGTTAGGTTTTGATTTCCTTTTTTGAGGATTTTTTTTCTCCAATACTTCAGCTTTATATTTATTGAATTCAGGAAAATCATTGCCAAATAATTCATAGCCCAATTCAAAAATATCATCTTTTAATTTTTTGTAGAAATCATTTAACCAAATTTTTCCGACCTCTTTCAAAATCACTTCTTCAGTTGTATAATTTGCAAGTCGAAAAACTAATTTCCAATAATATTTCTCTTCTCTTTTATATTTCAAGATTTCACTTATGTATTCAATATTATTTTCATCGATATTATATCCATAATACATAGAATTGGATTTAACTGTTAAGAATAAATCTGCCCAATTAGAAGATGGATTATCTTTATGATAGAAGTAGAACTCTTTTTTATGTATTGATTTGTAAATCTCATGGACAATTCCCTTTATGGAATTGAATAAAGGTGCATCATTAATTCTTAAATCTAGAGTATGATTCCTATGTTCAAACCATTTAAAAATATATACTGCGTTATTAATTGATAAATCAGAATTGTTAATTAATCTTTTGATTCCTATTTCTAGTTTTGAAACATCATGTTTATTTAACTCAATAATTTTTCCTACATCAGTTACAAACATCGAATTTTCAGCAGGTTTAAATAAGCTCATTTCCAAGAGTTGCTGATTTGGGTTTTTAATTACAATCTCTCTTAACTTCCCCGTATCATTAGCAATTAATTGACTAATTAAAAAATCCTGCATAGATGGATGATAAAAGCTTATTTCTTGAATCTTATCAGTTTTAAGTACTCTTAACATACTATCTTCAAGTTCATCAAATTCTATCTTAGAATCTAAAATTTGATTTATACTTAAGTCTGAACAAATAGTTGAGAACTTTGTAATTATCGAATTTTCATCGTTCTTAGGTGAGCACAAGACTGATAGTAAAGCAGCTTGTTTAATTTCATTTAGTTTTGAAAATACTACAGACAAGTATGCATCGGGTTTTTTAATGTGTTCTCGAAGTAGCTCTAACTGTTCATCATTATTATTTGTGTCAATATTTGCAAAAAAAGCTCTTACCGTTTCTGGAGAAAAGTTCTTGTGACTAGTAATTTCTTTTTCCCAGTTTTTTATACTGGCTTTGTCAAATTCTGAAATTTTAGAGGTTTCAGTATATCTATGTAGAATAGATAATTTTTCTTGTGTAGAATAATTGTGTGATTCTACAATAATTTTTTCTAGTAGTTTTTTTGCATCTTCATTTCCAAAGTTTATAAACGCACGAAAAATATACTCTCTACTCGTAAATATAAAAAGATGTGAACTATCTGCTAAACTAAAAATTCTCTCAAGCTTTTGAAACCAATCTTCTATTCTATACGATAATGAATGTTTTCCAAAGGCGTCATCACAGATAAAAATTTGTTTTCTATCCTTTTCATGTGCTACTTCAATATCCTCAGCATTGTCAATAAGAATAGGTTGGTAGCCTTTAAAAATGCTATAATTTAATGCAAGAATCTCTGCGTTGAATGTTTTTCCACTTTTTGGTGGTCCTGATAGAATAATTGCAGGATAATCATAAAGCTTATCATATGCTTGTTGAAAAAAGTTGGTGTAAACAAACTTTTCTCTATGCTTTTCGATATTATTTAACCAAGCTCTTTTCCTTGTTTCTAGGTTATAATTTGTTGCTTCTCTGATTAGAACTTCAAAATCGGGATGGCTTATAATATTGGGATATGTCCATTTTAATTCATTACTATTATCGATACAGGATTCTAGTTGGCGATAACTTAAAATGCCAAAATTATTACATGGAATTTCATTTTCAGATTTAAATTCTTGAAATGTAATATTCAATTGATCAAATAAATTTCCATCAATGGTCTTATTTGTTACTAAAACATAATTGTTGTAATCAAGTTCATTTTTTATAAAAACCTTTTCAAGTTCATTCCTTAAGTCTGAAACTAATGAATTTGCAAACTTATTTTTCTTTGACTTATGTTTTGCTTGGAATATCCATTTTCCAGCCCAATCACTTTTAAAATCAATTGATGAACCTTCATGGACAAAGTCTCTACCTTTGTCACTTCCTCCTTCAATAAATTGGACATCAGATGAAACCATTTTCTGAACAACTTTAAATGATAACACTTCAAATTCTTGCCAATGTAATTCATCTAAGTTATATCTCATTGTAGTTGGTTATCATTGTGCATAACGGTAATGTCTTGGAATAGTAGCGAATTTCTATACACCTTCTTTTCGGATTGTTACTGTCTTTCGATTTATATATTTTACTTTCGTCTAAGCAATTAAACCGCTATTATTTTTATACAATGTTAGGCACTGAATATTTGTCGATAGTTTTGTCTAAAAATTTAAAGTTCTCAATTTGTGGTATGGTAAATTCAAAAGTTTCTGACTTGACTTTTTCTCTTAATTCCATAAGCAATCTTCCTAACGCATTTGTTCCTACATAATAGTCTCCTTCTAAAGATGCTCCCCAAACTTTATCCTTATCTGTAAATTCAACAATTGGTAAATCTTTAGTGGCTAATAACATTTGAGAAAATTTGTCATAATTCTGATGAAGTTTAATTTCAATGCAGAATTTCATAACTATAAATCTAATTTTATTCCAATCTGGTCTTGTTTTATGAATATGAGTTCGTCCATATTTTTTAGCTGAAATAGGACTGGCATATTGAATAATTTCTTTTTGAATATCCGGATTGCTTGGGAATCTCAAAGCTTGATAAAGAGCCTCTGTAGTGCGAAGTCTTGTCCCATTAATTGTAATAGGAAAATTTGGTGCCATATTAGACAAAGAGCCGTGATGTCCTTTCGTACTTTTGAAAGTAATACATTTACCCTTTTCATATTTTCTAATACTTAACGCCATATTTTTATTAATGTTTTCTTGGCAATAAAGGTATCCAGCCATTTGTTTCCCACCAAAAAACTAATGGACAAGTATTAGAAATATTTCTCCAACTAAAAAAATGACTACCTGTACCCAAGGTTTTATGAGATGGTGGTGCTAACCCTAAAGGTCTTATACTTGGAACAGTTAATTTATCGATATCATTAATAATATCAATTCCTTTTTTTAATAAAATATTCTCGTATCGTATTCTATTTTCTTTACTTGAATAAAACATTTCTTCTCTTGGATATTCTGAATTTCTAAAAGCGTGCTTTTCGTTTTTCATATCATATTCTCTATCAAAAGCATTCTCAATAAAATCTAAAAACTCTTTTCCAATATCAGATTCTATTGGATAAACATGGTTAAATTCTGGGTTTTGATGATACCAATTTATATGTGGGTTATTATCAATAGTTTTTACTCTGTAATAGTGTATTCTATTTTCTACTGAATATCCTAACCTTTGTCTTAAAACATATGTTGCGTTATTTTTTCCCCAGTTATGTAAGATAAAAGATGTTGAAATTATTCTAATTGATGACTCTTTAAACTTATCGATGCCAAAGTTTTCAATTTCGTTATAAATTTCATTTCTAAATGTACCACCTGAAGCAATAACATCATCTACGTACATCCAATTTTGTATTTCATCTTTACCGCAATCATCTAATGACATTCCATAAAGCTCTTGAATAATTTCATTAGTAAATTCAAGTAATTTAGTTTGACTCTTTCCAGCTCCTTGACACTTAATAAATTTAGTAACTTTTAAAAAATCTTGTACGGATTTGTATTTGAAATCCGTTTTGTAAACTTCAAATTCCTTTCCTATTATATCCAAGGTGTTATCTTTTGATAAATAACTATTTGGTAGAAGATGTAGTAGTTCGGTCAATAAGAATTCTCTGTCGTTTTCGTCAAATTGATTAATCCAATTTTCGATATGTGTTTCCGTAATTTCTTGTCTGTAAAGAAAATTTAAATCTTCCCTTCGATAATCTTTAATGATTTCGTGTATTTGTTTAATCAGCTCTTTCATTCGAAGGTTCTTTCAATTTTGTGCCTAACAATAAAAAAAATAATTTTATTCCCTTTATGTTTTATGCCTTAAAATTAGGATAAAAGTATAATACTTTCAATACGTAACCTTACGTATTTTCATAATTGTAAAAGTAAGATGTGGCTTACAACCTTTTTATGATATAAGTCATTTAAAATTAATTATCTAATTACTTTTTAGATAATTAAATAACCGTATGTGAAGCGCATTAAGAGGTGTTGTTATACTACTAAGATAAGCTCTATACTTTTTAATAGGTTTTCCTTTTTTAAAATACTGAGCCGTATTGTTTTGGTCAAAAGGTTTCCAACCCATATCGTATTTGCTATTGAGTTTTAGGTCTATAGTTTTGTAGTGGAATCATCTGCAAGACTATTCCGCCGAAATCCAGCCGTTTGATTTACACTTTTATTTTGGTGTGGCACAAAACCGCAATGAATTATATCCATTATTAGGCATAGTTTTTAAAGGCAGAATTACTTGAAAAAACATTTAGCGCTTTCATTAATTTAAGTTTAGTTTCATCTTGTTTTGTATCAATCCAATTTTCTATATCCCTGTAGCTTTCATCCCAAGCAACCGATTTATATTTGATCTTCCAACTTTCAAGTTCTGACTCTAATTTAATATCTTCTTCACTTATTATTCGTTTGTAGATAATAAGCATATCATAAGAAGCCATTGCTTCTGTATTGTCGTTAAATTTCTCTTCAAATACGGTTACAAGTTTTTTATCGAAACGAACTTCATTAACCAAACAGGATTCAAAATAGTTTGTATAAGCAAAGCAATTGTTTGGGTTAAGTCTTATAGATTTTAGAAAGTATCTTTCAGCTTCTTTAAATTTCCCAATAGCTATATGTTCAATTCCTAAATTATTAAAAGCAACATCATTATTAGGGTTTATATCTATAACTTTATTAAATGCGTCAATAGCTTTGTCAAATTTGGAATCCTTATCGTATGCATTTCCTAGGTGTTTCCATGCTATTTCATATTCAGGATTTATTTTCGTGGCTTCCTCAAATGCAGAAATCGATTCCTTAATTTTTATTTTTCTAAATGCTGATAACCCAATAAAAATCCAATCATTAGCCGTTCTCTTTCCAGCTACAACTTCCTTGGCTTTATTAGCATAGACTTCGACTAAACTCCAATCGTTTTCTGTGTAATTGTATAAACTTTTATTATTTAAAATAAATATCGATTCCTGATGTTCGTATTGAAAGTCTAGTCTTTGTAATAAAAACTTGGCTTCTTGTATTATCTCTTTAGATTGATTTTCACTATCCTTAATTTTTTTGAGAATCTCATCAGGTCTTTTAAATAAATATGTGAATAACACAAAAGCTCCTCCTAAGATACCTATAAATATACTTACCATCCAGAAAATTGTTGATTGGTTTTCTTTGTAAAAATCTAATTGTTGGGAATTATTATCTTTTATAGAATCTAGTTTGGATTCTAAAAGTTTTATTTGAAACTCTAGCTCTTGATTAGTTTTAAAACTTGTCTGCGTCTGAATTTTCTGGTTTTCTTTTTCTTCCAGAATTGAATCATTATTTTGCTGAGCAACCAGATTTAAGCATAAACTAATCAATAATATATACAATAGAGATTTTTTCATAATATTCAGTTCATTATTCAAATTATGCCTAACAAGGGAATAAAAACGTTGTTTTATTCCCAGATTGTTTTATGCCTTAAAATTAGGATAAACGCATAGTGCTTTCAATTTCTTCTAATCCTTTCATTATAGAGGTTATTATTGCCAACGGTTTCGGCTATAAGCAGTTGCGCGCTAAACCACGCCATTACTCATAGCCAATGTTAGCAAATGTTTTTTATTCTTTTATGAATTTAACCGTATTTCCATTTTCAAGTTTCAAGAAATACATGCCATTAGTTAGGTTTTGAATATTTATTATATCGTTATTAGAAAGTATTCCTTTTTTAATTTCTTTTCCTAGAATATCATAAAGTCCAAAAGTATGTGTTTGATCGAGTCCATAAATTTCAATAAAATCAGAAGACGGATTTGGAAATATTTTGGCTTTAATTTGCTGCGCTTCAACATCATTTATTGACAATACTTGAGCATCCCAAGTGAAGGCATCTAATGCTAAGTAATCAGCATTGTTAGTAGATGAAATTATTAATTCATCAATGTTTTCATTAGAATTGTCCGTACCACCTTCTGATGCTAAATCAATAAACGTAAAACCATTATTAGGTGTAAATGTTGAGCCATCAACAATGCCAGAACTCTTATTTATCGTAAAAACACTTCCACCATCTTTTCTTCCTTCAATAGTAATAGTTGTTGGTGTACCAGGTCCGGATAAAAACCTATTAGATACAAATAGGTAAAAACTTTTGACAGTAATATCTGTTCCGTCTGTTGTAGTAATAGCGAAAGAACTTCCATCTCCAGTAGTTGGATTACCGGATGAATTATCTATAAATTGACTATCAGCACCTGTTCCATTCCAACCACCAGATGTAAAAAACTCTATATCATAAGTAGTTTCTCCAGCACCATTTGCTATTGTAAAATTTTGTCCATTATCAGTAAATGTAGTCGCACCTGTTGTTTCTGATTCAAAATCCTCTGTAGACTGAGCTATAAGGTGGTTGCCATTCAATAAGGTTGCTAAAAATAATAATAGAAATAAGTAATTTGTTTTCATAATAAATTTGGTTTTAATGTTTGCTATAAATGGGCTAAAAACATTGTTCTTATACCCAATTTGTTTTATGCCTAAAAATTAAGATAAAAGCATAATGATTTCAATACGTAACCTTACGTATATTTACAAAAATATAAGTAATATTTGTCTTACAAAATTTTTAAGGTATAAATCATTCTATGTAATTATCTAATTGTTTTTTAGATAATTAGCTAACTTTAAGTGAAGTGCATTAAGAGTAGCTGTAATACTACTAAGATAAGCTCTATACTTTTTTATGGGTTTTCCTTTTTTAAAATACTGAGCCGTATTGTTTTGGTCAAACGGTTTCCAACCCATATCGTATTTGCTATTGAGTTTTAAGTCTATAGTTTTCGTTTCAAAGCTATATTGATTATCTGTAAAACTTAAGCTAATGGTATATCTTATATTGTAGTATTGCTTGTCTAAACTCACCGCATTGCCTTTGGTACTTGTAAATTGGATACTTTCATTTTCAACGGTCTCTAAAACTTCAAGGTTGTAGGTTTTGGTATGGTCTGTAATCCATTGTAGTGCCTTTGTATACAGATCTGTCTTTTCAAACTGTACCGTTATCGTTTTAGGCGTTAAGCCTTCTTCAGTAATTGCAAATTGCTCTTGGCTAAAAACCAAAGTGCTACATAGTATACTTATACAAAGAAGACCTTTTTTCATTTACTGTTTATTTAACCAGCGCTTAAAGTCGGCCGCCTTGTTTTTACTAATTATAATATCAGATGAAGATTCTGGGTTGGTGACAATCTTAAGCTGGCTGTTACCATACTTTAATATTTTGTCTATTGAGGACAACTCAATAATGGTCTTACGGTTGGCCCTAAAGAATACACCTTCATCCAAATTCTTGTAAATCTCCTCTAAACTTTCATTAATGGTTGATTTTTGACCGTCCTTACACACTATATAGGTTATGGTGTTTTCTGTAAAAATGTAGGCAATGTCGTTTACAGATATAGGTACAATTTCATTGCGCCTATTGGTTAGTAAGCGCTTATTGTCATTGTCTTCGGTAGTTACCTTTGTTGTACTTTGCTGCTCTGAGCGCCTTACCTTATAATCTGCCAAATCCATATTGAGCTTGGTTAAACTAATGAGCTCGCTCTGCAATTCTAGGTTTTTTAACTCTAAAGCTTTCTCGTAACGTACGCCAATCATCCTCACCAAAAAGAAAGACAACAAGATGATGCTCAACGCCATTAAAAATAGGGACAAATAAAAACGGTTTTTTATGGCATCATAATGGCTTGTAACTTGGTTGAGATTAATATTTGAGGCCACAATCCAATCGATATTCTTCACTGGTACAATGTGCATAATTTTTGTGTCGCTCTCTGTACCACCATTATATAGCATGTCATAGTAATCCGCATTCTCTACATCAGCACTCGGTTCTCCAAAAATAGGTTCTGAACTTGCCACAGAACTATTAAGTTGTGTAATATCTGGATGGCATATGGTTTTACCAGACCAATCAAAAACACTAACAAAACTGGTTTGGGTATCTGTATCTTTTAGTATTTGCTGTATTTGGTTCTTGGCCTTATCTGCAGAAATACCCGAGTCTATCATGGTATTAATAAAGCTTGCGATTTCCTTAGACTCCCTTATACCAGATTCAAACTGGGTTTCAATAAGTTTATTGGTACTGAGTTTAGAAAAATAGCCTACACTGAGAAAGGCTATAATGCATACCACTACAAATATGGAAATAAAGGTTAAAAAGTAAAGCGTGTCCTTTTTCATGTTTTGTGATTGGCCTATAAGAGGCACTAGCAATCTTTAATATTAAAGCCCTCAAAAGTAATAATTATTTCATTCTTCTAATGCGAAAAGCTGGGTTTGGTGAAGCGAATTCAAGGATTTTTTTTCCCTTTTAGGTACTTTTTTTCCCTTTCACTATCATTTTTTATAATAAACGCCAGTCATTATAAATATTTGCCTCGTTAAACAAATAAAACAAACACAATGAAAGCTTTAAGACATTATTTTACATTTATGGTTACTTTATTTATCGCCACAACACTAGTGAGTTGTAGCACTGATGATGATAACAACACTGAAGGGCCAACAGGACCAAACCCAACAGGTAACGCAAAGACGTACACCTTAAACCAAGTGGCTAATTCTACAGTTTCGGGTACTGCTACCTTTATTGAATTTGATGACAATACCGTAACGGTAGAACTTGACCTTCAAAATACACCAGCAGGTGGTGAGCATCCTGCACACATACATTTTAATACAGCTGCCGAAGGAGGTGGAATTGCCGTAAGTCTAACACCAGTTAATGGCGGTACTGGTGAGAGTTCAACAAATTTTTCAACATTAGATGATGGGACGGCAATCTCCTTTGACCAGCTGTTAAATTTTAATGGCTACATTAATATTCACCTAAGCCCTACCGAACTAACTACAATTGTTGCTCAAGGTGATATTGGCCAAAATGAACTAACTGGAGAATCTGTAGTCTATAACTTAGATGAAGCTGATGTTGCAGGTATTAGCGGTACAGCAGAATTTGCAAAACGTGCTAACAATACAACATTGGTTAGAATTTCATTGACAGGTACACCTGCAGGAGGATCACATCCTGCACATATCCATGAGAACGATGCGGCAACAGGTGGCACAGTTATAGTAGGTCTTAATCCTGTTGATGGTGATACTGGGTACAGTGCAACACAGGTAACTGAATTAGTAGGTGGTACAGCAGTTACTTACGATGATTTACTTACTATTGACGCCTACATCAATGTACACCTTAGCGATACTGATTTAGCTACAATCGTTGCCCAAGGAAATATTGGTGCTAATGATGGTGTACCTAATGGTGGCACAACAAATTTTGATGTTACCAACAGTGGTGCTTCAGCCTATATTTTTAACGATGGTGGTTTTGACAATGCAAGTAATCCAAACTTAACCTTACAAAGAGGTGAAACCTACACATTTACTGTAAATGCACCAGGTCATCCGTTTTTCATAAACTCGACTCAAGGCACAGGAACAGGAAATGCCTATAATGATGGTGTTTCTAATAATGGTGCAGTTAACGGAACTATAACGTTCACGGTACCTTCTAATGCACCTGATACTTTATTTTACAATTGCGAATTTCACGGTTCTATGACAGGAACCATTACGATAGTTGATTAATGTCGATGGGAGAAGATTGCTAGATGCAAAGAGGCACCTACGCTTTAGTAGGTCCTCTTTGTTATTTGAAAAGGTGGTTAATAAGCCAAGTGAAAAATTATCAATACATTAGAGTAATGCGAAAGGGATATAAAATAATAATAAGTGTTGTTATACTTTTAGTATTAGCCATTTCCTACAGTTTACATGTGTATAATAAACCACATGTAAATGTAGAAAAGGCACCAACTGATGTTAAGATTGAGGCATCAGATCTTATAGCGTCTTTTATTCATAATGAAGACAAGGCTAATGATGATTTTGTAGAGAAAGTGATTGAAGTAGAAGGAACGGTTAAAGACATAAAATTTAAGAACAACACAAAAACTATTTACTTAGAAACCATGTTAGATTCCTCTCATGTAATTTGCGAAATGCAGAAAGATCAATTTCAACTTATTTCTACCTTAAAGAAAAATGAAAAAGTTAGGATTAAAGGTATCTGTAAAGGATTCTTATTAGATGCCATAGTATTAAATTGTATTTTAGTATCCAATGAATAGACACAACTACTTTACCTTTTTACTACTATTAATTATTGGGTTACAGGCACAGGCGCAACAAGTCATTGAGCGTCAGGGCCAAGTGTCGTATTTCTCATACACCTCCGTAGAGAATATTGAAGCTAGTAACAACCAAGTTCTTAGTGTTATTGATTTTACGAATAACGAAATTGCCATAAGTATGCTTATGAAGGCTTTTACTTTTAAAAAAGCCTTGATGCAAGAACATTTTAATGAAAGTTATATTGAATCTGATCTCTACCCTAAGGCAACCTTTAGCGGTTATATTTTAGATTATGATCCATCGAATCTTGATACCCAAACAAAAATGGTTGAAGGCATATTGACCATTCATGGTGTATCTAAGGAAGTGAAAATACCAGCGAAAATAGAAAAGCAAAACAATCGTATAATTTTATCTGGTGATTTTGAGGTTAAGGTGAATGATTTTGAGATTAAAATACCACCAATTCTAAGAAGTAATATTGCAAAAATTATTTCCATTACATTTAAATTTGAATATAGACCTTATGAAAAAGAATAGCATCATATTAGTCATACTGTCTGTAGTTTTTTCATTGGGCACAACACAGGCCCAATCATTACTAGATAGCCTAGAAAAGGAAATGCCTAAGGATATGTCTTATACAGCAGCAACTTTTAAAACCACCCGAATTTCAATTGGTCACTCTGTAGAAACCAGAAAAAAGGGAACGATGGAAGTATCTGCATTTAGCAGTTTTTGGAATATACCTAATGCAGATATTCAGAGCTTTGTTGCCGATAAAGTCAATACACGTTTCGGTATAGATTATGCTTTTTCTGATCGTTTTACTTTTGGAGCAGGCGCCTCTACTTGGGATGGTATCTTAGATGCCTTTGGAAAATATAGATTAATGCGCCAAGGTGGTGAGCACAACAATTTCTTAAACATTACCTTATTGCAAACACTGTCTTATAGAACCAAGAAAATTGGATATTATTCGCAGTTCGATGATTTTAGTGATAAAGCTGCTACGACTAGTCAGGTTTTAATTGCGCGGAAGTTTAATCCTAAGTTGTCACTACAAATTGCACCAACTTTTGTACATAGAAGTGGCTCTGGATTTGATATTGATCCAAATAATCAGTTTGCTTTAGGTTTTGGAGGACGTTATAAAGTAGGCCAACATGTTTCCATAGTTTCAGAATATTATTATGTGGCTAATGAATTGGAATCTACCGATACGTATGGTGCTTTTGCACTTGGTGTAAATTGGGAAATGAGCGACTTAATGTTGCAGTTTAATTTTACCAATGCACGAAACTTGGTTGATGATATGTTTATTACTCAAACCACAAATAATTTTAACTTTAATGATGGGAATTTCCACTTTGGTTTTAAAGCAACATATATCATCCACTTTAAGGACAATAGTATAGATTAATTAAATCTATTCTCAATATTTAAACAATCAGTCTGAATATATATTTTACAATAAAGGTGCTGTATTTCTATCTATAAAATACATGTCTATGTCGCCTTTACCTTTAGCCTTTATTTTACCACGACTAGTAAAGGTAAAATCTCCATCATCCTTTAGTAGCTGATAGGATGCTTCACTTATATTCACTTTACCAACCTCACCTGAGGACTCCATGCGGCTCGCTGTATTTACGGTATCTCCCCAAATGTCATATTGGAATTTTTTAACGCCTACAATACCTGCTACCACTGGACCAGTATGGATTCCAACACGCATTTCAAAGGCTGGCTTGCCTTTGGCATCCATTTCTGCCTTGCGGTTTACAATAAAATCTCGCATGTCTAGAGCGGCCAGAACCGTATTCTTAATAGCTGTATCATCTGGCACAGGTAAACCACCAGCTGCCATATAGGCATCACCTATGGTTTTTATTTTTTCTATATCGTAGGTTTCCATAATACCATCGAAAGCCTCGAAACATACATTTATTTCATTTACCAAGTCTGCTGCACTCAGTGCCTCACTTTGCTCCGTAAACCCTTTAAAATCGGTAAAAATTATAGAGACCATATCAAAATCCCGTGCATCCGCCTTACCCTTTTCTTTTAATTCTTCTGCAATTTCTGCTGGTAGGATATTAAGCAACAGATTTTCTGAGCGGTCTTTTTCTTTTTCAATAATATTTTTTGCCTTTTTCGTATAGCGTAAACGGCTATATACACCTATTCCTAAAATTAGTACAATCAAACCTCCTCCTGCTAGCATGTTACGTGTTTGGTTTTTTTGTCGTACCTCTTCTTGGTGTGCCATTTCTACTTTGCGCTCTTTCTCAACAGTGGCCAAACTATCTGCTGTTACCTGCTTGGCAAATTCTATTTGTTGTATTTTTTTTACAGTTTCATTAGAATTCAAACTGGTTTCTGCCTTATTAGAAATTTCGAAGTATTCTAATGCTTTAGTACCATTTCCTAATGCTTTATAAGCTAAATACAACAAATTACTAGCACTTTTTTGTTCTGCTACCATGTTGGCTTTAAGGGCAATATCGTAAGCTCTTTTACCTGAGATCAAGGCCTTGGTGTAATTACTTTGTTTTAGATAAATATTAGTAATTAAAGCTAAATTTTGACACAATGCTCTTGTAGCTCCAATTTCTTCGTCTATAGCAATAGCCTTATTATAAAACTCTAGTGCCTTCAAAAAATCACCAGAGGTTTCATAAACACTAGCGATACGCATAAATGAAGTTGAAATTCCAGCTTGTCTTCCCATTTTCTCGTTTAATTGCAGAGCTTGTTTAGCATATTCTAAAGATTTTTCAATTTCATTGGTTATTAAGTGAACACGACTTAACTCACTCAATGTGCCTGATTTAACTTGTAAATCGCTGAACTCTTCACTTAGATTTAAACTTTGATTATAATAGGTTATTGCCGTTTCATATTCTCCTTGGCCCGTATAAATACTTCCTATATTCATATAGCTACCTGCAAGGCCGTCTCTAGAATTTAAGTTTTCTAAAATCTTAATAGAGCGATTGTAATTATCCAAAGCTTTTCGGACATCGCCTTTAGCATAGTATATAGACCCAATATTTCCAACGATAGTCGACATTGTTAATGAATCGTTTATTTTTTCTACACTTTTCAAACTTTTTTTGAACCTATTAAGGCCTTCTGCGTATTTACCTTGATAAACCAGCATTGTTGCAATAGCAACGTCTGTTTGTCCAATTGCTTTAAAATCTTCAGTTTCTACATAGACTGCTCGCGCATTATTAAAATATTCGATAGCTTTAGGATAATCACCTTTAACAGAATGTGATACACCCTGGTAATAAAATCCTCTAGAAACAGCTGGTTTGTAATCTTGCTCTATACCAAATTTGTGTAATTCTTGTGACAAAACAATTGCAGAATCGGGTTTTGAATACGCATAACCTTTAGCAATGTAATCTCTAAATGCCATTGTTCGTGTAGAGTCTGTTTTAGTATTGTCTTTCCAAACTCCATAAAGTGAATCTAAATTGACTTGGGCATTGAGGGAAAGTCCTAATACTATAATTAGGACCGTTAGAATGTTTCTTTTCATGAGGTTGGTTTTAGAATCACAAAATGGTTTAGACCATTGGTATTACTATAAGTTATACCAATAGATAGCCTAAGTTAGGTTTTTATCAGCAAAGAACAATACCTAATGGTTTCTAATTACGGAAATGTTACAATTCATTAAAGCACTGTGATGCTCTGTTTGGCTTCTTGAAACTCAGCTAGTATATCCTTTACAATGGTTGCTACAGGTTTGATATCGTGGATGAGTCCTGAGATTTGGCCAATCTCTAGTTCACCATCATCTAGATCACCTTCAAACATACCTCGTTTAGCACGTGCACGTCCTAGAAGTTCCTTTAGCTGTTCTGGTGTTGGTGCCGTTTTATAAAGTTCTTGTAACTCGTTATAGAATTTGTTTTTTATGAGTCTTACGGGTGCCAATTCTTTTAAAGTTAACTGCGTATCTCCTTCTTTAGCATCGACTACTACTTTTTTAAATGCCTGATGTGCAGAGGATTCTTCACTGGCTACAAATCGGCTACCTACCTGTACACCGTCTGCACCTAATACCATACAGGCCAACATGGCTCTACCTGTTGCTATACCTCCTGCAGCAATTAGAGGAATTCTAAGATGTTCCTTAACCATTGGGATTAAGGTTAAGGTCGTAGTTTCATCGCGTCCGTTATGGCCTCCAGCTTCAAAACCTTCAGCTACTATGGCATCTACACCTGCATCTTGAGCTTTTAGCGCAAATTTTACACTACTTACTACATGCACTACCGTAATACCTTTATCCTGTAACCATTTGGTCCAGGTTTTTGGATTTCCGGCAGAGGTAAATACAATTTTTACACCTTCCTCAACAATGATATCCATGATTTCCTCTATATTGGGATAAAGCATGGGTACATTAACACCAAAGGGTTTGTCCGTCGCTTTTTTACACTTCTGTATATGCTCGCGCAACACTTCTGGATACATAGAACCTGCACCTATAAGTCCAAGAATACCTGCGTTACTTGCAGCAGATGCTAAGCGCCAGCCACTGTTCCAGATCATTCCGGCTTGAATGATTGGGTGGTCTATATTAAAGAGTTCAGTTATTCTGTTTGGCATAGTTATGAATTAGTATATAAAATTCGTCAATTCGAGTGAATTTCACGAATGTAAATGAGAGAAAATTTTATCGAGAATTAGAATCAAAGTGTAAAAGGTTCTTGATACATCCCAATAGCAATTGGGACACTCGAACAGACGGCAATCTCAATTCATTTTTCACGAAAAATGGTCTTAGGTCATTTAAAAAGTAGAGCGGAAAAACACCTGCCACACATTTAAAGCTATCCTATTTCTTGATGAACTTGTAAGTTTTGATGTTGCCTTCAGAATTAAGTTCTAAAATAAAGATTCCTGGAGACATAAACGAAACATCAACTGTATTAATAGCATTGGTAACTATTGTGTTTAAAATGCGTTGTCCTAGTTGGTTGTAGATAACGAGTTGAGCATTAACGTTTTCCTCTGGGAATTGAATATTTAATTCATTTCCAACTGGATTGGGATAAAAAGAAAACTCAGTTCTTAAATCTTCATCGATACTTAAGGCAATGGTTTTAGCCAAGTCTAAGTCTGGAATACCATGACCCAATAAATCATCTGGTGTGCTATATTGTGAAGCAGACTGCCTTACGTAATCCATAACCTCTGTTGGTGAGGCATCTGGTATAGCCTGCCACAAAGACGCAATACCTCCACAAAGAATAGGACTACTAAAGGACGTTCCGTTATTCTGGATAATATTATTATTCTGGTCAATAACATAAGATGTGCCTCCTCTAGCCACAACATCTGGTTTTTGATAACCTACTTGTGCGGCACCGCCTTGGCTACTAAACGCAACATAGTTTCCATTAGCATCAACAGCACCAACAGAAAGTACATCTGAAGAATCACCAGGAGCACCAACCGTTTGCCATGTTGTTGCACCAGCATTACCAGCACTAACCACCACCAAGATTCCTTTTTCAACTGCTATAGAGGCACCTTTAGATATAAAGGCTACTTGACCGTTCATATCAGCAGGTGTATAATCGTAATTGCTATTATCAAATACGCGATAACCTAATGAGGTATTAATCATATCTACACCAAGACTATCAGCACGTTCTGCGGCTTCCACCCAAAAACTCTCCTCCACCGGATTTTCACTCGATACATCTTCAGTTAAGAACAAATAGTAGGATGCATCAGGAGCAGTACCCACAAATTGATCTTGTACAAAACCTGCCATATCACTGAGCACACGTGTACCATGCGAACTTGCGGTATTGGCATAAACATCTGCATTTCTGGTTACAAAATCATAGCCATCTAGTAAATCGCCATTATCTCGTAAACGTTGAAAGGCTCCCATGGTATTTACATTTGGAAAACCAGAGTCCATTACCGCAATGGTAATCCCTTCGCCTGTAAAATCATCTACATGGAGATTATCAGCATTAATCATTTCTACTTGGTTCTGCGTATTACCATAGTTGAAAACGGTCTGCTGTTCGAAATTGTCATATTTATCTTGAGCATAGAATTCTCTAGAGCCTGCATTGAGGCTTTTATCGGCAAAATCTATGACATCCACATAAGTCAAGACATCGAGTGCATTAATAGCAGCTTCTGTTCCTCTAACATGAACCGCATTAAACCATTTGGATTTGGCCATAACGGTAATACCAATTTGTGATTTTAAATCTGAAATATAAGCTTCGTTAACAGGTACATCGCGCTCATCAATAACAATGCTGTGCTGT
Organism: Winogradskyella sp. A2; assembly: GCF_046762865.1. Taxonomy (NCBI): domain Bacteria; kingdom Pseudomonadati; phylum Bacteroidota; class Flavobacteriia; order Flavobacteriales; family Flavobacteriaceae; genus Winogradskyella; species Winogradskyella sp. A2. The sequence goes on from NZ_JBKQXM010000005.1 coordinate 193,368, forward strand.
TGCTTACGGTCTATGGCCTTCTGGGTTAGGATGGTAATGGGATTAGCCAAGGATGTTGCAACATCGGCTTTGTCTGTAAGGTACACCCAAGCATCTTGTTGGGCAGTTGCAGTTATTGAAATTTGGAGCAATAAAAGCATGCATATATTTCTAAACATGGCTTTTCTTTTTATTGCAAGTTAAGAAATTACGCCAGAACCTACTAATTCGTCATTGATGTACCAGGCTACAAACTGTCCTTCGGTAATGGCAGATTGCTTGTTTTTAAACTCAACATATAGACCAGATTGTACCTTATGTAAAGTGGCTTCCTCTAAGGGTTGTCTATATCTAATACGTGCTTTTACAGACATAGTTTCACCTTCAGATAAGGCCAAGTCTTCACGTACCCAATGCAATTCGTCATTAGTAACAAACAAAACATTACGAAGCAAACCTGGATGGTTTTTCCCTTGTCCTGTATAAATCACGTTTTCATCGACATCAGTTTCAATAACAAACAGAGGTTCCTTGGTACCACCAACCGCAAGTCCTTTACGTTGACCTTTCGTAAAATAATGCGCACCTTGGTGCTTACCAACTACTTTTCCGTCTTCTAAAGTATATGCTGGTTTAGTTGAATAATAAGCTAGCTCGTTTTCCTTGGTTTCAAACTGTGGCGTTTCCTTATTGTAGCTTGGCAAGGACTCATTTACCTCAACAATAAGGCCTTCTTTTGGCTTTAACTGTTGTTGCAGAAATTCTGGCAGTCTTACCTTACCAATAAAGCATAAGCCTTGAGAGTCTTTCTTTTCTGCAGTAATTAAATCTTGTGCCTTAGCGATTTCCCTAACTTCCGGTTTAGTTAATTCACCAATTGGGAATAACGCTTTTGCCAATTGTACTTGTGATAATTGACATAGAAAATACGATTGGTCCTTATTACTGTCTAATCCAGACAACAATTGGTAAACCGTTTCACCATCTTTTTCAATGCTTCCCTTTCTGCAATAATGACCAGTAGCGACATAGTCTGCACCAAGCTCTAAAGCGATATCCATAAAGACATCGAATTTTATTTCACGATTGCATAGTACATCAGGATTTGGTGTACGTCCTTTCTCATATTCGCTAAACATATAGTCTACAATACGCTCTTTATATTGTACGCTAAGATCTACTGTTTGAAATGGGATACCTAACTTATCTGCCACCAACATAGCATCGTTGCTGTCCTCTAACCAAGGGCATTCATCTGAAATGGTTACAGAATCATCGTGCCAGTTTTTCATAAACAGGCCTATCACCTCATAGCCTTGCTCCTTTAATAAGTAAGCTGCAACACTAGAATCTACACCACCAGAAAGTCCTACAATGACACGTTTCATATTAATTATTTATACTGCATTGGTCTGAAAAACCGAGGCAAAATTACAAATAAAAAAAGCAATCTTATAAGATTGCCATACCGAAAACCTATGGAATTAATAGTTAAAAATTATGGTTGAAACTTAGCTATTGAACAACAATCTAAAGGCGCACCCATTCTTGATTAAAGCGCAGTTCTAAAAGTACTTCATAAAGCAATTCTAGACCTCTTGTGCCTTGCATGCCATAGTCTTGGACATACTTAAAGGAACCATCTGCAAAATACACCTTTAGTTTTGAAGTTTGGTCGTCTGTCCAACCCACAGTATAACTAGTTTCGAGATCCTTAATATTTATCTCATTCATCATCTTTACGATGGTTTCAAAATCTGTTGGCTTTATAACAGCTTCAAATTTTCCTTCTTCTTTTTCTCTATCTCCAAGTTGCTGACTGAAATTATAATACTTCGCATCAAATAACGATTTTCCGTTTGGAACAATAGTCATATCAAAAACAGGACAGGTCCCAAAACAACCTGTGGTACCAAATTCTATTTTCGTGATATTATAATCTGAAATTTTATCCTGGTACTCTACAAATGCGCCGTTTTTATATACCAAGGTCGTTTTTTTGATATCCATTTTTTTAAAATCTGAACCTTTCTCATACATTTCTATAGTGGGTACATCATTTTGCATCACAAGTTTAGTATAGATAGGAAACTGATTATAGTTACGTGCAGAACTTAATTGAATGACATTATAATTATCATCTCCTAAGCTCATAAGTGCCATAGCATGAAAGGAGAACTGAGACTTAACTGTTATAACTAAGTCTTGCAAACCGTTACCATCTAGATCTGCTTTAATATAATCTGCCTTAGGAATCATGGAATCTAGCTTTTGCTTAATCGGTGATGTAGCTAATTCTTCACTTTTATAGGTATGAGGTACCATACAGGTAAAATCACGAAGTGTGGAATCTGCATTTTTCACAAATTCTCGTAACGAGTTTAAATCCGTAATACTATCCATCGTAGTTTTTTTAGACTGTTGTGCGCTGACGTTTTTCTTAGCGCAAGAAACAAACATTGAAACACAAATAATAAAAGGTAGAATTCTCGTCATAGTATATTTTAATCTTTATTAAAGATAACCTTTTGATTGGTATGGTCAATTTTTTTGACTAGAGTTCCCTCTTTATAATATTTCCAAACTCCAGTTTTTTTGTCCCCTTTATATAGACCTTCTGAAGCTTTGTTGCCTTTGCCATCGTAATTTGTGGTTTGCCCGTTACGCTCGCCATTTAGATAAAAGGTTGTTCTTATAAATTGATTGGCCTTTGTATACCATTTGGCCTCACCATTTAACTTACCATTTTTATAAGGCGTCTCCTCTGCAACCTTACCATTTTCATAATACACCGTTTTGACACCGTCTAACTCTCCTTGATTATTATAATGTTCTTCAATCATTACTTTGTCAGAGTTTTTATGATAGTAAATCCATTTACCTATAAACTTCTTTTGGTTCATTTGGCCTTTACTCACTATTTTCTTAGCAGACGTATAAAAGGTAACATTGGCTATATTATTAGTTTCATTAAAAACCTTAGTGGCACTCAAGACACTTTTACCATTTTTAAGTTTGTAATAGTTAAAAGTGCCAATTTCTTTTCCATGGTTAAATTGTCCCTCATATCTTTTTTGATCGGTCCCGTCGTAGTCTTTCGTCCATATACCGTGACGTTCGCCGTTTTTATCATACTGATTAACTGACTTTTGAGCATGGCCAGTTGTTAAAATTATTGTAAAAATTAACCCTAGAAAAACTTTTTGTTTAATCATTTCGTAGTTTTGTTAAACAAATGTATAAAACGTTTGTGCAATGTTGAACAAATTAAAACTCAAAAAAATGAAATTTATTTCAAAAACTTTCAAACTATTACCAGTATTATTTTTGGTTTTCGGTCTTACTGCATGTAGTGACGACGATGACAACAACGACGGACCAGTTGCAATGGAGACAACTGTAATAGATGTTGCTTTAGAAAACAACTTAACATCATTAGCAGCAGCTTTAGAAGCTACTGGATTAGTAAGTACTTTACAAGGACCTGGGCCATTTACAGTATTTGCGCCATCAAATGATGCATTCACTACATTTTTAAACGCCGCAGGTGTAGATTTAAATAACATGTCAGCAGCTGAAGAAGCTTTAGTAACAAACATTTTATTAAATCACGTAATCATCGGCAATAACTTAATGGCTGCAGATCTTGTAGCTGCAGGATCAGGTTATACAAACACAGCAGCAACAGGACCAAATGATGAAAACTTAAGTTTATATTTTTCAACATCAAATGGTGTTATGATTAATGGTGTTTCAACTGTGTCAGATGCTGATAAGACTGCAACAAACGGAACAATCCATATCGTAGATACGGTAATTGATTTACCAACTTTAGCAACATTTGCAACTTCAAACCCAGCATTATCAATTTTAGTTGATGCATTAGCTTATGCTGATACAGGTAGCCCAACGGTACCTTATATCGCTACTGTTTCTGACAACACAGCTGGACCATTCACTGTATTTGCACCATCAAATGATGCATTTGTTTCATTATTAGATGAGTTAAACTTAACTGCTTTAACAGATTTAGATACAGATACAGTAAACTCAGTATTATTATACCACATTGTTGGTGCAAACGTTCAGTCTGATGAATTATCAACAGGAGCTGTTGGAACATTAGGTGGTTCTATTGACGCTGACGTGAGCAACTTTACGCTTACAGATCAAAATGGTCGTATCAGTAACATTGTTACGTCTTTAGTTGATATTCAGTCTATAAACGGTGTGGTTCACGTAATAGACAATGTAATCTTGCCTCCACCAGCGGCAGATTAATATTTAGGAAAGTCGAGGCTGATTACCTCATTTTTATATTGATTGATTTAGTTAGTAGTGAAACCCAGGCAAAGTGCCTGGGTTTACTCATTTTATATACTTCTTTACGTAACTATTTTTTGTTATCTTTTATGCTCAGGACTATCAAACCCAGCTCTACAACCTGCTTGCCAGTCATCTGGCATATTACCATAAGCTGGTACGCCTCCATTATCTTTGAGCATCCTTGCCAAATGCAAACAATTCCAAACCAAAAACGTTGTGTTTCTATTAGTGAAATCATTTTCAGGACCACCTGAACCTTCATCTCTATATGACGGACCAGGACCAGCCTCTCCCATCCAACCGGCATCTGCCTGAGGTGGTACAGTATAACCAATATGAGATAATGAAAATAAGATATTCATGGCACAATGTTTTACTCCGTCTTCGTTACCTGTTATTAAAGTAGCACCTACTTTGTCATAATCCCTATACTGTCCTTTTTTATTGAATTGATGTGTATAACCGTACATGCGTTCTAAAGTTCTATTACAAACCGATGATTTTTCTCCCAACCATACAGAAGTACACAGAATAAGAATATCACAGGCATCCACTTCTTTTTGAATTATTGGCCAATCGTCCTTATCCCATTCTGGTGTTTTTGACATATCTAATCCTAATCCTGCTGGGATAACATAATCTACTGGTCTAATTATTTTGGTAGAGGCACCAACAGATTCAAAAATTCTTTGAGCTACTTTAATCAATCCTTCCGTGTGTGATAAAACTGGTGTTCTATTTAATGTACAGTTAAGAAAGAGGACTTTTAAGTCATTATATTTTGCTGGTGGTTCTTGACAATGCTTGTCAATCATTTCATTTAATTGCGTACTCATGTTTAAATTTTTTTTTACTTGGTTATATTTTTTTTAAGGTACAAAAAAAGGCCTCAACAATTCTGTTAAGGCCTTTATCCAAATACTTATAATTCTTTTTTACTTCTTTCTCTTCTGTTGTGATTGCTTTTGCTGCTCTGCTTGCTCCATCATTTCAGACATTTTCTTCTGAAATCTGTTTTGTTTCTTAGGCTTGCTTTTGCTCACTTCTATTTTTGCCAACACTTTTTCTTCATCAATGATGTAATTCTTAATTACTAACATAATTCCGATACTAATTAAGTTGGAAATGAAGTAATACAAACTTAAACCTGATGCATAGTTATTAAAGAATACCAACATTAATAATGGCGAGAAGTAAATCATATACTTCATCATTTTACTCATATCTGGCATACCTTCTTGCTGCGGTGCCTGTGTCGCCATTTGTTGACCTGTTGTCATTTTCATGTAGAAGAAAATCGCTACTGCGGCTAAGATTGGAAACAAACTTACGTGGTCACCATAAAATGGAATATTGAATGGTAATTCGAAAATTGAATCGTAAGAACTTAAATCGTCTGCCCAAAGGAAACTCTTTTGACGTAAATCGAAAGCCGTTGGGAAAAACATAAATAAAGCGTAGAATACAGGAATCTGCATCAAGCCAGGCAAACAACCACTCAATGGGCTAGCACCAGCTTTATTTTGTAAGGCCATTGTTTCTTGTTGCGACTTTAATTTGTTGTCTTTGTACTTCTTTCTAATCGCATCTAATTCTGGCTTTAAAATCTTCATCTTTGCTTGAGACAAGAATTGCTTGTACTGCACAAATGACAACATTATTTTAACCAAAATCGTCATTACTATAATAGCAATCCCATATGGCAAGAATCCACTTAACCAACCAAATAGTGGTATAAACAAGGCCTTGTTAATCCAACCAAAAATTCCCCAACCAAACGGTATACTACCTTCTAAGTTTTTACCATATGATTTTAAGGTTTTACTATCAGTAGGTCCGTAATATAAACCCAAATTCTCATTAAGTTCGCCACCTTTAAATGTTAAAGGCATTTTTGCGGTGTATTTCTTGGTGAAGAGCGTATCTACTTCTTCGTCCTCAACCAAATCAGTTGATGTAATTGCTACATCTTTAAACGTAGTTTCACCCGCAACTAATATTGTACTGAAGAAATGTTGTCTATAGGATAACCAATTAACATCATCTACGGTTTCCTTATCATCATTCATTTGTGATAGCTTATCAACCTTATCACCATCGTGCATATAGGTTAATCTGGTATATCTATTTTCATAGCTTATACTCTTGGCATGACGAATGTTCTTTTGTCTCCAATCTAAATTTATTGGCTGTGATGTATTAAAGACATTACTTAATCCTTGTGATTTAATCGAGAAATCAATCATGTAATCATCAGGCTTCAACTCGTAACGGTATTCTAAATATGCTGATTCTGAAACTTTAAGTTTCATTGAAACAACAGTATTATTGCCACTTTTTGTAACTGAAGGTTGAAATGGTAAGTCTTGTGTGTTGAAAATTCGGTTATCTGTTGTACCGAAAGTTATGTTGAAACTACTGTTCTTGTCCTGCACCAAATAAATTGGAACAGAATCATAGTCCACAAAATTCTTGAGCTTCACCTCAGCTAAGTGACCACCTGTATTATTGAATGTTAATTTAAAAACATCTGTTTCAACCTCAGTTTGTTCACTAGATGTTGGTTGTGATAAAGCATATGAAAATGCACCCAATTTATTTTGAAGTGCAACACGCTGTGTAGAATCTAAAACCTGAGTATTGGAATAATCCTCAGCAGTTGTTACGACCGCTTCATTTTGTTTACTCGCTTTTTGCTCAGCTTCGACCTGCTCCTGCTCTGCTTTCTTTTGAGCCTCAATTTCTTCAGGCGTAGGTTGATTTTGATACATGATATATAATAGTATACCAAATATTAAAATGAATCCTATTATTGAATTGATATCGAATTTCTTTTCTTCCATACTAGTTCCGCTATTTACGGTAATCTGATTAGTTAAATGGATAACCCAAAAAGCTATCCAAATTCCACTTTACGTCAAAGTGGCAGATATTATTTCTTTTTTTTATACTGTAATGATGCATTAACAAAGGCTACAAATAAGGGATGCGGATTTGATACCGTACTTTTATATTCTGGGTGATATTGTACACCCACAAACCAATTATGGCTTGGTATCTCTACAATTTCAACGAGACCAGTATCTGGATTGTATCCTGTGGCCTTCATACCAGCTGCTTCAATCTGATCTTTATAATCATTATTGAATTCAAAGCGATGTCTATGTCTTTCCTTTATGCTATCTTGATTGTAAACACTATACGCGATACTATCTTTTACCAGGTCACAATCCCAAGCTCCCAAACGCATTGTACCACCTTTGTTTACCACATTTTTTTGTGATTCCATTAAACTAATTACAGGATGCTCAGCGTTTTCGTCCATTTCAATAGAATTGGCATTTTCTATACCGAGTACATTTCTGGCATATTCAATTACTGCCATTTGCATACCCAAACATATACCTAAAAAAGGAATATTGTTATCACGTACATAATGCACAGCTTCAATCTTACCTTCCAGACCACGCTCACCAAAACCAGGTGCCACTAACACACCATCTAAGTGTTTCAGTTTAAATTCAATATTTTCTGGCGTCAAATATTCTGAATGAATTGGCTCAACCTTTACTCTAACTTCATTCTCTGCTCCAGCATGAATAAAGGCTTCAAGAATAGATTTATAAGAATCTTGTAATTCTACGTACTTACCAATTAATCCAATAGTTACTTCGCTTTTTGGGTTTTTATGACGATTTAAGAATTCGTTCCATTGTATCAAATCTGGTACGTCACTCTTTAGATTTAGTTTATCTAAAACAACCTTGTCCAATCCTTCCTCTAGCATTAGGTTTGGTACATCGTAAATAGTTGAAGCATCTATAGACTGAATAACCGCTTCTTGTTTTACATTACAAAAGCGAGCTAATTTAGCCTTTATACTTTCACTTATCTCATGTTCTGTTCTACAAACCAATATATCTGCATGTACTCCACTTTCCATAAGTGTTTTTACACTGTGCTGTGTTGGTTTGGTTTTTAACTCTCCTGCAGCAGATAAATATGGAATTAGCGTTAGGTGGATTACTAATGCATTGTGATCACCTAGTTCCCATTGTAATTGACGGACTGCCTCCACATACGGTAATGATTCAATATCACCTACAGTACCACCTATTTCAGTTATCACAATATCATAATCTCCAGAATTTCCAAGTATCTGAATTCTGTGTTTAATTTCATCTGTGATATGAGGAATAACTTGTACAGTTTTACCAAGGAATTCGCCACGTCTTTCCTTATCAATTACACTTTGATAAATTCTACCCGTGGTTACATTATTGGCTTGTGAGGTTGGTACATTTAAAAAACGTTCGTAATGACCTAAATCTAAATCTGTCTCTGCACCATCATCTGTAACATAGCATTCTCCATGCTCATATGGGTTTAATGTTCCAGGATCAATATTAATATATGGATCTAATTTTTGAATGGTTGTTCTGTAACCTTGCGCTTGTAGAAGTTTAGCTAAAGAAGCTGCGATGATGCCTTTTCCTAGGGAAGAAGACACACCACCAGTTACAAAAATATACTTAGGGTTTGTGGTCATGTTACGCTTTTAAACGCTGGCAAATTTACAAAATAAAACGAGTATTCTAAGTATTGTTCATGGTTTGTTAATATGTTATTTAAAAGAAATGTTTTAGCGACTATAATCGCGTCTTATCTTTTGAATAATGTCTTCTAAACCATTGATTTTAATCTCATGCATTTGAGTCATCATCATACCCAACTTACCATCTGGGAATCCTTTTTGGCTAAACCACGTATAATAGTATTCGGGAATATCGATCAAATAATCACCTTTATATTTCCCAAAAGGCATCTTATAATTTGCAAGTTCTATGAGCGCCTCTTTTTTAGCTTCCAAAATTAACGTGACTTAAATTGCTCAATTTTTGCAAGCTCTGCACTGATGTATTCTCTCCACTCATTTTGAACCTCAACATTAATAGAATGCAAACTTTGTTCATCATAACGCTTCTGAGTGGTATTCAGCTCTTCATTTATGTTAGCATGTAGTTGTTTTAGCTGCTTCCTAATATTCTGATTGACTCTTAATTTAGTTAACCTCTGTCTAAAAAGTCTTGTATAAAGCTCTGTGATATCGAAATGAAGTTGCTCATGTCCTAGAATGTAGTCATCTGCTTTATCTTTATTGTACCAGGATTTATTAGGATAAAAATGAGCTTCAACTGAAGTACTATAATCCACAATTCTAGAACCTGATGTTGAAACCGAAAAGCCAAAAGTAATACCAGAAGCCGTTAGAGCAACAGCATCAGAATTTGGGTTAACCTCGCCTTTAAAGTCTGCCCATGTAAGTTTACGAGACTCATTCCACGTCATAGATTCTTCATCAGGGTTTTGCCCAATGAAAAGAAAGGTTAAACAGATTATGAGGTGTTTTATTTGCATTTATTGCCAATTAAAGCGAATGTCTTTTTCTATTTCGGGATGTAAACTATAATGTACAGGACAGGTTTTTGCGGTATGCTCTAAAATTTTCCTAGTTTTTACATTTGTCTCAAAAGGAAAATGAATTACTATTTCAATTTTAGATATTCGTCTAGGTTCACTTGCCATAGTCTTGGTGACCTCAGCTGTAGTTCCAGACATATCAACATCCATATCTCTAGCTTTTATACCCATTACCGTAAGCATACAACTAGCAAACCCTGTAGCAACAGTATCTGTAGGAGAAAACGCTTCTCCTTTACCATTATTGTCTAAAGGTGCATCGGTAATAAATGAATTATTGGATTTAATATGTGTACTCTCAGCTCTAAGATTGCCTATATATGTAACTTTAGAAGTCATTATTCAGCTCTCACAATTCTTAATTCATCATATTTTACAATGTAAATAGCCTCATTTACATATCCACCAAACATAGCTTTATTATATCTGAATTTGTTTTCGATGTATTCGGTTTCAACATCTTCTTTTGAAGCTTCATAAAGGTCCCTTTCTGTCGCTAAACGAAATAATAAATCTAAAGTAATATCAAATCCTCTTGAAGCATATTTGCTTGGTGAAATACCATAAGTTTTTCTATAGCCTTTTACAAAACTTGAATTACGATTTTCTTCAAAACTTTTATTTACTGATGGATAATGAAATTTTAAGTTTGAAAGGTTGAAATTATCAATATTCTTGCCTTCAAACGCTTTATTCTTATCGAGTGTAACAAGAACAATTTCTTCATTCTCGTTATTTAATCCATTTAGCATGCTAATTACGCTTGAAGCTAAAGGGTTACTTGTTGTTTCTAAAAATACAATTGACTTCCCAGTTGGGAACACATTCTCCAAATCAGTTGGGTAAATGTAATAACCGTCTTTACCTGTTTTGCTGTTTTTACGAGAAAAAATAAGCTTAGCATCAGGAAATTCACTTTTTAACATTTCTGATCTCGGACGATTTGCTAAGTCAGATATAACTACAACTTGTCGCTTTAAACTATCCGCCTTAATGAAGTCTATCATCGCTTTTTTCAATAACTTATCTTGTGGAATAGTCTGAAAAACATTTGAATACACCTCGTTTGGTTTATTTAAAGCTGCAATAACCGGAACACCGTCTCTTCTTAAAGTGGTCGCCACTCTATCAAAACACTGTGCCTTCATTGGGCCAATTACAGCATCATATTCTGAAAAATCATGCTCTTCTAATAACTCACGTGTTTTTGAAATTTGATATTGTGTATCAAGCACTTTTAAGTCCGTAGAAATACCTAATTGTTTTGCCGAATCTAATGCCATAAGTACACCAGCATGAAAATCTAAAACCACTGACATTAATCTACTGTTTTTTATCATGTCTTTTGTCTCAGCAACAGAATCAACATCAATTCTGTTTAAGCGATAAGGTAACATTATGGCGATTTTCTTAGTCTCGAAATTTGTCAATTTAGAGTGTAATGCCGTAGTTTCTATTGATCCTAATTCACTTTCAACATCTAATTTTTCTGGCAACTTAAGTACCATACCTGCTTTTAAACCCGTTTCCTTTAATTCCGGATTTAGCTCTTCTAGTTCATCTTGTGATAAACCGGTTTTAATTTTAAGTCTATAGAAACCTTCCGTTGGTAAGACTTCATAATAATTATAAGATTCTTCAATTACCTTTTCTTCATTATCGGCAATATTTGGCACATTCAATTCATCACCTGGTTGAATTACCTCCTTCATATTAGGATTTAAGTCTTGCAACTCATCTACCGTAATACCAAATTTATAAGCTATACGCCATTTGCCTTCTTTTGGCAATACGGTATATTTCTTTATCGTATTATTAAAGGACTTTTTATAGATGACCGTTTTGAATTTTGGAATTCTAAGCTTAACTCCTTTCTTAAGATTTTCAGAATATAAAAAGCGATTGGCCTTTTTAATATCTTCAATGGAAACGTCATATTTTTTTGAAATGCTAAATAGCGTTTCCTTACGTTTTACTTTATGGCTTCTATAACCAATTAATTCATTGGTTTCCTCTTCTTGTGGTTCGTTTTTAACCTTTGAATTTGGTATAATTAAAACCGTATTTCGTTTTAATCGCTTTTTACTATCAGGATTTAAAGCATAAATATCAAAAGGAGTCACCATATACTGCTTCGCAATACTTTCAATAGTTTCACCTTGTTCTACCTTATGGGTCTTATAATTCTGCGCAAACAGATTAAAGGCACAAACAAAAAATAAGAGGGATAAAAATTTCTTCATAATATTCATGTAACTATATGATATTAGAAACATATTTTGACCAGTGGTCACAATCTATTCCCATTCTATCGTCGCAGGTGGTTTAGAACTAATATCATATACAACTCTATTAACACCTTTTACTTTATTTATTATCTCATTAGAAGTTTTTTGCAAAAACTCATAAGGTAAATTAACCCAATCTGCTGTCATACCATCGGTACTTTCTACAGCTCTAAGCGCTACACATTTTTCGTACGTGCGCTCATCTCCCATTACTCCCACACTATTAACTGGTAATAACATTGCACCTGCCTGCCAAACTTTATCGTATAAATTCCAAGAACGCAGGTTATTTATGAAAATTGCATCTACTTCTTGTAATATACGTACTTTCTCACGCGTTAGATCTCCTAGGATACGGATTGCCAATCCTGGACCAGGAAATGGATGTCTACCTAATAAATGGGAATCCATACTCATAGAGGCTCCAACACGTCTTACTTCATCCTTAAATAAGGCCTTCAATGGTTCAACTACTTCAAGTTTCATAAAATCAGGTAAACCACCAACATTATGATGACTTTTTATAGTTGCACTTGGACCACCAGTTGCTGAAACACTTTCAATTACATCTGGGTAAATGGTGCCTTGCGCCAACCACTTTACATCTTTTATGCGATGTGCTTCATCATCAAAAACTTCAATGAACACACGACCAATTATTTTACGCTTTTCTTCTGGTTCGCTCTTTCCAGCTAAAGCATCCAAAAAGCGTGCCGAAGCATCAACACCTCTTACATTTAAACCCATATCAGCATACTGATGCAAAACATCTTCAAACTCATTTTTACGCAACAAACCGTTATTTACAAATATGCAATAGAGGTTTTTACCAATGGCCTTATGCAATAACATTGCAGCAACCGAAGAATCTACACCACCCGATAAACCTAACACTACTTTGTCATTACCAATTTTTTCTTTTAACTCCTCAACAGTTTCTTCAACAAAGGCATTTGGTGTCCAATCTTGATTTACCTTGGCAATTTTGATTAGAAAATTATGTAGGAGTTGATGACCATCTGTAGTATGATAGACTTCTGGATGAAATTGTATAGCATAAGTATCCTCACCTTCAATTTTGTAAGCTGCATTCTTTACATCATGAGTACTTGCTAACAACACACCATTTGTTGGTAGTTTTTTTATAGTATCACTATGACTCATCCAAACTTGACTGTCTTCATGTATATTCTCAAAGAAATCCTCGCCTTCTTTAATGTAGGCCAGTTTTGCCCTTCCATATTCTCTGGTATTGGATTCTGCTACTTCACCACCTGAGAAATGCGCCAAATATTGGGCACCATAACAAACCGCTAATATTGGTTTTTTACCTCTAATTTGAGATAAATCCGGATGTAGTGCATTTTCAGATCTAACCGAAACAGGACTACCAGAAAAAACTACCGCATTGAAGCTTTCAATTTCTTTTGGGATTTTATTAAATGGGTGGATTTCGCAATAGATGTTTAACTCTCTTACTCGACGCGCAATTAGTTGCGTGTATTGCGAACCGAAATCTAAAATAAGGACTTTATTATGTTGCATGTGCAAAAGTAATAATTGCAACTAAAAATTAAAGGGATGGAAAATAAAAATTACCTCAAATTGTTAACACTGTAAATTCTCCTTTTAAAGGCTCTAAAACTTTCATCAATTGAGGTATAAGCTCATCACCAAATTCAAGGTATAGTTCTGAGAAATTTAAATTGCGCTCTTGTAAACTTTGATTTGGGAAAAGCTGTTCTTGTAAATCCGTGCAACGTTCTATCTGATCCGCCAATTTTCTTTTCTGAGCCTTTAATAAACGTTTTTCAAGGTGCTTTAACCCCTTTATTTGCTTGACTTCTTGAGCTTTAACTGCTCCTAAAAAAGACTTATCTGTTTGTTTCGCGAGTTGATGAAGTTCTTTAAATTGGTCTTCTAAATGCTTCAACTGTTTAGTAAAATCAACATCTATATTTGAAATCTGACGGACTCTTTTGTTAATAAATGTATTTCGATTTAAAAACAAATCTTTATCTGTAATTTCTAATTTTTCTAATTTTTCTTTTTGTTTTTTGGTTTTAACCAGAACTGAATTTCTTAATAAAAGTATAGGAAATGTAATACTGTTAGCATTAAAATTTGATTCTAACTGCAACCAGTAAATCATTTCGCCTCCACCACCTATATAACATAGATTTGGTAAAATAACTTCCTGATATAATGGTCTCATAATTACATTTGGTGAAAAACGTTCCGGATGTTCGTTTAAATGTTGTAGTAATTCCTCTTTACTCCAAGTTATATCGGTTTCTAAAACTGTATACCTGCCATCTAATTCTACAATGCGCTCACGTAACCCATTATTGATATAGAAAAGATTAATCTCTCTTGGATTTACCTGAATTTTTAGATCTAGTTCCTCAAGCTTATTATTTGTTCCAGATACATTTTTAAATGAAGTCTGCTCTAATAGTTCAGCTTTCATTTGGGGTATAAATAGCCGTTTTAATTGGTTATGATCTGCATCAATAATAACGAGTCCATGATCTCCAAAAAGTTCATTTGCCAAAAACCTAGTCGCATCAGCTAAATTATTATGATTTAGGTAAGTATTCTTAAACCAATCTTTTAACTGATCAGCATTTTTACCTGGCCCAAATTCTGCAGAGATAACACTTAAAACCTCATCCAAACCCTTGGTGTCAAAATGACCAACTGCTCCTTTTTGATCACTATTCCATTGTACCTTTTTACCTCTAAAATTGAAATAGTTAATTTCTTCGAAATCATGATCTTCAGAAGCCATCCAATAGATTGGCACAAAATTAAAATCAGGATATGCTGCTTTCAGTTGTTTTGTGAGATTTATGGTAGAAATTATTTTATAAAGGAAATACAAAGGTCCTGTGAACAAATTAAGCTGATGTCCAGTGGTTATAGTAAATGTATTATCTTTTTCAAGGGATTCTATATGACTAGCCGTTGCCTTAGACATATTTATTTCAGCATATTGCTGTTTTAAAACATTGGAAAGAACCTTTCTATTATTACTGTCATAATTCCCAGCTTTTTCCTCAATTTGTGCTTTAAAGTTATTTAATGTTGGAAAACGGTTATAGAACTGTGCCAATTCTGATTTTTGATCCAGATAATCACAAATAAACTTAGAGAAATAATTGGTCTCTCTAAAGGGAATATAGTCAGTTGGCATATAAAAATTAATTATGGCATAAATATAAGGCACTTCATTTTTCTAACTGCTAATTTTTAGTTAATTCAAAATAACAAATTATAGAATCTAACTTACAGTCTTTATATTTACTGGCTTTCAGACAAAACCAACTAAACATGCGCCATTTATTCTTCATTTTTCTTATTGTATTGAGTTCATTAAATGCTTTGAGTTCTCAAAATATTAAATCTCCTAGTGATTTTTTAGGTTATAATATCGGCGAACAATTTAGTCGTCATCATCAGGTGATAGACTACTTTGAACATATTGCAAAAGAAATGCCTAATCAAGTAAAATTGGAGCAATATGGACAAACCAATGAAAGACGACCATTATACCTGGCATATGTTTCTAGTGAAGAAAACATAAGAAATCTTGAAACCATTAGACAAAACAACTTAAAGCAGACTGGTATTTTACAAGGCACAGCAAGTACTTCAAAAATTGCAATTGTTTGGTTAAGCTATAACGTACACGGTAATGAAGCATCAAGTTCGGAAGCTTCTATGCTTACTATTTTTAAACTACTTACGGAACATCAAAATCTACTTAAAAACACAGTTGTAATTATAGACCCTTGTATAAACCCAGATGGGAGAGACCGTTATGTAAATTGGTACAACGAAACAGCCAGTAAACCTTATGATATTGATAGACAATCTAGCGAACATAATGAACCTTGGCCAGGTGGACGAGCTAACCACTATCTTTTTGATTTAAATAGAGATTGGGTTTGGGCTACGCAGATTGAAACACAAAACCGATTAAAAGTTTATAACAAATGGATGCCGCATATTCATGTTGATTTTCATGAACAAGGCATGAATGAACCTTACTATTTTGCTCCTGCTGCACAACCATTTCATGAGGTAATTACAGATTGGCAAAGTGATTTTCAGACACAAATCGGTAAGAATCATGCTAAATACTTTGATGCTGAGGGTTGGTTATTTTTTACAAGAGAAAGTTTTGATCTCTTCTATCCAAGTTATGGTGACACCTATCCTACATATATGGGAGCAATTGGTATGACGTATGAACAAGGTGGACATGGCAGGGCAGGTCTTGGAGTTTTGAATGACGAAGGGCATGTATTAACATTAGTGGAGCGTCTTACTCATCACACCACAACAGGAATATCTACGGTAGAAATTGCATCTAAAAATGCAGAGCAACTTAATACTGAGTTTAGCAAGTTTTTTGATAACAATAGCCTAAAATATAAGAGCTATGTTCTTAAAGGTGAAAAGGATAAAATTAACAACCTTAAAAATCTTTTAGATAAGCATGAGATTAAATATGAAAGTCCAACGAGCAGTAAAGTTACAGGTTACCACTACAATAAAGGAAGACAAGGTAGTTTGAGCTTAACCTCAGATGAATTGGTTGTTCACACAGATCAACCAAAGGGTAAAATGGTTAAAGTATTATTTGAACCTAATGCAAAGCTTTCAGATTCACTTACTTATGATATTACTGCATGGTCATTACCTTATGCATATGGATTAGATGCCATCGCCAGTACTTCTAAACTAACAAGCGAAAATGTATCAGAAAGCCAAGTTAATACAACACTTAAGGATGCCTATGGATATGTAAGCAAATGGAATTCATTTAATGATGCACAATTTTTAGCATCCTTATTAAAGAACGATTTTAAGGTGAGATTCACAGAAAAGCCTTTTATGTCAAATGGAAATAAATTTGAGCGTGGTTCTTTAATCATTACAAAAGGAGACAACAAGCATTTAGATAATTTTCAAGAATCACTAGGTAATATTGTAAATAATCACAATCAGCAATTAACCATAATCAAAACAGGTTTTTCTCAAACAACACCAGATATTGGTTCACCCGATATAAAACTAATTAACAACCAAAAGGTTGCTGTACTATCAGGTGAAGGAACATCTTCATTAAGCTTTGGTGAAATTTGGAACTTTTTTGAAAATCAATTGAATTACCCATTAACCAATATCAATACAGATAATTTAAACAGAACAGATTTAGACAATTACAATATACTTATTCTACCAAATGGATATTATAGCAGTGTCCTGAATGAAACTAACTTGAAAAAGGTAAAAGATTGGGTTCGTGCTGGAGGAAAGGTATTAGCTATTGATGGTGCACTTAGAAGTTTTGTTGGAAAAGAAGGATTCAACTTAAAATATAAAGCTTCAGAAACGAGCAATGAATCAAACAACCTTGTTCCTTATGCCGATCGTGATCGCTTATATACTAATAATATGATCACAGGTGCTATTTTTAATACCAAAGTAGACAATACTCATCCCATGGCTTATGGATACGATAAAGATTATTTTACTCTAAAATTGGGAAGCACTACTTACGAGCTTTTAGACAGTGGCTTTAATGTAGCACATGTAGGAGATACTAAAGTGTATTCAGGTTTTGCGGGAAAAAGTGCGGTAGAGAAATTAAATAATACTTTGGTATTTGGAGAAGAACGAATGGGACAAGGCAGTTTTATATATTTGGCTGACAATGTACTATTCAGAAACTTTTGGGAAAATGGAAAGTTATTCTTGGTTAACTCCATCTTTTTTGTAAATAATAACGCATTCAAATTATAAATTTCAATCAATTCATACCTTATGAAAATCTTTAAAAGTTTAGCATTAGTCCTCAGTGTTTTTGTTGTTTTTACAGCATGTGATAATAATGAAACAGAGACTCAAGAATTCTCAGTAGATTTTGAAAAATTCACCTTAGATAACGGATTACAGGTAATTTTGCACATCGACAAGTCAGATCCTGTGGTTGCAGTTGCTCTAACTGCTCATGTTGGATCAGCGCGCGAAAAAGAAGGTAGAACTGGTTTTGCGCATCTTTTTGAGCATCTGTTATTTCTAGAATCTGAAAATCTTGGAAAAGGCGGTTTGGATAAAATGAGCGCACGTATCGGAGGTTCTGGTGCCAACGGTTCTACTAGTAGAGACCGAACAAATTATTTTCAAACAGTCCCAAAAGATGCATTAGAAAAAATGATCTGGGCTGAAGCTGATAAATTGGGATACTTCATTAACACCGTAACCGAGCCTGTTTTAGCTAAGGAAAAACAAGTGGTAAAAAATGAAAAACGTCAACGCGTTGACAATCAGCCATATGGACACAATTCGTATGTAATCAATAGTAATCTTTATCCTGAAGGCCATCCATATAGCTGGGAAGTAATAGGTTCTTTAGAAGATTTACAAAATGCTACTTTAGATGACGTTAAAGAATTTTATAGACGTTGGTATGTACCAAATAATGTCACTTTAACTATAGCTGGAGATATAGACATTGACCAGACTAAAGCTTGGGTCAAAAAATATTTTGATGAAATCCCTGAAGGAGAAGAAATTCCAGAGACTAAAAAACAACCAGTAATATTAAAATCATCTAAGCGATTCTTTTACGAGGATAACTTTGCACGGTTACCTAGACTTACAATGGCTTGGCCAGGAGTATCTCAATACCAGAAAGACTCCTATGCACTTAGCGTTTTAACAGACTATTTATCACAAGGTAAAAAAGCACCATTGAATCAAATCCTAGTTGATCAAGAAAAGTTAACTGATCGCGTTAGTTTTAGACAAAGTAATTCTGAAATTGCTGGTCAAATTATGTTATCTGTAACAGCATTTAACCAAAAAGATTTGAATGCGGTGTCAAAAGCGATTTCAGATGGATTTAAAGATTTTGAATTAAACGGAATTTCAGAAAAAGATCTTAGTAGAATTAAAGCAGGACAAGAAACTTCATTTTATAATAGTTTATCTAGTGTATTAGGCAAAGGTTTTCAATTGGCTCAATATGAAATTTTCGCTGGCGACCCAGGTTATATAAATGAAGATGTGAAAAACATTCTGGCTGTTACGCCAGAAGATGTAATGAATGTGTATAATAAGTACATTAAAGACAAGTACTATGTAGCGACAAGTTTTGTCCCGAAAGGTCAAATAGATTTAGTATTAGACAATTCTCAACTTGCCAGTGTTGTTGAAGAGAAAATTGTAGAAGGTGCTGAAGAATCTTTTGACCCAAGTATAAATGCTACTTATGAGAAAACACCAAGTAGTTTTGACCGTAGTAGTGAACCATCATATGGCCAAAGTCCTGAGCTGAATATACCTAAAGTTTGGAAACAAAATCTAGACTCTGGCATAAAAGTTTTAGGAATTGAAAATACCGAAGTACCTCTAGTACAATTTGAATTACAAATTGAAGGCGGATTGTTATTAGAGAATAAACATAAGGTTGGTGTATCTAATCTTCTCGCGAGTTTAATGACCAAGGGTACAAAAAATAAAACACCAGAAGAGCTAGAAAACGCAATACAGAGTTTGGGTGCCCGTATTAATGCATATGCTACAGATACAAATATCACTGTAGCTGGGACAACCCTCTCAAAGCATTTTGATGCCACAATGGCTCTAGTGAATGAAATCTTACTAGAACCTCGTTGGGACGAAAATGAATTTGAGCTTCTAAAATCAAGTACAATAAACAATATCAGAAGAAGAAAAGGTAATCCAAATAGTATTGCAACAACTGAATTTGCCAAAATTATTTATGGCGAGAATAATATCTTGGCATATAATAATAGCGGTACCGAAGATTCTGTTGAGTCTATAGCACTTGCAGACCTACAAGAGTATTATAAAAAATATCTGACACCTCAATTAGCAAAAATGCATGTTGTAGGTTCAATCTCTCAAAACAAGGTAATGGATGCCTTAACAACAATGGATGAAAATTGGGAATCGAAAACTGTTGAGATTCCTGAATTACCTTTAGTAATAGAACCAGAAGCTTCAAAAGTGTATTTCTATGATGTGCCAGATGCAAAGCAATCTGTAATTAGATTTGGCTATCCTGCACTTAAAGCTACGGATAATGAATACTATCTCGCTTCAGTAATGAACTATCGCTTAGGTGGTGGTGGATTTGCATCACAACTCACACAACAATTAAGAGAAGGCAAAGGCTATACATACGGAATAAGATCTGGGTTTTCAGGCTCTAATTATAACGGAGAATTCGTTATAAGCAGTGGCGTTAGAACAAATGTAACTTTTGAATCTACAGCCCTAGTTAAAGATATATTGGAGAATTACGGTAAAAATTATAGTGAGGAAGATTTAGAGGTTACCAAGGGTTATACTATAAAAAGTACAGCGAGAGCATTTGAAACACTGGGTGCTAAATTAGATATGCTGTCTAATATTAGTAATTACGGTTTGGAGGATGATTATGCTAAGCAACGTGAATCTATTGTGAAGAATTTAAGTGTTGATGAGGTTAAACAATTAATTAGCAATTATATAAAACCAAACAAAATGATTTATCTAATTGTTGGCGATGCAGAAACTCAATTAGATAAACTAGAATCTCTTGGATTTGATAAGCCTGTACTTATAAATGATTAGACAACGACCTAATTCTTAGTCTATTGATTTGATTTTATTACCTTTAGGTGTTAATCAAAATCAATTCATATGAAACTTGGTGCATTTTCAGTAAGCCTTTCAGTTAAAGACATTAAGGCGTCAAAATTATTTTATGAAAATTTAGGGTTTTCCGTATTTGCAGGTGATATTGAAAGTAATTATCTCATAATGAAAAACCAATCAACCTTGATTGGACTATTTCAAGGTATGTTTGAGAATAACATTTTAACCTTTAATCCTGGTTGGGACCAAGAGGCTAAAACCCTAGAAGATTATGATGATGTTAGGGAGATTCAAAAACATCTAAAGGCAAAAAATGCCACATTTGCTAGCGAAATAGATGCACCAGAATCAGGACCTGCAAGTTTTGTAGTATTAGATCCAGATGGCAATGCAATTTTAATAGACCAGCATATTTAGCCATGGACTGGGAAGATGCTCTAAAAGTTTATGATGAAATTGTTGATGCTTGTAACGGGTTTGAACGAAAGGGTAAAAAAATGATATATACCTCATCGAATGGGTATATGTTTACATTGTTAAATAAGGATGCTGAAATAGGTATTCGATTACCTAAAGATAAAGCGGTTAAGTTTATGGAAGATTACAATACTAGTCATTATTACTCTTACGGCGCAAAAATGAAAGACTACGTCTTGGTACCAGAATCGCTTTGGGGTGAGTTAGGGTCAATGGTAGCTTATTTCGAACAAAGCTTTGTTTTTGTTAACAGCCTACCATCAAAGTAGTAGGTAGATTAAAGTATGATATTCCAAATAAACACACTAAATACAGTGTAAATTGAAAGCATAATAATCTTAATTCTGTTTCTTTGAGCTGAATTTTTCATAATTAGTGTGTTTCAGGATATATTATTAAGACACTTCATTTATAGAAAAGTCACATTTTAAATGTTTTGCCTTATAATATTATACAATACGAAGCTTTAAATTCTTACCTAATGGCTTTATCTTCGTATTATATAATTATGGAGTATTATTAAATGCCACAGACTACCGTTATTTCCTTGTTTAAATACAAAGGACTTCGTAATAAATGGAAGGCCTTAGGACGAATGGGACGACCACCACTTTTAGATTCAACCATTAATGGTCTCACATTTTGGAAATCATTTGGAAGCGGCAGTGGAAATGGCTTTTCACTTTGGCCAGACTTTTCAACTTTTGGCTTACTAACAGTATTCAATTCTGAAATTGATGCTGAATCTTTTTTAAGTTCTGACGTTGTTAATTCCTATATTAAAGAATCTACTCAATACAACCATGTACTAATGCATTCTATAAAAGCACATGGCAAGTGGGATAAACAAGAACCGTTTGATGCCTCAATACCATATGACAATACTAAACCATTGGCTGTAATTACAAGGGCAACCATTAAACCTAAACTTGTATTTAAATTTTGGAAATATGTACCATCTGTATCAAAATCTATGGATGGGCATGAGGGATTGGTATACTCTAAAGGTATAGGCGAATGGCCAATTTTTATGCAAGCTACCTTCTCGTTATGGACCAATGGAGAACATATGATGAACTATGCCTACAAGAATAAAAAACATGCTGATATGGTTAAAAAAACCAGGGAATTGGGCTGGTATTCTGAAGAGCTATTCTCTAGGTTCCATCCTTTTGATATAAAAGGCGATTTGATAGATTTTAAGATTTAGACGACCTCTCCATATAAATCAAAATCCTCAGCTTCAACCACTTTAATCGTAGTAAATTCTCCTGTTTTTAAATATGTTTTAGTGGCATCAATTAAAACTTCATTATCTACATCTGGCGAATCAAATTCTGTACGACCAACGAAATAGTTTCCTTCCTTACGGTCTAAAACCACTTTAAACTCCTTACCTATTTTTTCTTGATTCAATTCCCATGAAATCTGAGACTGCAATTCCATAATTTCATTAGCGCGTTGCATTTTTACTTCTTCAGGAACATTATCTTCTAAATTGTAAGCATGTGTATTCTCTTCATGTGAATAGGTAAAACACCCTAATCGTTCAAAACGCATCTCCTTAACCCATTCTTTTAAGGTTTGAAAATCTTCTTCGGTCTCTCCTGGATAGCCTACTATCAAAGTTGTACGAATTGTCATTTCAGGGACTTTTGCTCTAAATTCCTTCAGAAGCTTAGTAGTCTTTTCCTTAGTTGTACCACGACGCATACTCTTTAATATTGCATCTGATATATGCTGTAACGGAATATCTAAATAATTGCAGATCTTGGGTTCGCGTTTCATTACGTCTAACACATCCATCGGAAAACCAGTTGGGAATGCATAATGTAACCTAATCCAATCTATACCTTCTACTTTTACCAAATTTTCCAACAACTCTGATAGATTTCGCTTTTTGTAGAGATCTAAACCGTAATAGGTTAAATCTTGTGCTAT
Organism: Winogradskyella sp. A2; assembly: GCF_046762865.1. Classification (NCBI taxonomy): domain Bacteria; kingdom Pseudomonadati; phylum Bacteroidota; class Flavobacteriia; order Flavobacteriales; family Flavobacteriaceae; genus Winogradskyella; species Winogradskyella sp. A2. The sequence continues at coordinate 216,539 of NZ_JBKQXM010000005.1, forward strand.
CAAAATTAGTTCTTTTACACCATTAGCCGCTAGCTTTTCAGCTTCTACAACTAATTGTTCAATTGGTGTACTTTTATGTTTACCTCGCATTAATGGTATTGCACAAAAGCTACAAGGTCTGTCGCAACCTTCCGCAATTTTTAAATACGCATAATTTTTTGGAGTCGTTGTTAAACGTTCGCCAATAAGCTCATGTTTATAATCAGCACCTAGTGCTTTTAATAATCCTGGTAGCTCCGTAGTACCAAAATACTGATCTACATTTGGGATTTCTTTTTGTAAATCGGGTTTGTAACGCTCGCTCAAGCAACCTGTAACAAATACCTTATCTACTTCTCCTGCCTCTTTTTTCTGTATAAATTCCAATATGGTATTTACACTTTCCTCTTTAGCATTGTTGATAAAGCCACATGTATTTATAACAACAACATTTCCTTCTTGTTCGTGCACCACGTCCTTACCACTAGCCTTTAGCTGACCCATAAGCACCTCACTGTCGTAAACATTTTTACTACAACCAAGTGTTACAACATTAATTCGATTCTTTTTTATTGTTTTCGTACGCATACCTTTATCTAAATCAGTGCGCAAAGATAAGTAATGATTTACGATATTTGATTGTAGATTTGTTATAGATAATTCTATGTAATTAAACGATTCAAAACAATTGAAGTCTAAATACCCAATAGTTGATATGCAATTTAAATTCACTTATATATTAATGTTTTGTATGGTATTTGTAATATCCTGCTCCTCTGATGACAGCAATACAAGCAATAACGACCCACAATCAGAAGGCATCTATTTTCCTCCTATAACATCAGATAATTGGGAAACCAAAACATTAGAAGAATTAAATTGGAATTCATCTGATCTACAAGAGTTATTAGATTATTTAGAATTAAAAAACAGTAAAAGTTTTATGATTTTGCACGATGGTAAAATTGTAGTCGAATCCTATTTTAATGGACATAATGATACTTCACCATGGTACTGGGCGAGCGCCGGAAAAACACTTACAACAGCCCTTACTGGAATTGCGGAAGATGAAGGCTTATTGAATATCAATAATAAAGTATCTGATTATATTGGTCCAGGCTGGACAAGTGCACCTATAGAAAAAGAAGACCTTATTACTTGTGAGAATTTATTATCCATGACTTCTGGATTAGACGATAGTTTAGGAGATGATGTTTCTAGTACAAACCTACAATACATTGCTGATGCGGGAGACCGCTGGGCTTACCATAATGTTTATGTGAAACTTCAAGATGTAGTTGCATCTGCGAGTGGTCTAAATTGGTCATCCTATTTCAACACAAAATTAAGAGACAAAATTGGAATGTCTGGTGCTTGGATTCAAAATGGAGATTTCAGTGTGTATTGGAGCACCACTAGAAGTATGGCACGATTTGGCTTATTAACTTATGCCAATGGTAAATGGAAAGATGATCAAATTATTCCTGAATCTTATTTAAATGACGCTATAAATACTTCACAGAACTTAAATGAAGCATATGGTTATATGTGGTGGTTAAATGGAAAATCAACATTTAGACTTCCTCAAACTCAAATTGAATTTAACGGTGAACTTATTCCAGATGGACCAGCAGACATCTATAGCGCGCTAGGGAAAAATGATCAAAAAATCTACATATCACCTAGTAATAAGCTAGTCGTAATTAGAATGGGTAATGCTGCAGATAACGAAAATTTAGCATTATCAGATTTTGACAATCAGCTATGGATTAGAATAAACGCCTTATTAAATTAATTAGAGTTTAGGGGCTTTCCTTGCTTTTGAAGCTTGTTCATATACATAAGCCCACTCTAACAACATCTTTTCTTGAAGTCGTTTTGCTATAAATGTTAATCCCTTAGGTTTGCCCTCTTTGGTATAACCCATTGGTACTGTAATTGCTGGATATTCAGCAACTGCTGCAAAACCTGCATGGTAATTATTTATAGACAGGAAACCATCTAGATTATGGTTCTTCATGGGTATATCAAAATACTGCTTACCATTAGTTCGTAAGGTGTCTTTTATTCTTTCAAGAAAAAGTGAATCACCCTTATCAGCTACAATACCTTTAAATAAATTTTGGCCGTAAGGCATGGTTGTTATTGAATCATGAAGATTAAATTCAACCATATCTGATACAGTCCTAAGCTCAATATCTTTATTAGCATAGTTTTCCATATATGCAGGTAAATCATTCTTCATATCAAGATTTAGTAGGCGTAAAAAGTTTGGTAAACCAAGCTTTTCTTCCTCTATTTCAACAATTTCTGCACCTTGATCTTTTAATACTTCTATTGCATTTACATATAATGTGTCTTCTAACAAGCGTTTTGGCACACCAAATCTTTTATCCTTTATACTAGCTTGTTTTAATTCGCTTGTATAAAATCCAGAATCCCAAAGAGCATATATAGATTTAGAATCTGACTTGTCTTCGCCAAAAATTGCATCTAAAACAATGGCATTATCAAAAACAGTTCTTGTAATAGGGCCAGCAGTGTCTAATGTTGAAGAAATAGGAACAATTCCCGATCTACTCACCAAACCAATGGAAGGTTTTAAACCTACTGTAGAATTCTGACTCGCTGGTGATAAGATTGATCCAGAAGTTTCACTACCGATTGTCGCTGCTGCAAAATTTGCTGACACAGATACACCACTTCCAGAACTAGAACCGCCTGTGTCAAAAATTCGTCTTCCATAAGGATTAAGGGTTTGACCACCAATGGCACTATAACCACTAGGACAATCTCCACAAAAGAAATAAGCCCATTCACTTAAATTAGCCTTACCTAAAATTAGAGCTCCTTTAGATTTTAATTGCTTTACAATAAAAGCGTCGTCCGCAAAATTATCTTTTAATGCCACAGCACCAGCAGTAGTTGCCATACCTAAAGCATTTACATTATCCTTTAAAAGTATAGGCATTCCATAAATTAGATGTGCATCTTCACTTTTTTGTTGATCCAATTTCTTAGCCTCTTCAATCACATTTGGGTTAACTGCTATCACCGAATTTAATGACATAGGATGCTCTCTGTCATACTTTCTAATTCGATATAAGTAAAATTTAGTCAATTCCTCGTAACTAATTTTACCTTCATTGATAATTTCTTGTAACCCTAAAATATCTTGTTCTATGACCAAAGGCTTTAGCCTTTCATAATCTTCCTCACTAAAATCTTTTAATTGTGGATTTACAGCATTCCAAATTTCTACTTTAGTTAAATTCTTAGAATCTAAAACCTTGAATTCTGTGAAATCTTTTGTAGAAATAGCTTTTAAATCCAAAGTGCTATCAGATTCAGTACTTTTATTTTCGATTATAGATTCTTGAGGTAAGGTAGATTTTGAGTCCTTGTCGTTTTTACAAGAGACTATAAAAAGAAAAAGTAGTAAAGTAATGGTGAATCGCATGGTTAGTTTTTTTATAAAAATACAAAATCCATTGGTTTAGGTAATAATAAAAAACCTTACAAAACTAATTCTTGTAAGGTCCTAAATAATTATTCTATTCTAACTTTTAATTGAAAAAAGAATCTACAAATTCATATTTATTAAATACTTGTAAATCCTCTACACTTTCACCAACTCCTATATATTTTACAGGTACTTTAAACTGATCACTTATACCAATAACCACACCACCTTTAGCAGTACCATCCAATTTCGTAACAGCCAACGAAGTCACCTCGGTCGCTGCTGTAAATTGCTTGGCTTGTTCAAAAGCATTCTGACCAGTTGAACCATCTAATACTAAAAGCACATCGTGAGGTGCTTCCCCCACCACTTTTTGCATTACACGTTTGACCTTTGTCAGCTCATTCATTAAATTTACTTTATTGTGCAATCTTCCTGCAGTGTCTATAATTACAACATCTGCATCTTGATTAACTGCACTTTGTAAAGTATCAAAGGCCACTGAAGCAGGATCACTTCCCATTTTCTGTTTTACTATAGGAACATCTACTCTATCTGCCCAAACTTGTAATTGATCTATTGCTGCGGCTCTAAAGGTGTCTGCAGCACCCAATACAACTTTTAGCCCTTGTTTTTTAAATTGATATGCCAATTTACCAATGGTAGTAGTCTTACCTACACCATTAACACCAACTACCATCATTACAAATGGTTTTTTATCTTGAGGAACGGTGAATTCGGTTGCTTCACCTATATTAGTCTCTGCTAGTAAAGCCGCAATTTCTTCCCTTAAAATTTGATTAAGCTCTGATGTTCCTAAATATTTGTCTCGAGACACACGTTCTTCAATTCGTTCAATAACCTTAAGTGTTGTATCTACACCAACATCGCTTGTTACTAAAACTTCTTCAAGATTGTCTAGCACATCATCATCTACTTTAGATTTACCAGCAACCGCCTTATTTAATTTATTAAAAAAAGATGTTTTAGACTTTTCAAGTCCTTTATCTAAGGTTTCTTTCTTTTCTGAAGAAAATATTTTTTTAAATAAACTCATATAATGTATTTGCTTTGCTAACAGCAACAACCTTGCCTTTTATAAGATTCTGCAAAGTTGTCATATGCGCTCAAATATAGCCATAAAAAAACTGCTTTCAAACGAAAGCAGTTTTATGAATCTATATTGGAAATATTCTTTATTTCTTATTTAAAAAGTCATTAACAAGCTCTGGTGACATCACTGATTCTACAAACATGTAGGCACCAGTTTTTGGTGATTTTACCATTTTAATAGCCTTTGTCAAACGCTTAGATCCTGTCTGTAATGTTGCTACTGATTTCTTTGCCATGATTCTCTTATTTTATCTCTTTATGTACTGTCATACGCTTAAGGATTGGATTAAATTTCTTAATCTCCATTCTGTCTGGCGTATTCTTTTTATTTTTTGTTGTAATATATCTTGAAGTTCCTGGCATACCAGAAGCTTTGTGCTCTGTGCACTCTAAGATTACCTGAATTCTATTTCCTTTTTTTGCCATGGTAAATTGCCTTTAGCGTTTGCTATTATTTATAAAAACCTTTTGCTCTAGCCTCTTTAATTGCTGCAGCGATACCAATTTTATTGATAGTCTTTAATGCAGACGTAGAAACTTTTAATGTTACCCACTTATCTTCCTCTGGAATATAAAAACGCTTCTTAATCAAATTTGCGTTAAACTTGCGCTTTGATTTATTCATGGCGTGAGAAACATTGTTTCCTACCATTGCTTTTTTCCCAGTAAGTTCACAAACTCTTGACATTGTATTCTTTCTTTAGGTACGTTAATTTTTAACAGGGTGCAAATTTAGTAAAACTTTACGTTTCAACAAACATAAAGTGTCACTTTTTTGAAATTTCTTTAAGAAGTAATTCAAAGGCTTTATTAGTTGCCTTCATTATTACTTTTTCTCTATGATTTCCGAAACTAAAAACTTCAGAAATCACCTTATTTTCAGTGGCTATCGAAATCCAAACTGTACCAACTTCAGCATCAGAATCACCTTTTGTTGGTCCGGCATTACCAGTTGTACTTAAACCATAATCGGTATTAAATAGCATTCTAACATTTACGGCCATAGCTTCTGCTACTTCTTTACTTACAACAGAATGCTTTGATATATCGTCTTCAGACACATTCAAAATATCTACTTTAGATTCTGTTGCATATGCTACAATACTTCCTTTAAAATATTTCGAAGCTCCTGCTTTAGCTGTAAATGATTGGGCAATCTTGCCTCCAGTACAGCTTTCTGCTATAGCTAGTGTCTTCGTATTATCTGTTAATCTCTTGCCAATAATAGTTTCAATAGAACTATTGTCTTCAAAACCTACAAAAATATCTTTAACAAATGGCAATAAGCGCTGTACCTGCCTTTCCATTTCTTCTTCAACTTTAACTTTGTCAAATGCTTTGGCAGATAACCTCAATCTCACTCTACCTAAACTTGGTAAGTAAGCTAGTTTAATAAAATCTGGTAATTGTTGTTCAAATTCCTCAATTCTTCCAGCTATGGCACTTTCACCTAATCCATACGTTAATAGTGTTTTATGCAGTATAAATGGAAATTTAAATTTGTTTCTTAACCGTGGGATAACTTCATTAGTGATTAGTGCCTTCATTTCATAAGGCACTCCTGGTAAGGATACAAACACTTTGCCCTTCTTCTCTAACCACATGCCAGGAGCCGTACCATACTTATTCATTAATACTTTAGACTTTGACGGTACCAATGCCTGATGACGGTTTATTTCTGAAATAGGTGTTTTTATATATTTCGAAAATAAATGCTCTACATTAGCCAACACATCTTTATTTTCGATTAACTCATCATTGAAATATTCGCATAAGGTAAGCTTAGTGATGTCGTCTTTTGTAGGGCCCAAACCACCAGTAATAATGATAATATCTGCATTGCCTTCAGCCTCTTCTAGAGCTTTTAAAATATGAGCTTTTTCATCTTGTACCGAAGTAATTTGGTATATGGAAATACCAATTTTATTGAATTCTTTTGCTAGAAATGCGGAGTTTGTATCTATAATTTGTCCGATAAGGATTTCATCCCCAATTGTAATAATTTCTGCTGTCAAAAGTTGATTTTTTAAATGATTGTGGCAAAGGTAATGCTATTAAAAAGTTAATTCATTAATTTTAAACAACCTTTAATAAAATTCTGAACCAATCATGATTAATAAAAACATTTTGACAACACTACTTTATTGTACTATATCTTGTTCTTTATTTTATCAATGTGAAGAAAAAAAGGAAACGAAAACCGAAGACACATTAGAAGTAAAAAACAACTTAAAACCAGATTATTCACTTACCAAAGATCAAACTCATAATAAATTCAGTAGTTCAATTCCATCAATTCTTACAGTAAAATCTGGTGCCATCATTGAAGCTTATACAGAAGATGCTAGTGACGAACAGTTTAATTTAAATTCTACGGTTGAGGATATAGGGAGACTAGACTTTGAACCTATCCACCCATTAACAGGTCCTGTTTTTGTTGAAGGAGCTGAACCAGGTGACGTCTTAAAAGTAACACTTCATGAGATTGAGTTAGGAGATTGGGGCTGGAATGCTATCTATCCAGGCTTTAGCTTTGTTGCTGACTCTATTAAGGGTGAATATCTTAGGATATACGATTTAAAAGATGATAAAACTAAAGTTAATTTTAATGATTCCATTCAATTAAAACTTAATCCATTTCCTGGAGTAATGGGAGTGGCTCCAGCTACTCAAGAGTTATTAAGTACTATTCCACCAAGAGCAAATGGCGGAAATATGGATGACCCCAACATGACGGTTGGAACTTCAGTGTATTTCCCTGTTTTTGTCGAAGGAGGATTATTCTCGATTGGTGATGGACATGCTGTACAAGGCTTAGGTGAAGTTTGTGGTACGGCTATAGAAGTTCCGTTAAGAATCGTCTACGAAATTGAGCTAATAAAACATAAATCAATAGAAGAACCACAGTACGAAACCAAAGATTACTATGCAACTACAGGGTATGGAACTACGATTGATATTGCAGCAAAAAAAGCAACGCTCTACATGATAGATTATTTAATGAAAGAACACAATCTTAGTGAACTCGAAGCTTATGCCTTATGCTCTTTAGCTGGTGATCTTAAAATAGCCGAAACTGTAGATTTACCACATATGCTAGTAACGATGCATATGTCTAAAAAAGTTTTAGGAATAAAATAATTATAAATTAAAATCAGACTTAATCTCAGCAGTTGCCTTATCAACGCCATCTAATACAGTTTGGAGCTGGGTAGATATATCTTTATCAGCTTGCTCATATTTCCCCCAATCTTGCACTTCGATTAAGGCATGGTACGATGTCATACCAAACAATTCTAGAGTTGGTTTCATTTTATGAGCAGCTTGATATGTTTCATAAAAATCATTTTCAGGAACCGCCTTTCTTAATCTATCTGCATCTACTGGTACTTCTTCTATAAATGCTGCGGCTAGTGCCATAACGAAGTCTTCATCGTTATCTGCCATTTCTCTTACTCGATCTAATTTATAATGTTCTGCCATTTATTTAATTTTAATTGAAAACATTTCTTGGTCTTCAATGTATCCTTTTAATTCATCATTTGCAAAAACCTTACCAACTCCTGCTGGTGTTCCTGTAAATATAATATCTCCAATTTTTAAAGTAAAATATTTTGAGACATATTCTATGAGTTCATCAATTTTCCACAACATCAATTCAGTACTCGCAGACTGTACAATTTCATCATTCTTTAGTAAACTAAAGCTTATATTATCTACATTTTGGAATTGGGTTTTAGGCAACCACTTGCCTATTACTGCCGCACCATCAAATGCTTTGGCTTTTTCCCAAGGTAATCCTTTAGATTTTAGTTGAGCTTGTAGATCTCTTGCCGTGAAATCTATACCTAGCCCAATATCGTCATAATATTTATGAGCAAACTTCTTACTAATATGTTTACCTACTTTTTTGATTTTTACCAATACCTCCACCTCATGATGTACCTCATCCGAAAAATCTGGAATAAAAAACGGTTGTTTTTTCAACAAAATAGCCGTGTCTGGTTTTAAAAAGACAACAGGATCCGATGGTTTTTCGTTCTCCAATTCTTTAATGTGATCAGTGTAGTTGCGACCAATACAAATGAGTTTCATTAGCCTAATTTATTATTAAACTGACGTAATTTAATTGAGGTTAACACTTTTTTAGTATACAAGGGGAAATCAGCATTTAGTAACCAACCAAAATATCCAGGTTCTTTTTCCATGACATCTACAACACGCTTATTTTTGTGTTTACCAAAAGAAAAACATTCTTCACCTTCTTTATTGTAGATTAAAAAGCCTGCAAAATCAGCAAACTTTCTACGTGAACTAAATTCTGCTAAGAATTTTGTGTCGTTTTCTAATTCATCGTATTTACCTAATTGCGCCTTTAAAACTTCGTAGGTAGCCTTAGTATCTGCCTCTGCACTATGTGCATCATCTAAATTTTTATCACAATAAAACTTGTAGGCTGCACTTAATGTACGTTGTTCCATTTTATGAAATATTGTCTGTACATCAACAGAAACACGATTTTTCATATCAAAATCTACTTCCGCACGTAACATTTCTTCCGCTAAAAGTGGAATATCAAATCGGTTTGAATTAAAGCCTCCTAAATCCGAGTCCTTAATAAGATTATGAACCTCTTTTGCTATATCTTTAAAAGTTGGTGCATCTACAACATCAGCATCCGAAATTCCATGAACTTTAGTGACTTCCGCTGGAATTGGAATTGTTGGGTTGACCAATTTGGTATAAGTTTCTTCCTTACCGTCAGGAAACACTTTTAAAATGGATATCTCAACGACTCTGTCTTTTGAAATATTGATTCCTGTAGTTTCTAAATCAAAAAAACAGATGGGTTTATTAAGACTGAGTTGCATTTGTTATAACTTTTGCACAAAGGTAGGGAGATTTAATAAAACTGATTAAAGAAAATCACGATTTGAGATTATAAATAAATAGTCGAAATTCGTATAGAAAAAATATGCTATGAATAAAAATCTTGACACTCCATTGACATTTAATTGTGGTACAATCATGAAAAATCGTTTTATGTTAGCGCCACTTACAAATCAGCAAAGTCATGAAGACGGAAAACTTTCGGATGCGGAATATAAATGGTTAACCATGCGCGCTGAAGGTGGTTTTGGATTAGTAATGACCTGTGCATCCCATGTACAAGAGGTGGGAAAAGGATTTTCTGGACAATTAGGCATATTCTCTGATGATCTTATTGATGGTCATACCAAACTTGCTTCAAAAATTAAGTCGCATGGCAGTTTAGCTGTTATTCAATTGCATCATGCTGGTATGCGATCACCGTTTGATGTTATTAAACAAAAAGCCGTTTGCCCATCGGATAGCGAAAAACACAATGCCAGAGCGTTGACCTTAGAAGAAGTGTATCGGCTACGAGATGATTTTATTGCCGCAGCTGTTCGAGCAAAAAACTGTGGCTATGATGGTGTTGAAGTGCATGGAGCGCATGGTTATATCCTTACCCAGTTTTTAAGCTCAAAAATCAATCAGCGACTAGACCAATATGGTGGTTCTTTAGAAAACAGAGCACGATTACTTGCTGAAATTACTGATGGAATTAGAGGAATCTGTGGTAACGATTTTTTATTAGGTGTACGATTGTCACCTGAGCGTTTTGGCATGCAGCTTTCTGAAATTAAAATCATCAGCCAACAGTTAATTGATACTGGTAATATTGACTTCTTAGATTTATCACTTTGGGACTGCTTTAAACAACCAGAAGAGTTTCCTGAAAGTAAACTAAACCTTTTAGAGCACATACTGCAACTCTATTATAAAGACGTAAAACTCACTGTTGCTGGTAATATCAGAACTGGTAAAGATGTACAAAACATACTTAACGCTGGTGTTGACTTTGTCACTATTGGTCGCTCTGCCATATTACATCACGATTTTCCTAAACAAGTTATGACTAATCCTGATTTTGAACCTATTGAAAATCCTGTTTCTGAGAATTATTTGCAAGCTGAGGGATTGAGCAAGACCTTTATAAACTATATGAAACGTTGGGAGGGTTTTGTAAAATAGAGAAGCACAGCGTTTAAACTGTACCTCTAAATAAATATAATATTTGAGTAAAAATTAAATTTCTCTATCCATATCCCAAGCTTCGAAATAATCTTTAACCGCCTGTACAAATTGTCCTCCTAATGCACCATTTACTACTCTATGATCGTAAGAGTGAGATAAGAACATTCTGTAACGGATTCCTATAAAATCACCTTCCGAAGTTTCGATAACTGCTGGAACTTTTCTTATTGCACCTAAAGCTAAAATACCTACTTGAGGTTGATTTATAATAGGTGTGCCCATAATACTTCCAAAAGTACCAACATTGGTAACTGTATATGTACCGTCTTGAATCTCATCTGGTTTTAATTGACCTATTCTGGCTCTGTTGGCTAAATCGTTTACTTTCTTGGCCATACCAAGTAAATTCAATTGATCAGCATCTTTAATTACAGGTACAATCAAATTACCATCTGGTAAAGCAGCTGCCATACCTAAGTTTATATTCTTCTTCTTTATAATGCTATCTCCTTGAACGGAAATGTTAAGCATTGGGAAATCTCTCAATGCTTTGGCAACTGCCTCTAAAAAGATTGGCGTAAATGTTAGGTTTTCACCCTCACGTTTTTTGAAAATGTCTTTATGCTTGTTTCTCCAATTCCAAATATTTGTTACATCTGCCTCTATGAACGATTGCACATGAGCTGAAGTTTGAACCGATTCGACCATATGCTTAGAAATGAGTTTACCCATTCTAGTCATTTCAATGATTTCATCACCTCCAGAAGCAATAACAGGAGTAGATTCTTGATTCTGTACAACAGGTGCCGATTCAGTTTTCATCTCAACTTTTTGTTCTACTACTGGTTGTGCTTGAGTCACTTCAGTAGGTTTGGACCCTCTGTTTTCAAGATAGGCCTTCATGTCATTTTTTGTAACTCGGCCATCTTTACCAGTTCCAGGAATTGTATCTAACTCGTTTTGTGATACTCCTTCTTGCTTCGCTATGTTTCTTACCAACGGAGAATAAAAACGATCACCAGATGATATAACAGGATCAACTGATTGTTGAGCTGCAACTACAGTTTGAGACACCTCTTCAACAAGCTTTTCTTGCTTTGGTTCTTCTTTTGTTTCCTCAGTAGGTGTAGATTTTTCATCTTGTTCGTCACCTTCTATTTCAATTACAGCTATGGTTTGACCAACTTGTACAACATCATCAATATTGAATAACTTTTCAACTAAAACACCATCAACCTCACTAGGAACTTCACTATCTACCTTATCTGTTGCAATTTCTAAAACTGCTTCATCTGCTTCAATAGTATCACCAACTTCCTTTAACCACGAAGTAATTGTTGCTTCTGCAACACTTTCTCCCATTTTAGGTAACTTAAGTTCAAACTTTGCCATATCTATAATTTGAAGGTCTTTATTCGCTAATTGAATGCAAAATTAATAAAAAAACAGATATTTTGTTGATTTTTATTCATTATAAAATCTGTTTAAAATTTTTCAACAACACCTCTACTAGACGAGGAATCGCTTCCTATGATAAAATTACTGCTTTTCAGTAAAAATCTAAAGACACAATTAACTTGTTTTGATTTTTGTTTCATATCGCTAATAATCGTCTTGAAATCAATAATATCGCAATCATAAACAAGCATACTATTTTGTGATAATTGTGTTTTTAAATCTAGATAAGAATGAATCGGTTGATTCAATTTTTCAGCAACACTATTATCTAACTTTTCGGTGAACACATAAGTGCTTTCAATAAGTGGTACTTTGTCTTCCTTAGTGTTTTTTGTTAACTGTAAGACTTTTATACCTAACCAAACAACAGCATTGAATATTACATTGCTTTTAAAGTGTTTTTTATAAAAGATTTGCATGGCGTTATGGAAACGCTTAGCATAGACACTATTTTTCATAGTACTTTCACCTTTAAAATGAACTAAGCTGGTTTTACCATAATAATAGTTGGTGTAGCCTGCTTTTTTGATTTTATAGGATAAATCAATATCCTCACCATACATAAAATAGTCCTCGTCAAATCCTCCTACTTCATTATATGTTTTTGACTTCAAAAACATAAATGCACCTACAAAAACATCTACTATGCCCACCTCGTCTTTGTCAAGATAATTGGCATAGTAAGACTTATCCATACCCAACATTTTCTTAAGAGATATAATTGGTGTTGGAATGTTGCGTTTACTTTCTGGTAAATAATTTCCTTTACCATCTATAAGTTGACAACCAACTATACCAGTATTTTTAGTCTGAGCATAAAACTCAATTAACTCAATAAACGTATCTTCAGCAACAACAGTATCTGGATTTAGAATACAAAGATATTCTCCCTTTGCCATGGCAACACCAATATTATTACCTTTTGAAAATCCTAAATTATCATGGTTCTCAATCAATTTTACTTTTGGAAATTTTGACCTAACCATTTCGCAACTATCATCGTTTGATGCATTATCAACAACGATGATTTCTCCGTCGATTGTCCTTATTGCCTTTTCAACACTTTTTAGACATAGCTCTAAAAAATACTTCACATTATAATTAAGTATGATGACTGAAAGTTTCACGAATCCTTAGGATTTTAAAGAGGCCTCGAACGGTACTCTGTCAATAATACTTCTACCTAAAGTAATCTCATCCGTATACTCCAATTCATTCCCAGCAGCAACACCTCTTGCTATTGTTGAAGTGGCAACTTCAGATCCTTGAATTTGCCTAAAAATGTAAAAATTGGTTGTATCACCTTCCATTGTAGGACTCATAGCAAAAATAAGCTCTTTAACTACGCCGCTCTTTACTTTTTCTACTAAAGAGTTTATATTTAGATCTTGTGGCCCAATTCCATCCATTGGTGAAATTTTGCCACCCAAAACATGATACAAACCCTTAAACGAACTTGTATTTTCAATGGCCATAACATCCCTTATATCCTCAACAACACAAATGACATCTTCTTGCCTATTTGGATTAGAACATATTTCACATAACTCCTTATCACTAATATTATGGCAAGATTTACAAAGTTTTATTTCTGATCTAACTTTTGTAAGTGCATCAGCTAATTGAAAGGTTTGGGAATCTGGCTGTCTTAGCATATGCAATACTAATCTTAGAGCTGTACGTTTACCTATGCCAGGTAATTGAGACATCTCATTGACAGCGTTTTCAAGAAGTTTTGACGAAAATTCCATAAGTGCGAAGGTACAGCTTTTAAGGCCAAAGAAAAAGCATAAAAAAGTCCAATTACCACCATATGACAATTGGACTTTTAGTTATTATAAGTAAAATTATTTTAAGATCAACTTTTTAGTTGCTTCACCATATGTACTACTTAATTTTACAAAGTAAACACCTTCTTGGAAATTTGAAACATCAATACTATGACCATTGAAAGTATCTAAATTTTTAGAATAGAATACTATTTTTCCTAGACTATTGTATATTCTTACAGTTACAGCCTCAGGTTTCGCCCATTTAATATTAATTTCTTTATTAGCCGGATTTGGATATAAACTAAAATCTTCTGTACTAAATTCATTAATACTTAATGATGCATCATACACATTAGAACGCCACAAACCTCTACCATAGGTTGCAGCATAAATTTTATTATCCGAAGCGTTAATTTCTAGTTCATTAATTCTCACATTTGGAAGACCATTATTAAATGGTATCCAAGTATTACCTAAAACATTATCCGTGTAATAAATACCATAGTTCATACCAACATAGAGCCCATCTTCACTATTATCTTGCCAGGCAACAGCTTGTGACGAAAAATTTGGCAAATCCCATGGTATTGGAGTAAATGTAAGACCACCATTTGTGCTAATGTAAACTTTATTACTATTAGTTGTTGCAGCGGCAATTTTGTCTGGATCTGAAGGATGAACCGCAATACTGTTAATTCGACCACTTGAAAGATTTAATCCGGAAGGTGACCATGTTAAACCACCATTTGTTGTATACCACAGAGCTCCATCAATTGCTAGGTACATTTTATTGTTATCTGTTGGTGCAATCTTAAGTTCATCAATATCATCACCGAAATTTTGTGAGATTGACGTCCAATTAGATCCACCGTCAACGGATTTATAAACTTGGTCAAAAGCACAATAAATGGTGTTTTGGGTGATTGGGTCTTGTTCAAAAGGTACAACCCAATTCCAATTGTTTTGTCCACCTTTTCCGTCTGGTTGCCCTACACTTATTACACTATTTCCACCGTTAGTTGATTTTACAAAAGAACCAAACTGTGATGTCCCATAAATAATTTGATTGTTATTTTTATCAATAAAGCCTTCCATACCATCTGCACCCCACCAATCGTACCAGTTTCCATCTGCTCTAAGTACAGAAGATCCATTATCTTGTGAACCTCCTGTTACAATAACGGGATCAGTTTGGCTAATTCCAATTCTATAAAATTGTCTAATTCCTAATCCTGGTGTAAGATCAGTATAAAAAGTAGAGTTTACAGTCGTTGGATCATCAGCTTTAAAAATTCCACCATCCGATCCAACAAAGAGTTTAGCATTAGCTCCTGAACCTGCAAATAACATAATATCAACATCTGCATGACAGTAGCCTATATTTTCATTGGATGCACCTCCTGGTGTCCATTGAGAACTAATACTAAATGACACACCACCGTTTGTAGAACGCCATGTATTAATACCAGCTATATGCACATCGTTAACATCATTCGGGTTAACCGTAATGGCCATATCTCTCGGTGCCTGCCCTAGATTATCAAAACCATTTGAATCGTAACCAAAATAATTTTGAAATGGATGACTCAATTGAGTGAAGGTGGCACCGTTATCCATAGATTTGTGTATACCTCCAAAGGTTCCACCATCGGCCTCCACAACATATACGACAGACGGATCATCTGCAGAAACACCTATCATCTTAACTCCTGAAGAGAAATCATTCGATGCGGATTCAAAACCATCTGAAAACACTATGCCTAAATTTGTAGCTTCAACAGACACGTCATCTAAAGTAAGTCCACGACTCCAATTAGCAATTCCTTCAAATGCTATAAAATAATCTGAAGTAACATTAGGCAAATTAAGTGTAATATCTGTCCATTGAGCCGCCTCTGCAGTATAATGCGCTAGTTGTACCCAATTACTTGATACTGAAGTTTTATAATATACTTTTAATTGATCAATATTCCCTACCCAGTTGACTTGAGAATAAGAAAAATTTAACGTTGGATTTGACGCACCTGATAAATCCAAAGCAGGTGAAATTAACCTCGTAGTAGGAAAAGTGTAATTATTAATATTTAAAAATGCCATTGAATCACCAGTTCTTGGAGTTATAGAACCATTTTGATTTGAATCCGACGTCGTCCAACTATTGGTTCCACTGACATATTCTTGCATCCATGCATCCAAACCATCACTTGTATCGAAAGTTGCTCCTCCATCTGTAGAAACATAGAATCTTGTACCTGAGGCATAAACCGTCGCAGGGTCTCCTGGTTTGAATTGAAAATCATATCCAGTGGTCGCACTAGAATTAATTGAAGTCCACGTTGATCCTCCATCTATCGACTTAAACAGACCACCACTTTGTGCACTAGCATACATTTTTGATGAATTAGTTGGATCAATTAAAATTTTATTGACAAAACCTCCTGCAACATTACCATGTAAAGCCCAAGTCGCACCTCCATCAGTTGATTTAAATATTGAACCACCGTTTGAACCCCAATAATATGTGCTACTGTTAAGAGAATCTATTGCCAATGCATATACATCTATGTTTGATAAATTATCCGTAAGGACAGTCCATGTTGTTCCTCCATCAAGGCTTTTCCACACACCACCTGTTGGACTCCCAACTAAAATATGGTCTAAATTAGAATCGTCTATCGCAATTGAGGTAATTCGTCCTACTCCTGGGTTATAACCTGAAGTCGCATTCCAATATGTCGGTCCCAATTGTTCCCATGTTCCAACTGTGGTTCTAGAAAAAGAACCTTCATTGTTTTGAAGTGCGTTATAATTTTGAAGCTCATTGTAATAAAACTCAGGTGATTTTAACATCCCATTTTCATCCATGGCTCGCTCAGCAAAATACTGCCATCTTCTAAATGGTTTATATCCTGTACCTCTATCTCTACCAACCTCATCGAAATGCACCTCTGCTCGTTCAGATATATGTTGTACTGTGTGAGTACCTTCTGCAATTAAATCTAAATATTCTTGTGCTGATAAGTAGGTTGTCAAAAATAAAAATGTAGATAAAAGGGCTATATTTTTCATAATTATTAAAATTTTAAATAGCTTTTTTTTTCAAAAATAGTACTTTTCAAGAATATAATCTTAATTACACCAACATGTCACCAACCTCCATACTGGTTTTAATAATTAGTTATTTTAGTGTTCTTATTATCATTTCCTACTTCACAGGTAAAGACGATAGTAACGCTGTTTTTTTTAAGGCTAACAAACAATCTCCTTGGTATATAGTTGCCTTTGGGATGGTTGGTGCATCGCTTTCTGGTGTTACTTTTATTTCAGTGCCAGGATGGATTGAAGGTTCTCAATTCAGTTATTTTCAAGTTGTACTAGGTTATATGTTTGGGTATTTTGTAGTTGCTTTTGTGCTATTACCACTCTACTATAAACATAACGTAACTTCTATTTATGAGTATTTAATGGTGCGTTTTGGTGTTGTGAGTCATAAAACTGGTGCATTTTTCTTTTTCATTTCACGAGTTATCGGTGCTGCATTTAGATTATTCTTGGTTGCTATTGTATTACAACAATTTGTATTTGATGCTTGGGATATTCCTTTTGAAATCACAGTTATAATTTCAATATTACTCATCTGGGTCTACACAAATAAAGGTGGCATTAAAACAATTATATGGACGGACACACTGCAAACACTTTTTATGTTAACGGCAGTTGTATTATCAATATATTTTATCAATGATAATTTAGGTTGGTCATTTAGTGAATTTTTGGCCTCAGAAGAACTTAAAAATTATGACAAAATATTTGTTACAGATAGTTTCTTAGAACGTAGTCATTTTGTAAAGTCCTTTTTAGGCGGCATGTTTATCACCATATGTATGACAGGTCTTGATCAAGATATGATGCAAAAGAATTTGACTTGTAAGTCTCTAAAGGATGCCCAAAAAAATATGATTTCATTTAGTATCGTTTTAGTCATTGCAACATTTCTATTTATGCTTTTGGGAGCACTGTTATACATCTATGCTAATAAAAATAATATTGCAATACCATTAATGGATGGTAAACCAAGAACCGATTTATTATTTCCGGAAATTGCCTTGAACAGTGGTTTGGGTCTTACACTAGCGGTTACTTTTATGTTAGGCTTAATTGCAGCTGCTTACAGTAGTGCAGATAGTGCTTTAACGTCACTGACAACATCATTTTGTGTGGATTTTCTAGACATAGAAAAAAAATCAGAAAACGTTCAAAAAAGCCTCAGGAAAAAGATTCATATTGCAATGAGCATATTATTGGTTGTTGTAATTATCATTTTTAAATATGTATTGACAAGCAACGTCATTGACAGTTTATTAACCGTAGCAGGATATACCTACGGACCTCTTTTAGGGTTATTTGCGTTTGGTATTTTTACCAAATACCAAATAAAGGACAGATATGTTTGGATTGTCGCATTAAGTTCTGCCATTATCATCTCAATTATTGGTTCAATACCACCAGAAAATCTTGGCGGTTACACCTTAGGATATGAATTATTACCTATCAATGGTCTCATAACATTTTTAGGGCTATTGCTACTTAGAAAAAAGACTGTAGAATAATACAGTTGTTGGTTATCTGAAAATATAAGTGGCCTAAAATATTAGTATATTTGCTTAATTGATTTTGCTACAATTCCGATGAAAAAATTTTCTATTCTATTATTAGTATTTGTTTTGATTTTCTCTTGTTCTGAAGAAGAAGGAAAAACCTCTGAAACTTCGTCTTATCTGCTCACGGAAGTTGAACCAGAGACATCAGGTGTTGATTTCTCAAACCTAGTAACTGAAGACCCTGGTCATAGTATTATTAACTACATTTATTATTACAACGGAAGTGGTGTAGCTGCTGGTGATATTAATAATGACGGACTCTCAGATTTGTTTTTTGTTTCTAACATGGGAGACAATAAATTATATCTAAACAAGGGTAATTTTAAATTTGAAGATGCTTCAGAAAAAGCAAATATAAATGGTAATTCTAATTGGCAAACTGGAGTTACAATGATAGATATTAATAATGACGGATTATTAGATATTTACGTATGTGCAGTTTCTGGTTTATTAGATTTTAAAGGTCATAATGAACTTTTCATAAATAATGGTGATGGCACCTTTACCGAAAAGGCCAAAGAATACGGACTTGATTTTGAAGGATATTCAACACAAGCTTACTTTTTTGATTATGACAAAGATGATGATCTAGATGTTTACATAGTAAACCATGCCGTTCACACCACACTTTCGCATGGCAATGCTGATCTAAGGAATAAACGTGAACCACTTGTAGGTGACGTTCTGCTTAACAATGACAATGGAAAGTTTAAAGATGTTAGTGACTATGCTAACATTTATGGTGGTGTTAATGGTTATGGGTTAAGCGCTACAGTAGCAGATTTTAATAATGATGGTTGGGATGACATATATGTTTGTAATGATTTTCATGAGGACGATTATTATTACCTCAACAACCATGATGGTACATTTACCGAAAGCCTTGATGAATCTTTTACAACGATTAGTAGATTTTCTATGGGTAGTGATGCTGCAGATATTAATGGTGATGGTTTTCAAGATTTAATGACTTTGGATATGTTACCAAAAGACGAACGTATTTTAAAGGAAACTGAAGGTGACGATGCCATGTTTAATATGCAAGAGCATTTAGAAAATTTGGGATACAAAGATCAATACTCGCGCAACATGCTTCAAATCAATAATGACGGTAAATATTTTCATGAAACCGCCTTATTTAACAAGGTTGCCGACACAGATTGGAGCTGGGCACCGCTTTTTGCAGATTTCAATAATGATGGTCATCAAGACTTGTTTGTTTCTAATGGAATTCTGAGACGTCCTAATGGTTTAGATTTTAAAAAGTATGTCTCTAATGCTTTCAAAGGGCGATCAGAAATTGAAGGACTCCAATGGTTATTTAACTCTATTGGTGAAATGACTTCAGGTGAGGTTACTAATGAAATATTTGAGGGTAATTCTGTTAAACTCACAAGCCAAACGGGGAATTGGATAGAAAATAAACCGAGTCTTTCTAATGGTGCCATATATGTTGATCTAGACTTAGATGGCGACTTAGATATTGTTACAAATAACTTCAATTCGGTAGCAAGTATATACAGAAATACAACGGACAGCAGTAGTAATTTCATCTCTTTAGATGTAATTTATAAAGGAGCCAATAAAGAAGGTGTTGGCACAAAAGCGATAGTACATTCAAATGGTAAGAGCCAAATGAAACAATTGTTTAAATCTAGAGGGTTTTTATCTTCTCTTGAGAGTAAACTTCATTTTGGATTGGGTAATGCTCAGAAAGTAGATTCAATAGAAATTATTTGGCCTAACAATGAATACCAAACTTTTAAGTCTCCTGAAATAAATAAAGCTATATCAGTTGAATATACTGCCGTGAATAGCAACTATGTTTATGATAACTCAAAAAACAAAAGTTCATATTTTAAAGATAGTAATAGTATTTCATACGAGCATTCTGAAGATAATTACACTGATTTTTTGGAGGAAAAGTTAATACCATATAAAGTTTCTACTTTTGGCCCTGCGTTTGCCAAAGGTGATATAGATGGAAACGGATTTGAAGATGTATATATCGGAAGTGCTTCTGGTAAAGTCAGTGAATTATACCTCAATTCTGGTTCTGGATTTAATCTATCAAAACAAAAAGCATTTGAAAACGACATAGGTTTTGAAGACAACGATGCTTCATTCTTTGACGCAGATAATGATGGAGATCTAGATCTTTACGTAGCTTCCGGTCTTACCCAGTTTAAGGTTGAAAACTTAGTTAAGGATAGGCTTTACATAAATGACGATGGTAATTTTATTAATGCATCAGACCGTATTCCATCAAATACCAATATCTCATCTGCTGTAGAAGCTTATGATTACGATAATGATGGAGACACAGATCTATTTATTGGTAATCATTCTGTTCCGAACGATTATGGAAAAAAGGTGAATTCTTACCTATTGAAAAATGACGGCAAAGGTAATTTTACAAAAAGTGAATCCTTAGATGTTACCAAGGTAACATCTGCGAAATGGACAGATATTAATGATGATAATTTAAAGGACCTATTAGTATCATCAGAATGGGATACACCTAAAATTTATATTAATAATAATGGAAGTTTAGAATTGCAGGACATACCTGAAAATATAAATGGCTTGTGGCAAACTATCAGTACATATGATATTGATGGTGATGATGACGAAGATATTCTACTTGGTAATTGGGGACTAAACACAAAGTTCAATCTTTATTTTGATGGCCCATTACTCATGTACTATTCAGACTTTGATAAAAATGGAATTAATGAAACCTTAATAGCCTATAATAGAGATGGTAAATATTACCCATTGAATTCAAAAGATGAAATGGCCAGTCAAATGAATATTATTAATAAAATTTATCTAGATCACAAAAGTGTTGCAGGTAAAACCATTGAGGAGGTAATTAAAAAAGGTAGCATTAATAAGGCTGAAAAATCTGAAGCGCATACACTTGCTTCGGGTTACTTAAGAAATGACAACGGAAAATATTCTGAATTTGTTCATTTTGAAGATGCTTTGCAACTTGCACCTATTACATCATTTTCAGAAATAGAAGCAGGTAATAAGACTAAATTATTAGTTGGTGGAAACTCCTACAAAGTCAATACTTATCATGGCTCCTACTCCTCTTTAAAAGGGTTATTATTAGATAACGAGTCTAATTATGAACCAGTTTCAAAATTGGGTATGGCTCCATTTAATGATCAAATAAAGCAGATTGAAACTGTAAAGATGAAGGATAAAGACATCATTTTTGTCTTATCTAACAATGCCAAATTGAAATTATACACATATTCAGAATAGATATTTAGTATTGGTTTGTAGTAAGTAATACGAGAGTACAAGCAACTTCAGTTTCAATAGCGTTTTCCTCTAACAACTTATAGAATTCAGGGTTTTCTGTACCAGGATTAAATATTACTCGTTTAGGATTTAGGCTAATTATATAATCATAGTAAGATTTTTGACGATTCGGGTTTAGATATAATGTAACTGTATCTATGTCTTTGTAAGATATCAACTCTGTATCAATTGTTACATCACCAACACTTCCTCGTTTTAAACCAAAGGCCTTAACCTGGTAGCCCTTATCTCTTAATCTGTTGATTGCAATATTAGAATAACGTTCTGGTTTTATTGAGGCGCCCAACACTAAAGTGGTTTCTTTCATATGTTAAAAAGTTGTTAAGTAGTGTTAAATGTGGTAACACGGTGTAAAAATAGTCGTCTTAACACTAAGAAACTATCAAATCAATCAAAAAACAATCAAAAAATGAAGCATTTCTTCTTAATGCTTTTAATGGTCTCATCAGCCATTTTAAGCGCCCAACCCAATTCTAATTCAGATATTAAAAGCGGTTCAATCTCAGGTCGTGTTATAGACGCCGACCTCAACGAACCACTCCCTTATGTCAATGTTATTATAAAAGATCTTAACGATAAAATTATTACGGGAAGCATTACCCAAGCCGATGGTACTTTTAAAGTCGATAAAATTCCTGCAGGTCTTATAAAAATTGAGATCAAGTTTATTGGCTATAAATCCATTAAAAAAGAGGTGAACATTGGTAAAAACGGCTTTAAAATTAATGTTGGAGACATCTTTTTAAGTGAAGATGCCGAAAATCTTGAAGAGGTTACAGTAATTGCAGAAACCTCTACTATACAACAAAAAATAGACCGCAAGGTTGTAAATGTTGGCAAAGATCTTACCACATCTGGACCAACAGCATCAGACATTATGAATAATATTCCTTCTGTTAATGTAGACCAACAAACTGGTGCTATTGCTTTACGTGGCAATCAAAATGTACAGGTAATGGTAGACGGAAAATTATCAAATATTCCTACAGCTCAACTACTAAGGCAAATACCTTCAACTTCTATTAAACAAATAGAGTTAATCACAAATCCATCAGCTAAATACAATCCTGATGGTATGAGTGGCATCATTAATATCATATTACATAAAAATGTAAATGTGGGATTTAATGGAAATGTACATTTAGGACTTGGATATCAGCTGGCCCCTAAGTTTAATAGTTCTTTAGACATGAACTATAGAAATGGTAAATTAAACTTTTACGGAAGCTATGGGAATAACTTTTCAGATAACATCAATACAGGTGTTTTAACCCAAACCGATTCTGATCTTACTCAGCTTTTTGACATAACAGACGAAAGAAATTCACATCTATTTAAAGTAGGGGTTGACTATTATATAAACGATAAGAATACTGTTTCTTTTTTTACAAATCAAAACATTTTTGATGGTGGAGCTATAGGTGAAACAGAATTACTATTTGGTGATATGACCAATGAAAATCAATTACAGATTTTTGATAATAACAATGAGAATAACAGTCAGCAATACAATGCCAATTACAAATTAGATTTTGATGATAAAGGCCATAATATTGAGCTTGAAATTGATCATAATATTTTTGAAAATGACATTTTCACTGATAATAATTTTAGTGGCTTGGGTAGTAGACCAAACTTCGACGAATTTACAAATACAGATAGAGTTAGAACCGAAATTAATTTAGATTATGTGAATCCCTTATCTGAAACTTCTAAATTAGAAGTCGGTTTACAAGCAAGGTTATTTGAGAATACAATTGATTATTCTTCTGATGGTCGTGTAATCAATGAAATGGGTAATTACATACCAACATCAACTAATTTTGACTACGAACGAAATATCTATTCTGCCTATGCGAGTTATAATTTTCAAAAAGATAAATGGTCATATCAATTAGGATTAAGAGCAGAAACAGTTAATGTTGATGCCTTAGCCATTGATACGGATTTGACCACAGATACAACAACAGATTTTCCATTTGAAAACGATTATGTACAAGTATATCCATCTGCTTTCGTTACCTATGAAGCTTCAGAAAAAAATTCTTATCAATTTAGCTTTAGCAGACGTGTAGATAGACCTGGTGTAGGGCAAGTTAATCCTATTCCAGAATTTAATACACCTTTAATTTCACAATTTGGAAATCCTGAATTAGAGCCACAATTTACTAACTCATTAGAGGTAAACTATTCAAGAAACTTTGAAAAAGGGAGTCTCACAGCAGGTGTTTTTTACAGGCTTATTGAAGATGAAATTAATCAAGGTTTATTTGTTGACCGTTCTACATTAGGTTCAGGGCGTGTAATTTTAAGAATTGACAACTTTGACAATACATCTGCATTTGGATTTGAGGTATCAAGCAATTACAGACCAACAAAATGGTGGAGTTTCAATGCTAGTTTCGATTTATATGGCCGTACTCAACGCGGCTTTGCAGAAACACTTGATCCAACTATACCTAATCCCACAGAAAGTGACATAGAGTTTAATGAAGTAGAAGTTGACAACCTTATTTACAACTTTAGAATGTTCAACAATTTTAAAGTGACCAAAAAATTATCATTATCTGCGTTTGCAATGTACAGAGGAAAGGATACTGGTTTAAATTTTGAAATGGAACCAATGTACTTTGTAAATCTTGGTTTACGATACAATTTCCTTGAAGAAAATAGAGCAACTTTTAGTTTAAACTTTAATAATGTTTTTGATACTCAAGAGATAAACATTACTAGTGAACGACCATTTAGACAAGAAGTAAGTTTTGTTCCAGAATTCAAAACCATTTTTGCAGGTTTGTCTTATCGTTTTGGTGGCGGTAAATACAGAGCAAAATCTCGTAAGCGAAGAGATAACGACGAAAAATCAGGAGGAGGATTCCTGTAACATAAAGTGTCACATTATTGACTTTTACTAGACTTTAATGTATGTAAGACAAAATATATTTAATAGTTTACATAAATAGTTGATGGTTAGTGTTAGTGTATGGCTATTAAATAAGAAAACCCGGAACAACTTGTTTCGGGTTTTTGTTAAAATTCGCTTAAATATGTTAAAGTTTGAAATAAAACCGAATCGTTTACGTCTATATTATTGGAGATAAGTTTTAAGTAATAACAATTATAAAATTTATGTTTTATAATGTAGTGTTAGTTAAAGTTGGTTAATAGCTGAAAAAGCCCAGACAAATTATCTGGGCTTTTTTTTGTCATTTACATTAATTTACCACTTTATAATAGCACTTCCCCAAGTAAAGCCACTACCAAATGCGGCTAAAACCACATTATCTCCATCTTTTATTTTTCCTTCTTCCCAGGCTTCGGTTAAAGCAATAACTACGGATGCTGCAGTTGTATTTCCGTATTTCATTATGTTGTTATAAACCTGATCATCACGCAAACTAAACTTCTTTTGAATAAATTGAGCAATTCTTAAATTGGCTTGATGCGGAATTAACATGTCTATATCTTCGCGCTGTAAACCATTTTTATCTAAGCCCTCCATAATGACTTCACTAAAACGTACAACAGCATTTTTAAATACAAAGGTGCCATCCATATAAGGAAAGTATGATAAATCTTCTTCTCCAGCTTCTATAATTTCTGGTACCCAATGTGCAATGCTTGGTGAAGCTACAATAAGCTTATCCGCATATTTACCTTCACTATGTAAATGGGTTGATAGTATCCCTTTTGTTGTATCTTCTTCTCTGCTTAAAACCGCTGCTCCTGCTCCATCTCCAAAAATAACAGTTACACCACGACCTCTGGTACTTTTATCTAATCCGTTACTATGATATTCTGCTCCTATAACTAAAACATTTTTATACATTCCAGTTTTTATAAATTGGTCGGCTACAGAAATAGCATAAATAAATCCAGAACATTGATTTCGCACATCTAAGGCACCTACGGTAGGCATATCTAACATATCTTGAATCTGAACGCCACAACCTGGGAAATAATAATCCGGACTTAACGTCGCAAACACAATAAAATCTATATCATCTTTGGTTAAACCAGCACGTTCAATTGCTATTCTTGCAGCTTTTGCTCCCATTACAGCAGATGTATCTTCAGTACCTTCTTTTATCCAACGTCTTTCTTTTATTCCTGTTCGTTCTTGTATCCACTCATCACTAGTATCCATCCATTCTTTAAGATCATTGTTTGTCACCACATTATCCGGAAGATACTTTCCTAAACCTGTTATTCTTGAATTGTACATTAGTTGTTATCTATAGTTAGAACAACAAATTTAACCCATTTGAGCCTAATCTTAAATCTATTCGTTATGCATGCATAATAAATTTAAAGCATTTAAATTTTGACCTAATTTTAACATGCTAGTCACGTATTACAGATATATTTTTCAGTAAATTCATGCCACTAATCCATAATCAAAAAACAATGAAACAAATACTAAGAATCTTCGCTTTTTTTATTCTTTTAAACGGTTATGCCCAACAAAATTTAACCTATCAACAACCATCTGAAGAGATCCTAGAACTTGCTGATGTAGAATTGGCTCCAGGAGTTCAAATTGACAGTAAAGGTGAGCAGATGGTTTTACTCTTCCGCAATCAGTATAAATCAATAGCAGAATTATCAGAGACCGAATTAAGATTAGCAGGTCTAAGAATAAATCCTGTTACCAATATTGGAAGTAGAACTAATTATTATACCAATATTAAAGTAAAAGGTGTAAAAGATAAAGACGCTAAACAAGTTTCTGGCTTACCCGAAAATGCAAGACTTTCAGGTTTTAGATGGTCACCAGATGAAAGTATGATCGCTTGCTTAAATACAACGTCAACAGGGGTTGAAGTTTGGGTATTAGATATTGGCAACGCTAAGGTCTCAAAACTAACAGATGCCAAAGTTAATGCCAATATGGGAAGCACTCTAAATTGGTTTAAAGACAACCAAAATCTTTTGGTTAAAATGTTACCTAACGACAGACAACCTTTAATAAACACCGCAGTTGCCGTGCCAACAGGACCGACTGTTTCGGTTAGCGATGGTGCCAAGGCACAAAACAGAACTTACCAAGATTTATTAAAAACACCTAATGATGAGTTTAATTTTGAACAACTCGCACGTTCTGAAATTAAAAAAGTGTCTGTTAATGGTAATGTAGAAGATTTCCTAGGAGCAGACATGTACCGAGGTATTAGCTTTTCACCTGATGGTAACTATATAATGATTACAAAAATTAAAAGACCATTTTCTTACCTAGTTACTTATGGAAGATTTCCTAGTGAAAGCATAATGTATAGTATAAACGGAAACAAAGTTACCGAAGTGAATGAAGTACCATTAGATGAAGTAAGACCTAAAGGGTTTATGTCTACTAGACTTGGTAAACGCAATATGACATGGCGAGGAGACAAACCTTCAACCTTGGTATGGGCAGAAGCACTAGATAATGGAGATCCAGCTGTGGAAGTAGACTATAGAGATGCTGTTTATGAACAAAATGCACCTTTCAATGGCACTCCAAAATTGATTCTAAAAACAAAGCAACGTTTTTCAGGTATTTCTTGGGGAAGTGACAATACAGCAATAGCATATGATTATTGGTGGAATACCCGAAATACAAAAACATATATGTTTAGTCCTTCTACTGCAGAAGCCAAAGTTATTTCGGATAGAAATTATCAAGATGTGTATAGTGATCCCGGTAATTTTGTGAGTTCCAAAAATGAATTTGGACGATATACCCTAAATATGAACGGTGAGAAACTTTACCTCATGGGAGATGGTTATTCAAAAGATGGTCAGTTTCCATTCATTGATGAATACAATATAAAAACTGGTAAAACAAAACGACTATACCAATCTGAGTATACAGACAAATTAGAAAGTCTGAACAGTGCATTAGATATGAAGAAAGGTAAAATTCTTGTTCGTATTGAGTCAAAAACAGAATATCCAAATTATTATATAAGAAATATTAATAGAAAAAATGATCTTACAGCTATAACGGCATTTGAAAATCCGTTTAAAAGTTTAGAAAGTGTAAACAAACGTGTCATTAGCTATAAGAGAGATGATGGCCTAGACTTGGAGGGTACACTTTATCTACCATTAGATTATAAAGAAGATGAAAAATATCCAATGATTTTATGGGCTTACCCTCGTGAATATAAAGATAAAGCTAGTGCATCTCAAAGTACAGCAAACCCGAACGAATTTGTTTATCCATATTGGGGCTCACCAATTTATTGGGTCACAAAAGGCTATGTTGTATTAGACGATGCTGCATTTCCAATAGTTGGCGAAGGTGATGAAGAACCAAATGATTCATTCAGAACACAATTAGTGGCAAATGGCAAAGCAGCCATTGATGCTGTTGACAATTTAGGCTTTATAGACAGGGATAAAGTTGCCGTTGGTGGACATAGTTATGGAGCATTTATGACAGCTAATTTATTATCACATTCAAATCTTTTTGCTGCAGGTATTGCAAGAAGCGGTGCTTATAATAGAACATTGACACCTTTTGGGTTTCAAAGTGAAGAACGTAGTTATTGGGAAGCACCAGAAATATATTACAACATGTCACCATTTATGCACGCAGATAAAATGAAGACTCCTCTCCTACTGATTCATGGTGTGGCAGATAACAATTCTGGGACATATCCATTACAAAGTGAACGCTATTTTAATGCCTTAAAGGGATTAGGTGCTCCTGTAAGATTAGTAATGTTACCTAAAGAAAGTCACGGTTACAGAGCAAAAGAATCTATAATGCATATGCTTTGGGAACAAGATCAGTGGTTAGATAAACATGTTAAGAATAAGAAGGAAATAGAAGAAAAAATTGAAAATAAAGAAACTATAAAAAATTAAGTTTCATACACTTCGCAAAAGGCCACTCTAACTAGAGTGGCTTTTTTTATGTCATCTTGTCACAGTTTGCGTCTTGGTACTTTATTTGAATAACAGTTTATCGAAATAATTAATAAATATAAAACCTGTTCATAACAGGAATAAAAAAACAACATATCATGGCAAAAGGAAATATTAATGTATCGGTAGAAAACATTTTCCCGTTAATTAAAAAATTCTTGTACAGTGATCACGAAATATTTTTACGTGAGTTAATTAGTAATGCGACAGATGCAACACTTAAATTAAAACATCTTACCAGTATTGGCGAATCTAAATCTGAGTATGGTGAACCTAAGATTGAAATTAAAATCGATAAGGAAGGTAAAAAGCTTCATATCATAGACCGAGGTATTGGTATGACAGCAGATGAAGTAGAGAAATACATCAACCAGATTGCATTTTCAGGTGCAGAAGAATTTCTAGACAAATACAAAGATGCAGGTAAAGATGCTGGGATTATTGGGCACTTCGGTTTAGGGTTCTACTCTTCATTTATGGTGGCGGATAAAGTAGAGATTATAACAAAATCTCATACTGATGCTCCTGCGGCACATTGGACATGTGATGGCTCACCTGAATTTACTTTAGAAGAAGCAGATAAAAATGATAGAGGCACAGAAATTATTCTTCATATTTCAGAAGACGAGCAAGAGTTTCTTGAAGAAGCAAGAATAAGAGAATTATTGGTTAAGTATAATAAGTTTATGCCTATTCCTATCAAATTTGGAACTAAGGAAATTAACGATCCAGATTTTACCCCAAAAACCACAAAAGATAAAGAGGGTAAAGAAACAACTGAGCCTCACAAGCAAATCACTGTAGACAATATCATCAACAACCCTAATCCAGCTTGGACAAAACAACCTGCAGACTTAAAGGAAGACGATTATAAGAGCTTCTATAGAGAGTTATATCCAATGCAGTTTGAGGAACCATTATTCAACATTCATTTAAATGTTGATTATCCATTTAACCTTACGGGAATCTTGTATTTCCCAAAAATGACAAACGACCTAAACATTCAAAAAGATAGAATTCAATTATATCAAAACCAGGTTTTTGTAACAGATAATGTAGAAGGTATAGTTCCTGAGTTTTTAACCATGTTGCGTGGTGTAATTGATTCTCCAGATATTCCTTTGAATGTATCTCGTAGTTACTTGCAGGCAGATGGAAATGTGAAGAAAATTTCATCTTACATCACTAGAAAAGTAGCAGATAAATTAAAATCATTATTCAATAATAATCGTGAAGATTTCGAGAAAAAATGGGATGACATCAAAATTGTTATCGAATATGGTATGCTATCTGAAGAAAAATTCTTTGAAAAGGCAGATGCCTTTGCATTATACCCATCAGTAGATGGTAAATTTTACACTTTTGAAGAATTGACAAATGCTATAAAAGCAAAGCAGACTGATAAGGATGATAAAATGGTAATTCTTTATGCTTCAAATAAAGATGAGCAACATGCGTACATTGAGGCTGCAAAAGACAAGGACTATGAGGTGTTGTTACTAGACTCTCCAATAGTTAGTCATTTAATGCAAAAGCTTGAGACGTCTAAAGAAAATATCTCATTTGCACGAGTAGATGCAGACCACATTGATAACTTAATTAAGAAAGATGATACAACAATTTCTAAGTTAAGTGAAGATGAAAAGACAAAGTTAGATGAGTTATTAAAAGAAGTTGTTCCATCAGAAAAATTCATGGTACAATTGGAAGCTATGGATAGTAGTGCATCACCATTCATTATAACACAACCAGAGTTTATGCGTCGCATGAAAGAGATGCAACAAACAGGTGGAGGTGGCATGTTTGGTATGGGTAATATGCCAGAGATGTACAACTTGGTAGTGAATACTAATCACGATTTGGTAAATGAAATACTCAATACCAAAACACGTAAAAAGCAAGAACGCTTAATAAACCAAAGTTTAGATTTAGCACGTTTATCACAAGGCCTACTAAAAGGTGAAGAATTAACAAACTTCATTAAACGCAGTTATGATATGATTAAATAATTTGGAGCTAAATTATTACGGAATGCCTATTAAACCACCTTTTTCCAAAGGTGGTTTTTTCTGCTTATAAACGAATAAAAATGCTTTCAATCTATTAATTACTTTGAAGAGTTCAATAATTAAAAAATATTCTTAGATTTACGCTCTAATCTCCTAATCATTAATTATATAGCATGACTCAGTTTAATTTAATTTGACAGTTATTAATGAAATTAATTAATCGATTTATTCAAAGCTTCTCAAAAAAAATATTTTCAATAATCGTAATAGGATTAACTCTCTTTCTATTCTGGTTTATATACTACATTTCAGAAAGTTATAATATAAGATTGAAGTTATTTACAGGTGATCCACTTTCAACTTTTGATGCCAATCCATTAACCGGTGTTATTTCAAATCTTGGGATTTTATTATGGTGTACCACAGGATCAATTCTTTTATTTACCTTTTTTTTGGTTATTGGAAAAGTTGAGAATAAAAAGACCTCATTCTTGCTTTATAGTGGACTTTTAACGCTAGTCTTACTTTTTGATGACTTATTTATGTTTCATGAGCATATTTTAAAATCAATTGGAATTGAGGAAATTGTAATGTATGGAATATATGTCATTCTATTTGGCATTCTATTCTTAGCATATTATCGTATTCTTTTATCGGCTCAATTCAGATATTTTCTAATTATCACTTTCATATCTTTTGGAAGTTCAGTGATTATAGACCTTCTATTTGAACATGAAAAATTCAGAATTCTTTTTGAGGATGGTTTTAAATTTCTAGGAATAGTTTGCTGGTTTATGTTTTTCACATTTTATTGTCTAGATATTACTAAAAATATCAATTTAAAAAATCAATAATCCAGTTTCATTAATAAATAGCTCTCCACTAGCCTTAGCATCGATTAGCATAAACGGTTTAGTTTTGTCTGAATATCTGAAGAATCTACTAATTACATTTAGAACATGACCTTGACTGAATTAAAAAATCATCTTAAGTTTAAAACACTGCTTTATACTTAAAATCGTTAATTAACAATTGTAATTTGCTCATTTAAAACATTTTATATATTATAAATAGGGCATAATTTGAACTAAAATGCGTTCCGATAATTCTAAAATAAAGGAAATTTTTAAAGACCTTATTTTCACCTCTAGTGAGATAGAGATTATCACGTCAGTTTTTCATAAAATCGAAGTAAAAAAAGGAAGTATACTGCTAAAACCTGGTGATTACGTAACTGAACATTACTATATATTAGATGGCTGTTTGCGAGCATTTCATGTTGATGCTCAAGGCAAAGAACATACTGTTCAGTTTAGAATTAAAGATTGGTGGATAAGTAATTACACCGCATTTTTTACTGGTACTAAATCAATAATGACCATTGAAGTTATTCAAAATGCAATTCTGTATAGTATAAATGAAAAGGACAAAGAGTATTTATATTCAGCAATCCCAAAAATTGAACATTTCTTTAGGGTTAAGCTTGAAAGAGCTTTTGCTGCTTTTCAGAGTAGAATACTTCGCAATTTGTCTCAAAACGCAAAGGAGCGTTATCTAAGTTTTATTCAAAATTATCCGAATATAGAAAAGAGCGTGAAAAATTACCATATTGCATCCTACCTTGGTATTACTACAGAGAGTTTAAGCAGGATTCGTAGAGAATTAACCAATATATAATTTATTAACATAAGTCAATTTATAATTTAAAGATTTACTCTAATTTTGCTTAACTAAATAGACTAACTCAAGTAATTCTCTGAGAATTAATAGCTGAAAAAGCACAAGTGTTTTACTTGTGCTTTTTTTATACCTTTAAAGAAATAAGCTAATTAAAAATGTCTAAATCAAACTCAAGAAGAACATTCATTAAAAAAAGTGCTATTGCCGGAATTGGCATACCATTAATGGGCAGCATACTTTTAAATTGCAACTCCGGTTCTAAAAAAGAAGTTACAACCTCTACTAATAAAAAACTTAAAATTCTAATACTTGGTGGTACAAGTTTTCTAGGACCTCATCAAATTGCGTATGCTTTATCAAGAGGGCATTCTGTATCTACCTTCACAAGAGGTAAAACTATTCCAAAAATACATACGGAATTATTTAAGGATGTTGAGCAACTTATTGGTGATAGAGAAGAAAATCTTAAGGCCCTAGAAAATAGAAAATGGGACGTTGTCATTGATAATTCTGGACGAAAAGTTGAATGGACAAAAGCCACTGCCAATCTACTAAAGGATAACGTTGGTATGTACATGTATACTTCTTCAACCGGTGTGTACTACCCTTATCTAACTGATAATATTAAGACAGACACTAAGTTAATTTTAGAAATGCCAGAAGGACTTACTGAAGATGAGAAATACGAAATGGAATACGGTGTTATGAAAGCCAATTCTGAGCTAGAAGCCATTAAGGCATTTGGCGAAGACAGAACAGTTGTAATTAGGCCAACATATATGTTGGGACCAGGAGATAGAACAGATCGATTTATACACTGGCCAATGAGACTAGCGGAAGGTGGAGAAATTGCTATTCCAGGTAAAATAGAAGACCTTGTGCAATATATAGATGTTAGAGATATGGCAAATTGGTTTATAAGATTAGCTGAAACCAAAACTGCCGGTATCTTTAATGGGGCCGGACCAAAAGAAAAACAAACAATGCCTCAATTTATTAAAGAGGCATCAAAAACGTTTAATGTTAAGCATAGCTTTGTACAAATTGATGATTATAATTTTTTAAAAGAAAATGGAGTCTATTATTCCATACCTTGGATTATGGCTGATAAAGCACATTTTGGTTCTGCCAAAACAAATAATACTAAATCTATTGAAGCAGGATTAACATTTAGACCTTTGCAAACAACGATATTGGACACCTATAACTGGTGGAATTCTGATAAAGTAGATCCTGATCGTAAAACTAAATTCAATGCAAATTTAGAAACTATGCTTATAAAAGAAAAAGATATGCTTTTAGTATGGAAAGAACATAAATCGTAAATATTCTAGGATTTGTTGTACATGAAAGTCATATCCACCAATATAGCACAACCCACAACAATTGTTTGGAAAGGTAAAAAAGTCACAACTGGTATTTATAAAAAACCTACCGACGCACCAATCTTTTTAGATAAAGAAAACGTTAGAGGCGATGAAGTATCTGATAGACGTGTTCATGGAGGTGAGTATAAAGCCTGCTATTTATTTTCGGCCAATCATTATCCCTATTGGAGAAGTATGTACCCAAATTTAGATTGGACATATGGAATGTTGGGCGAAAACTTGACTGTAGAAGGTTTGGATGAAAAACAGTTAAATATTGGTGACATTTATAAACTTGGAAAAGCTTTGGTGCAAATTACCATACCAAGAGAACCATGTTTTAAGTTTGCTCATAAATTTGGAACTGATGCCGTTTTACAACAATTCATAGATTATGGCTATTCTGGCACATATGTTAGAGTTCTAGAGCGAGGTGAAGTTAAAACTGGTGATAGTTTTGAATTAATTGAGCAAAAAAAAGACACAATAAGTATTTTTCATTTATTTGAATTACTTTTTATTAAAAATAAAAGTAAAGAGCATTTAAGCTTAATTATAGATAATGACGCTCTACCAAAAAGGTTAAAAAAACGTTTGAAGTTTTTTCTAAAATCTAAGAGTTAATCAATGTCGTTCATATCAAATCAATTTGGTCTCAACTATAATCTAACGCGCAAAGAGTATCCGTTTTTTATGACAAAACAGTTATTAAAACATCATTGGTAACTATCTAAATATTATTGCTGGGAAACAGAAGCTTAATCCTATATGTTTAAACTACCTTTACCACGCCAATAACTTATAAATTTGCAAAAGAAAAAAGAACATCCAAAAGTTAAGTCACAACTTCATCCTAGAAGCCAACATAGACAACGTTATAATTTTGATGCACTAATAAAAAGTGCACCTGAACTTGCAACTTTTGTTGCACCAAATAAATATGGCGATGAGTCTATAGACTTTTTTAACCCTAAAGCTGTATTGGCTTTAAATAAGGCGCTATTAAAACATCACTATGGTGTTGAGTTTTGGGAGATACCAGAACACTATTTATGCCCACCAATTCCTGGACGTGCAGATTACATTCACAATATTGCGGATTTACTTAAAGGAAATGGATCTGAAATTCCTAAAGGCAATCATATTAAGGGCTTAGATATTGGTGTTGGTGCTAGTTGTATTTATCCCATTATTGGCAATTATGAATATGGTTGGTCATTTATTGGAAGTGATACCAATGAAACTGCAATTGCATCAGCAAAAGCTATTGAACAGGGCAACTCAAAACTAAAATCGAGTATTGAGATTAGACGTCAAGAGCAATCCAATGCGTTTTTTAAAGGTATCTTAAAACCTGAAGAAAAAATTGATTTCACTATGTGTAATCCTCCGTTTCATGGTTCTTTAGAGGATGCTCAAAAAGCAAGTCTTAAGAAAATAAAAAACCTTAAGGGAAGACGACCGAGTAAAGCAGTTCTCAATTTTGGAGGACAACAAAACGAACTATGGACAAAAGGTGGTGAAGTACGCTTTGTAAAGGACATGATTTATGAAAGTCGACATTTTAGTGAACAATGTTTCTGGTTTACAAGTTTAATTTCAAAAGAAACAACCTTAAAACCAACTTATAAGATTTTAGAGAAAGTAAAAGCAAAGGAGGTAAAAACAATTACAATGGGACAAGGACAAAAAATTAGTCGGTTTATAGCTTGGACATTTTTGTCCGAACAAGAACAAAAAGCCTGGATATCTCAGCGTTGGTAAATTATTATTCTACCTTTATTTCAAATTCATTTAGATGTCATTTAAAGATTTAAAACTTATAAAGCCATTACTTAAAGCCGTTGAAACTTCAGGTTATACTGAACCTACTTTAGTACAGCAAAAGTCTATTCCATTAATTTTAGATCAAAAAGATGTCATTGTTTCAGCACAAACAGGTACTGGCAAAACAGCAGCATTTGCTTTACCAATTCTCCAAAAGTTATTTGATAAACAAGATGTACCTAAACGCGGTAAAAAAATTAGAGCTTTAGTTGTTAGTCCTACACGTGAGTTAGCGGTTCAGATTCAGCAGGATTTTAAAGATTATGCCAAATATTCTAATATAAGATCTTTAGTAATTTTTGGCGGTACATCTATTGAGCCACAGATTGACGTTTTAAAGAAGGGTATTGATATACTAGTTGCTACTCCTGGTCGCCTACTCGATTTACACAAACAAGATTATATCAATTTAGATTTTATTGAGACTTTAGTCTTAGATGAAGCAGATTTAATGCTAGCAATGGGTTTTATTGATGATGTAAAAAAAATAAATCACCTGTGTCCAGAAAATAAACAGACACTTCTGTTTTCTGCTACTATCCCTTATAAAATTGAACAATTAGCTAATAGTATTCTAAAAGAGCCTGAACGTGTAGATGTTACTCCGACGCACTCTATTGCAAAAGATGTGAGTCAGGTGTTGTATTATGTACCTAAACGCAATAAAATTGAGCTATGTTTACACTTACTTAGAAACACTATAAAAGGCAATGTTCTCATTTTTAGACGCACCAAATTTGGTGTGAATAAATTAGAGCAAACACTGATTAATAATGGCTATGAGGTTGACAGTATTCATGGAGATAAAAACCAAAGCGATAGACAAACAGCCCTTAATAAATTTAAAAACGGCTATGTAAAAATTCTTATTGCTACAGACGTTGCAGCACGTGGTATTGATATCAATGCACTCGATAACGTCTTTAATTTTGATATGCCTAATCAAGCCGAAACCTATGTTCATAGAATAGGAAGAACTGGTAGAGCTGGTAATATAGGAAAAGCTTATGCCATGTGTTCTGCTGATGAAAAAAGCTATATAAAAACTATTGAGCAATATATTAATGTTCAAATACCAATTGAAACCGAACACCCTTATCCTTTAGATCCAAAAGCAAAGCCAGTAGTCCACAAAAAAAAAGGAAGTAAGTATAAAAAAGGACGTAAAAGTACTGCCTCTAAGAAAAAGAAAAAACGCTGGTATTAATATAAGTGACAAAAAAATAATGAGACAATATTTGGTTTAGGTTAACTACTTATCTAATTAAATATGCTTGTAAATTACTATAAGAATTGAGTCTACAATAAATTAATTTACAATGTTGATAATTAACTACATGGACACTTTATTCCCTTAGACTAACTATCTATCAAAACATTTCAATTTTTTATTACCTTTAAAGAATACCAAACAAAAAAATCAATACTAAATCATGGAATTAAAAATCAAGAATTTAAGCAAGACCTATTCTAATGGTGTTCAAGCTTTAAAAAATGTTTCTCTAGACATACCTCAAGGAATGTTTGGGCTTCTAGGACCAAATGGTGCTGGGAAATCATCTTTAATGAGAACCCTAGCCACGTTACAGCAGGCAGATTCCGGTTCTGCAATATTAGATGATATTGATATTTTAAATGAAAAATCAAAAGTTCGTAAAATTCTTGGTTACCTACCACAGGAGTTTGGGGTTTACCCAAAAATCAGTTCTTATAATATGCTTAATCACATTGCTTCATTAAAGGGTGTTTCAAACAACGGTGAACGCAAAGATCTAGTGGAATCTTTATTAACTAAAACCAATCTTTGGCATGTAAGAAATAAGAGTCTAGGCACCTATTCTGGCGGTATGAAACAACGTTTTGGAATTGCTCAGGCATTAATTGGTGATCCAAGACTTATCATTGTAGATGAACCAACAGCAGGTTTAGACCCAGCAGAGCGTGTTAGATTTCATAACCTATTAAGTGAAATTGGCGAAAATACAATTGTTATACTTTCAACGCATATCGTAGATGATATCTCAAATCTATGCAACAATATGGCAATAATATGTTTAGGAGAAGTTGTTGCCAAAGGAAATCCTAATGACTTAACTGATGGTGTTAAAGGTCGTATTTGGAAAAAAACCATTCCAAAAGTAGAATTAGAAAACTACAAAGATGAAATGCAAGTGATCTCTACGCATTTAAAAGCTGGACAAACCATAATCCATGTATTAAGCGATAATCAGCCAGATGCTACATTTGAAGCTAGTGCCGCGGATTTAGAAGATGTATATTTTGCTGAAATCACCTCTCGAATGGAGACGGTTTCTGCATAATTGATTATTAATTAACTCAAAATCATTCAATTATGTTTAAAGAAATCTTTCTTTTCGAAATTAAATATAGATTTAAAAGACCAGCCACTTGGGCGTATTTTGGTATTCTTTTATTATTTGGACTTATTGTTTCTATTGGTGGTAATGGACCAGCTTCAGAAAAAGTATTTGTTAATTCTCCTGTTGCCATAGCAACCATGCTTACAACCATAAGCATATTTGGAATAATGCTATCTAGTGCTATTATGGGAGTACCTGTGTATAGAGATATTGAACACAAAACAGAGAATTATTATTTTTCATATCCTGTCACTGAGAAAGGATATTTACTTGGCAGATTTGCAGGCTCAATGTTTGTACTTTTCTTGGTAAGTTTAGGTTTGCACTTAGGATTAATTATTGGTTTTGCCATTGGTCCTTTTGCGGGTTACGTAGAACCTGATAGATTTACCGATTTTAATTTTTGGCATTATTTACAGCCTACTTTAGTTCTTTATTGGACCAATTTTTTCTTTGCAGGCTGTATATTTTTTGCACTTGTAAGCTTAACTAAAAAAGTGATGCTTGCTTATGCTGGTGGTGCTATTTTATTTATTACGTATCTCATTACACTTACTTTAACTCAAGATATTGAAAACAAAAATTTAGTAAGTCTACTAGATCCATTTGGACTCGGACCATATAATAACATAATAAGATATTGGACGCCTGAGGAACAGAACACCTTAACAGTTCCATTTAGTGGCGTGCTCGTATGGAATAGACTTATTTGGGTTGGGTTGGGATTATTGGCCTTTCTTTATACTTTATTTAGGTTTGATTTTATAAAATTCCTAAACAAGAATTATAACATTAAAAAGAAAGATGAAAGTCCTGATCAAAAAAGCACAGTTGCTGCACTTACACAAATACCAAGTGTTTCTAAGGTTTTTACAAAAGGATTGAATCTAAAACTACTTTTTAGATTGGCCTTTATGGAGTTTAAAAACATCATAAAAGATAACTTCTTTAGAGCCATTCTAATAGCTGCGGTATTATTCTTATTCTTTGATGCATGGTTTGGATTCCCTATTTATGGAACGCCATCCTTGCCTCTTACCTATTATATGTTAGAGGTGAAAGATTTTACGTATATCATATTGATATTTATACTCATAGTGTTTATGACCGGAGAAGTACTTCATAGGGAACGTAGTGTTAATTACGATCAAATATTTGGTTCACTTCCAATACCAAATCGTATTGTTTATGGATCTAAGTTTTTAGCGCTTGTAATGGTGAGCTTTATATTAGTAAATATGATATTAGTTAGTGGTTTGTTAAATCAAATAACTAAAGGCTATTTTAATTTTGAATTCGATAAGTATTTCACGGATTTATACCTTATAGAATTTCCGAAATACATCATTTTTATAATGCTAGCTTTCTTTGTTCACTCATTGGTGACCAAAAAATTTATGGGTCATGTAATTGCTATTGCAATTTGGGTTCTGCTATTTGGACTAAACAGTTTAGCTGATGTAAACAACAATCTCTATCTGTATGGTTATGCACCAGGTTATACAGTATCAGATATGAATGGTTTTGGACACTTTGGTGAATCCTTATTCTGGTTCAGAACCTATTGGTTAGCCTGTGGTGGTGTACTTGCAGTTATAGGCTATTTATTCTGGAAACGAGGTACTGACTCTGGACGCAAGGCACGATGGACTTTAGCCAAAGAACGATTGAATATTAGAACCATTTCGACAATAGCGATTCTGCTTGTAATTTTTGTCGGAACCGGAGCATTTATTAATTACAATACCAAATCAATAAATAACTATCAGACCGTTGAAGCTGGGACAGTAGGGTCTGCTGATTATGAAAAGCAATTAAGCAAATATGATAAAATTGCGCAACCAAAAGTAATTGATGTTAAAGTGAATGCAGATTTAGTTCCTGAAGAGCGTTCTGCAACCATTAAAGCAGATTATATAATGGTAAATAAATCTGACGAAGTTATTGATTCACTGCATCTAAATTGGGGGCCAGAAGGCTTACTCAAAAAGAAAGTCAAATTATTTAATCTCAATGGTAAAGAACCAAAACTAGGAAAAAAGTATGAGGATTATGGATATGAAATTTATGCTTTTAACCCACCTTTACAACCTGGTGATACTATTTCCTTAACTTTAAATGTTGAGGCCAATTACAAGGGCTTTCCTAATGAAGGATCAGGTTCAACAATAGTATATAATGGTACCTTTTTAAATAATAATTTCTTTCCATCATTTGGATATAGCTCACAAGGTGAACTTACAAGTGATCAAGACCGTAAAAAATATGAGTTACCAATAAAGGACTATCAGTTACCTGTACAAACCGATCCTTGGGGCACAAGTAATTTGTTATTTAATGATGATGCTGATTATGTAACATTTGAAGGAATTGTTAGTACTGCACCAGGCCAAATTGCTGTGATGCCAGGGTATTTGCAAAAGGAATGGGAAGAAAATGGACGCAAATATTACCAATATAAAATGGAAGGCGAACTCGATTTCTTCTATAATATTTCCTCAGCTGAATATGCTGTACATAAAGATGTTTGGACAGGTAAAAATGGAGACAAGGTTAATATTGAAATTTTCCATCATCCTTCACATACCTATAATCTCGATCGTTTTGTTAAAGGGGTTAAACATTCTATTGATTATTTCTCTGAAAATTATGGTCCTTACCAATATCGCCAAATGCGAATTTTAGAATTCCCGAGGTATTCAACATTTGCACAATCTTTTCCTAATACAGTGCCATTTGCAGAAAGTTTTGGTTGGGTTGGAGATTTTAGTGATCCTAATGATTTAGACTACGTTTATACCGTTACAGCACATGAGGTTGCCCACCAATGGTGGGGACACCAAATAACACCTTCTGCAACTAGAGGTGCAAATCAAATTTCAGAATCTATGGCAGAATATTCTTCGCTGATGGTTATGAAAAAAGAATATGGCGTAGATGCAATGCAACGTTTTCTAAAGGAAGAATTAGATCGCTATTTAAGAAGTAGAGCTAATGAAAGTAAATTTGAAAAAACGCTTTTAGATAACGATAATCAAGCTTATGTTTGGTATCGTAAGGGTGGTTTAATTCTATATGCGCTTCAGGATTTAATCGGTGAGGATAATCTTAACCGAGGATTTAAGGCTTATACGGAAGCTGCTAAATTTAGACCAAAAGCACCTTTTACTACAACAACTGAATGGTACGATTATATGAAATCAGTTACACCAGATTCCTTAAAATACTATTTAGAAGATAGTTTTGAAAAAATAACTTTGTACTCTAATAAAGTGAATGAAGCTTCATATAAGAAAATAGCTGATGATAAATATGAAGTGACATTAGACATACAGAGTTCTAAAAATTATTTTGATGGAAATGGCAAATTATTAGGTGAAGGTGACAATCCTAATTTATTAGAAATAGGAATTTTTGATAATGATACAATTAATGATCAAGGAATTACAACTAAGGCACCATTAATTCTGGAGCGTTTATGGGTAAAACCAGGGCAGACTAAATATACATTTATCACGGATAAATTACCTGTAAGGGCAGGTGTTGATCCTTATAACAAAATGATAGATCGTATACCAGATGATAATCTTGTCTCAGTAGAAGAAGATTCAGAATAAATTGAATTTTCACAAATAAGTCAAAAACCACCTCACGAAATTGAGGTGGTTTTATTATCTTTATAGAAGGAACTTTAAATTCTATGAGTATGCAAACTTATAACAACCTCAATACCTTTAGAGTTCTTTTTTTGATAAAAGGAATTCTCACACTTTGTTTCTCTTTATTCTTTATGTTCTATGCTGGATTAGGGTTTTTTGTAACTAGTGCAATTGAATTAGATCAATCAAATGATGTTCCTTTTAATCCTGGTATTATCATTATTATCATTGGTGTTATTGGTATTATTATATCAGTAGCAATAGGTATTCTTACAATCCTAGCATCAAATTATTTAAAGGCAGTAAAAAATTATAATTTTATTTTTGCCATGGCAATTGTGAGTTGTTTAACCGGAATTCTAGGAATATTATTAGGTGTATTTACATTAATTGAACTTAGCAAACCAGAAGTAAAACAATTGTTTGAAAACAACAATTAATCCATTTTAAGTGCTATATCATAAGTACGCCTTTTAAAAGTAGATTTGTCTTCTAATATTCTAAAGAAGCTGTGAATATAAGATTTAGCAGTATCATAACTTTTTTGGCTATCAAAATAGCTTTTGTGATTATCAATTACAGCTAATATTTCTTTTTTGCTATTGAGAAACTCTAATCTTGTTTTTTCAAATAATTGAATGTCACGCCTGTATCCCATATAGTATCTTTCAGTAACATTTTCTATAGGTAATTCTGTTCTTCTAGTTTGTGACACTAAAGAATAGCTTGTGTTTACAAAACCAGACATGTCAAAATCGTAAGAAATAGGCACAAACTTTTTGTCTACATAAACTACCTTTGAGTTATGACTATAAGTTGCTGAAAAGTCCGTGTTACCTACCATAAATTGGAACATTGCATTTCTTACTGCAAACAAGTCGTCATAACCTTGAGGGTAAAAAGTACGTTTTACCGCTCTTCCATTTAATCGTTTAGCAACTTTGTCATAATCCTCAATTAAGAATCCCCTTAACTGATAAGTTCTTACTTTTTTATTTTTTACATCATCAAATTCAACATCTATTAATCGAGTTTTAAAATGATAAGGCATTACAACTTCATACATCTTATAAACGATATATTCTTTAAGAACAAAATCATGTTTAGCATACTCATTTAAACACGGGAATACTACTTTGAGTTTTCGGTTATCCTCAAATAATGTTCCTTTTGCATTAGCCTTGCTCACCTTTAATTTAATAGGTGTAAAAAAACATGTTTTACGTCTAAAATTACCTCTTGCCCTTATTTTAACCTCCAATGAATCCCATACACCACCTTTAGCTTCATACGCGAATATAGATTTCATATAAGTAGAATCATTTGTCTCTTTCTTTAACTGCTTTTTAGAATATTTGAACTTTAAGGGTAAAAAATCATTTTCGTCAAATAAACTAACTTGTTCTTTGGCTACAAGCTCTTCAGATTGGCCAACTAAAATGAATGGTAGGCAAAGAAATAATAAGGTTAGAAATCTAAATTGTTGATTGGTCATAATAATTAATAGCTGACTCAAATATAACTAATAATTTGAATGTCATTAGGGTGAGATGTGACACATTGATTAACATATGCTAATTTTTTATTGCCTTTATCTTACTAAGTTTATAGTCTAAATAGTTTAGTAAACTTGTCCTAGTGTAGTTAATAGTTAATGGACAGTGTATAAAAGACATGGCCAAGGCGATGTCTTTTGTCTTTTTAAAAGGGTAATTTAATCTATTATTATTAATTTTAGTGTGAACCAATTTAATTTATAAATGAGTCAAGATTACAATAATCCTGCATTTAAAAAGCTACTCAAAAAGTTGCAAGAAGAAAGTTGGCAATTAGAATTGTTAATTTCTGGTTTTGCCATTTTTGGCTTGTTCTCTGCTTATACCCCTTTAAAGTTATTATATATAGAAGCAAATGCAGATGGTAACAGACTTATTGCATTTATTTACGTTATTGCGCTAATATCCTGCGTTATCCTAACATTTAATTTACTCCTTCATGTTGTTTTAAGAGGCTTATGGATTGGTGCACTTGGATTGCGATATGTTTCTGGCGAAATTGATTATGAAAGTCTAAATTACAGTGAGAAGTTCACAAATTATTTAAGAAAAAGGGTTGGCTCCTTTGATAGATATATTGCTCGACTAGAAAACTATTGCAGTGTGATTTTCGCAATTTCATTTTTACTCATATTCTATGTTTTTGCATTCGTTTTCACAATTGGTGCAATAAGCCTGATAGCAAACTTTCTTATTGGCAACGATGAACTTGATCCATATGGGAAAATTATTGGTATTCCACTTGTGATTTTTATGGTGATTGGCATGTTACTAGCATTTATAGACTTTGCAACACAAGGTTGGTTAAAAAAGAAAAAATGGCTTAGTAAAATTTATTTTCCATTCTATTGGATTTTTAGTT
Organism: Winogradskyella sp. A2; assembly: GCF_046762865.1. Classification (NCBI taxonomy): domain Bacteria; kingdom Pseudomonadati; phylum Bacteroidota; class Flavobacteriia; order Flavobacteriales; family Flavobacteriaceae; genus Winogradskyella; species Winogradskyella sp. A2. The sequence continues at coordinate 260,634 of NZ_JBKQXM010000005.1, forward strand.
TTATCACACTATCATTTTTGTATAGACCTTTAGTTTATAATTTTTTAGACAACAAATTTGGGAGACGGTTAAGTTTTCTACTTTTGCCAATATATATTATCCTTATCGTAGGATCCTCCTACCAAAACAAAACTTCGAATTATTTTAATAGAAGTCTAAATTCTAGTGAGATTATTGGAGATGCCAGTAATTATGAAGACCTGCTCACTGATGATACTGATTTTATTGAAAAAGTAACAATCCCTTCGAAGGTAATTTCCACCAATTACTTGAAGGTATTTATGCTTTTTAATGATATCGTTGAAGATGATGTTTTTGATTACAATCCTAGCTTAAAACCAGAAGAAGATATAAGAGGTTTTAGTTCTGATATGATTATTATCAACGAATTGTCTTGGAAAGAAAGAGATAGTATTAGAAAGGTCTATATGCAAACATTAAATGATGTCTATAAAGTAAAAATTGACTCAATTGAACATAACAGTGAATTTATTCTTACACAAAGTCAAAAAAAACAAAAAGGATTTGAAACTTATGTAGATTTATCGAACTTAAAAAAAGGCAAACATTTAATGAATCTTACCCGTAAACGTATCCATAAAAAAGATACTCAGACGATATATGTCGCCAGAATCCCTTTTTGGTATTTCCCTAATTAAAATGCCATACGATTATTAAAATACTGCTTTAACAAAGGAATTTGCACACTTACCATAATTGCTAGTAAAACCATAGCATACAATAATGTATTTGAAAAATCAAATGACACGTCTTTTAAAAGATTAAATGAAACTTCAGGTATATTATAACGATCGGAGAGACTTGTAGTGCTTTTAGGTTGATTAAATATTATATAACCTACCAAAGCTATAAAACCACTACCAATCAACCACCAAACATATTTAGGAATTAAAGGTTTATAAACAGTCACAGTTGATTTCTGAAGTGCTTCAACTTTAGCCATAACGTTATCTGTAAACTCTAAAGGAGCTTTTTCTAAACTATCAGCCGCCATTAATTTATTTACCAATTCTTCTATTCTCTTATCGCCCTGTTCCATAATTCATTCTAATTTGTGGTTGCAAATACTGTTCTAAAATAACCGCTAATTTTTTACGTGCTCTAAATAGTTTCACTTTTACAGTATTAGCTTCAACATTAATAATTTTAGAAATTTCTTCTAATGATAATTCTTCAAAATAAAACAACGTCAATAAAGCACTGCTGTCTTCTGGTAATTTGTTTATGCAATTTTTAATTAAAACACTCTTTTCTTCCTTTATAATATTATCTAATGCATTATCGATAGTATCTAGTTTATTAAAGGTATACTCATCTATGGCTACATTATTTATGTATTTCTTGTTCTTTTTTATATTATCTAAGCAAGTATTATAAGCCACTCTATATATCCAGGTAGAAAATTTAGAATCGCCCTTAAACTTATCCAATGACTTAAAAACCTTAACAAACGTGTCTTGTGCTACCTCTTCAGCCTCTTCTTTATGTTTTAACATACGTAATGCTAAAGTATAGACCAAGTCCTTATAACGATCAACTAGAAGTGCATAAGCTCTAGTATCGCCATTATTAATAGCTTCTATTAATATGATTTCGTCGTTGGTGGTCATTTTTATTTAAGACGACATTATAAGGTATATGGTTACACAAACTGTCAAAATATTTTTTTTGAAGAAATTTGTAACCTAAATCAAAAACCAATCGTCATAAGCTGAAACAAATAAAATTAATCAATTAAAAACAAACAATTATGGGAGTAGCAGAAGTTATAATACCAATTACATTTTTCGGAGTAGTCTTCGGCATATTTTATTTATATATTTCAACTCGAAACAAGGAGCGTTTAGCTCTTATTGATAAAGGTGCTGATGCCAGTATATTTAATTTAGGTAAGCGATCCGGCTCTTCTTGGAAGATTACAGTATTAAATTTGGCATTTCTTTTAATGGGTATTGGATTAGGAGTTTTATTCGCAAACATCCTAGATACTTATACAGGTTTAGATGAAGATGCTATTTATCCTTCAATGATTTTCTTAATGGCTGGTGTTGGATTGTATGTAGGTTATACACAAACTAAAAAAGCATTAGATAGCTAAAGTATAAAGCCAATCAATAAAAAAACGTCTCCAAATGCGAGGCGTTTTTTTTTGTACATAAATGAATGTATCTTTAAATCCATACAGCGTCCTTATGTACAAAATCTTATTACTTTTTTTTGTTTCAATTCAAATTGTAAATGCTCAAATTACGCTATTAGATAGTATTACCAAATATCCTGTAAGTTATGCGGCTGTTTCCTTTGGAAATGGCAATGGTTTATTTGCCGATGATGAAGGCACATTTGTTTTTACAGAAAAACTCTATCCAGACATAGATTCATTATTTATATCGGCATTAGGTTATAAAGACCTAAATATGGCATCAAATCAATTAATTGACACTTTGTATATGGTTTCTCAAGCAGATGAACTAGACGAAGTAACAATTGGCTTTAAGCGAAATAGAAAGTTTAAGAAAGAAAAATTAAAACCACATCTTGATGATGACTATTATAATTGCTGGTTACCAACTATTGAATCTGAAATTGCAGTTTACTTTCCAAAAACAACAAAAAAAGATCAAGAAATTGCATCGGTTATATTCCCAATTGCTTTGGAATCTAGAGACTGGAAAAAAAGAAAACGTGCTAATAGTGACAAAAAGAAGTTTTCTACCCTATTTAAAGTGAACTTTTATGAAAATGACAATGGTATTCCTGGTAAGGCATTGAGCTATGAAACCATAGTTTTTAGAGCAACAGAAAAAAATGGAGATTCCTTTACTCTAAATGTTGAAGAATTAAATATTTATATACCAACTCATGGTTTTTTTGTTTCAATTCAAGTTTTGGGCTACACAGACAAAAATGGCAAACTACTACCAAATAAAAAGTATAAAGAGGTACAAGCTAAAAATGGTATCGTTAAAATACCGACAAATTTTAGACCACTACTCCCCTTTACTGGTGAAATAAGTGAAAAACGAACATTTATAAAACGCGTTTTTATTAATGGAAATAATTGGATTAATTTTGATAAAGGCAATAGCTTTAAATCAAGTTTATTGAATAAAGGATTATTCAATTATGGTATAGGCATTACATATAAGACTTATAAAGATTAGTTCATTGGCCTGGTTTTAATAATTTAAAACAAAATACTTCTATCTTAGTGAAACAAAATATTTAATTCTAAAATGAAAACCTTATTTCGTTATATCACCTTTTGTTTCGTTATCATGGCCACTTATTCTTGCGAAACAAATGATAATGTAGAACAGGAAGAAGAAGTGGTAATTTTACCAGAAAACCGATTGCCTCAGGTAACAATTAACACAAATGGAGCGACCATTGTTGATGAACCTAAGATAAATGCACAAATGACCATCACAATTAACGATGAAGTAGATTATGTTGGTAACATTGGTATTGAAATTAGAGGTTCATCTTCTCAATCTTTCCCAAAAAAACAATTTGGCTTTGAAACTCGAGATGATGCTAATGAAGACCTGGATGTCTCTCTGTTAGGTTTCCCTGAAGAAGAAGATTGGATTTTATATGCTCCGTACAGTGACAAGTCATTGATTCGAAATATACTTATCTATGACTTATCAAGAGAAGTTGGTCGTTATGCCAGCAGAGCAAAATTTGTAGATGTAATAATAAATGAATCATACAATGGAGTTTATGTACTAATGGAAAAATTAAAACGAGATGATAATCGTATTAATATCAATAAATTAAGAGAAAATGAAAATAGCGGAGAAGATTTAACAGGTGGTTACATTCTTAAAATAGATAAAGCAGATGGTCCTAATAACACACTATATACCAATATAAATTCAATTACGTCTTCATACGTACCAAATGATGCAAGTTCCGGACAAGAAATTCATTTTTTATATGACACGCCAGACGAAGAAGATATTACACAAGAACAAAGAATATATATTAGCAATTATATGTTAGCTTTTGAAAATGCATTATCAAGTAATGAATTTACAGATCCCGTTACTGGTTATAAGGCTTACATAGAAACACAGAGTTTTATCGACTTCTTTTTATTAACTGAATTATCCAACAACGTAGACGGTTATCGGCTAAGTACTTGGCTCGTTAAAGATAAAAATGGGAAACTACAGATGGGTCCGATATGGGATTTCAATTTAGCTTTTGGCAATGCTGATTACTGTGATGGTGGCTCAACCGATGTTTGGGCGTATAAATTTAATGAGAGATGCTCAAATGATTTCTGGCAAATTCCTTTTTGGTGGGATCGTTTACTTGAAGATCCAGAATTTGTATCTCAATTAAAACTTCGTTGGTTAGAATTGCGTGGTAGTTCACTCTCAAATAGCGCAATACTTCAAAAAATAGATTCTTATACAGAAACACTTAGCTTATCTGGTGGAATTCAAGAGAATTTTGAAAAATGGCCAGTCTTAGGTCAGTATGTTTGGCCAAACAATTTTGTCGGAAATTCTTATGAAGAAGAAAAAGATTACCTCATTGATTGGATTGAGGAAAGATTAAGTTGGTTAGATACTGAAATCACTCAACTTTGATAATATTATAATAGGCATTAGATGTTTAACTTTGACAAATTAATTGGCTTTAAATCTTGCCTATTGGACAATGGATTAGTCAATTACATGATAGGCATTGTATTTTAAACATATACAGATGAGTGAATCTATAGGCATTTATATTATGTCAGCAATTTATATAATTGCAGGAATATTGCATTTTGTGAAAACCAAAATGTATATGATTATAATGCCAGAATATTTAAGCAACCATAAGAGTTTGGTGATTTTAAGTGGTATAGCAGAAATAATTCTGGGAATTGGGTTATGTATTCCATCCCTTAAGTCTATTTCCCTATACTGTATTATTGCTATGCTTATCGTATTTTTAACCGTACATTTTTATATGCTCAATAACAAAAAGGCATCATTAGGAATCCCAAAATGGATTTTAATTCTTAGGATTCCCTTACAATTTGCTTTAATGTATTGGGCATGGTTATATATAGATTAATTATATGAAAGACAAAACAGGACTAATAATCGCATTTATTGGTATTGCGATACTTGCAGGAGTTATTGGTTATCAAGCTAAAACTGAGGAATCTGCTCCAGTATTTATAGTTATAGGTCTAGCTGTAAATATTGTTGGTGTTATTATACACCTTAAGCGTAACATGAAAAAGTAGTTACTCAACAAAAAAGTCAAAGTAGGTTTTCGGAAAAGGTTCCCAACGCAAGGTAAAATGCCACCACTCTTTAGGATAATTTCTAAACCCGTGTTTTAGCATTACAGTTTGTAGAAGTTGTCTATTATGTTTCTGTTCCTTCGAGATGTCTTTATAATCCACCCAAGATTCTACACCAAAGAAATCATATGGACTTCCCATATCTAGTGGTTCACCAGTATTCCCATTAATTATGGTCAAATCCAAGGTACTTCCCCTACTATGACCAGATCTCGATGCAATATATTCTTCTTTAAACAAGTTGCGTTTTTCCACATCTGGATAGAATTGTGCTTTATTAATGGTATCATTAAAATTCCTTGCCCATCTAATAAAATGATTAACTGCACGTTGTGGCCTATAACCATCATAAACCCTTAAGCATAGATTTTGCGATTGTAGTTCCTCCTGTACCAATTTTAGTTTATCAACAGTCTCTTCAGTAATTATAAGCTTATTGGCTTTATAACCTTCTATAGTATCTCCAACAAAATTATTGGTAGTATAATATCGTAATTCTACATCAAGATCTTTAATGATATCCTTAGCATAAACAAATCCATCAGGTAATTGAGCTCTACTAGTAGTTCCCACAAGAAGAAAACCTAGAACTAGAATTAAAGAATGCGTTTTAAAATTCATAACTAAGTACTAATTTAGACAAAAATTGTGCTATGAACTTGTTTTCAAATGAGAAACAACATTTTAGTTTACCCAACGCGGAATTAATATATATACCAGACTTTTTCTCCAAGCAAGAGGCAGACTATTTCTTAAAGGGCATTTTTGAAAATACCAATTGGCAACACGACAATATCACAGTTTTTGGTAAAACCTATAAGCAACCTCGGTTAACAGCATTATTTGGTGAATCAAACCAACCTTATGGATATTCTAATATTACCATGTATCCTAAACCATTCACAGAAGATTTGCTGACCATTAAACGTAAAGTAGAAACATTATCTAAAACTACATTTAATACTGTACTAATTAATTTATATAGAGATGGCAATGATAGCAACGGTTGGCATGCGGACAATGAAAAAGAGCTGGGTCGTAATCCAATAATAGCTTCAATTAGCTTGGGAGAAGAACGTCCATTTCATTTTAAACATAGAACAATTAAGGAAGAACGGCATAAAATTATGTTAGATCATGGAAGCCTACTAATTATGAAAGGTGAAATGCAACATTATTGGTTGCATCAAATTGCCAAAACAAAACGAAATATTTCACCCAGAATAAATCTTACTTTTAGAAAACTAATTAATGTATAAAAACAAAAAACCGGGTTCCCTCAAACCCGGTTTTTCTAATTTGCTTTTTTTATTATGTAAGTAGATTTAGGGTCTCTAAGTCAACATAACATAATGCAAATATTAATTAATTAATCCATTGAACTAAAAACTAAATTTTAGTACACTTCAAATATAGAATTAGGTTTTAATTTTGACGCCTAAAAACATATTTAATCGATGTAATACATGTAATTTTAACATTTTAAGATAAAATAGTGCATTTCATCGATGAAATACATTTTAAAATTATATAACAATAACCGAATTACATACTAAATCGCACAAAACTTTGTTTTAAGTTTAGACTTGAAAGTCTTTAATATTTAACTTTGAGTTTTAAAAATCAATATGAAAACACATTTTTATATACTTCTAATTTTAATATCAAACTTGTGCTTTTCACAAAATGAAGAAACTCATTTTGAATCAAAAGAAATATCGGTATCGAAATGGATAGACGGTACCCTATTAATTCCCTCAGAAACTGAGAATACTAAATTAGCAATCATAATTGCGGGATCGGGACCCACTGATAGAAACGGAAATCAAAATTTCCTAAAAAACAATTCTCTAAAAAAACTTGCCGAAGGATTAACCAAGAATGGTATCGCGACATTTAGGTATGATAAACGAATCGTTAAACAAATTAAACAAGGAAAAGTAGATAAGAATATTGTATTTGATGATTTTATTAACGATGCTTCCGATGTCCTCAACTACTTTAAATCACAAAATCAATTTTCCCAGATATATGTTATTGGCCATAGTCAAGGAAGTTTAGTAGGTATGGTAGCCTCTAAAGATAAAGCCGATGGTTTTATTTCCCTTGCAGGAGCAGGTCAGAATATTGGCGATGTAATTATTGAGCAAGTCAATAAAACAGCACCCGCGTTAAAAGAAGATACAGAGCGTGTAATTAATCTATTTAAGAAAGGTAAAACAACTAATGATTATCCATTAGCATTGGCCTCAATGTTTAATCCAGAGATACAAACCTTTATGATAAACTGGATGTCATACAATCCGAAAGAAATAATAAAAGAACTTAATTTCCCAATTCTAATAGTTAATGGGACTAAAGATCTTCAAGTCTCTGTTAACGAAGCTGAAATATTAAAAGAAGCGAATAACAAAGCAACATTAACCATAATAGAAAACATGAATCACGTGCTTTTTGAAATTGAAGGTGACGATTTAGAAAATTCCAAATCTTATAATGAATCTTTTAGATCAATTTCCCGTAAATTAATTTATAGTATAACAAACTTTATAAAATCTTAATTTTTCTAAAACATTTTAAATTAAAAAAGCATCTCATAACTGAGATGCTTTTTTACTAACTAACCAACCAAATTGTAATGTAACGATTTTGAAGTAATGCTACCATATAGTAACTATCGTTTGAAACATTACAATTTATATATAACAAACCTCGTGCCAAACTTTATTTTTGAATTTTTTTAAAATTAAGTGTAACAAAATATTTCATTTGCATACTAATGAAATAAATCATATCTTTATGATATCAATTTAATATCAATATAAATTAAATGATTAACCAATTAAACTTTACATTATGAAAGAAGAAAAAATTATTGTTCCAGCAAATGGCTATTTAATGCTTTTTATATTTTTAATATTATTTTTTGGAAGTATTGCGTTATTACCAATAACACAAACTGGATGGCCAGCATTCGGAGTTGTTACGGCTTTAGTATTGGCATTTGGCTTTATTATGGTACAACCAAATGGCTCACGAGTTTTACTCTTATTCGGAAAATATGTAGGTACAGTAAAGAAAAATGGATTTTATTGGGTAAACCCATTTTATACTAAAAAGAAAATCTCATTAAGAGCAAGCAATTTTGATAGTGAACGCCTTAAGGTTAACGATAAGCTTGGTAATCCAATAATGATAAGTACTATTTTAGTTTGGCGAGTTCAAAATACATACAAGGCTGCCTTTGATGTAGACAACTATGAGAACTTTGTACGTGTACAGACCGATGCAGCGGTTCGTAAACTAGCGAGTATGTATCCTTATGATAATTTCGCAGACGAAGGTCATGATGAAGACATTACATTAAGATCTAGTGTTAATGAAGTTAGCAATGCATTAGAAAAAGAAATTGATGAAAGATTATCTATTGCTGGTATTGAAGTTTTAGAAGCACGTATTGGCTACTTAGCCTATGCACAAGAAATTGCAAATGCTATGCTTAAACGTCAGCAAGCAACAGCGATTGTCGCTGCAAGACATAAAATTGTGGAAGGGGCTGTGAGTATGGTAGAAATGGCTATTGAACAACTCAATAAAAATGAAGTTGTAGAATTAGATGAGGAACGCAAAGCGGCTATGGTCAGTAACCTAATGGTTGTATTATGTGGAGATAAGGACGCTTCACCAGTATTAAACACAGGAACTTTAAGTCATTAATAATGAATCAAAAACAAATATATAGCATAGCAATTGGTAGTGCCTTTGGCACAAGTATAGGCACTACAATTGGTGCTGTAATTAATGAAGTAGCCATGGGTGTTGTTTATGGATCTATAATCGGTATAATAATAGGTGTTGCCCTAGCCTTAGTAGTTTTTAAAGAAGACCAAACCAAAGAATAATTATGAAAGAGTATAAAGTTGTACAACCGAAATTAGGATTTAGACAACGATTCCAAAATTTTGAAGATCTTTTGAATCAGCACGCACGTGAAGGATGGACCGTAAATTTTATAGGTCAAGGTTGGACTAGTGTTGTTTTTGAACGTGATAAAAACAGATAATGAGAATTTTTAAGGAAGAACAAAGATTTAATCAATTATGGATCATCATACTACTTATTGTTAGTATGCTGGTCCCTCTTGGTATTATTACAGGAATCTACTTAAAGAATCCTGATACTTTTACTTCTTTAGAATTACTACTTATAATTGGAATAATTATTATAGCGTCAGGTATTATATTTCTATTTAAACTTACAACTAGAATCGATGAATTTGGTATTCATTACAAGTTCTTCCCTTTCCATGTAAGATATAAAACATTAGCTTGGGATCAAATAGATAAAGCTTACGTAAGAAAATATAATGCATTGACAGAGTATGGTGGTTGGGGAATAAAAGGTGGTAAACTTTGGAGCAAATCTAAAGGAACTTCCATTAATGTTTCTGGTGATATTGGAATTCAATTAGAATTAAAAAATGGTAAAAAGATTTTAGTTGGCACACAAAATGAGAATGATGCTAAAAATATACTAGCTACTTACAAGTTAAAGATTAAAAAAGAGCAAGATGTCTAAGAAAAAAGCATTTGCATTACGAATAAATGAGGATATGCTCAAAGCTATTGAGAAATGGGCCTCTGATGAATTTAGAAGTACCAACGGACAAATAGAATGGATGCTTATGCAATATTTAAAAGAGAATAAAAGGCAACCCAAGAAAAAAATAACACCCACAAATAAAAAGTGATCTGAAATGGTCACTTTTTTTAGTATTTAATTTTTGTATTTTGCGTACTCTTAAAACTCAATTATGGATACTTCACCCATTTTTACTGACGACACTATTGTATTCGGACTCCTAATGTTAGCATTAGGTTTTGTTTTTATCACAGAATCTATAAAAACCGGATTTTGGCCTAAATTCTATAAAATAGTTCCAGGTCTTTTTATGGCTTATATGCTCCCTGCCGTATTAACAACTGCAGGCTTAATTTCGCCCGAGTGGACATCTGTTTCTGACGCAGGTGAAGAAATTGAGCATAGCACCAATTTGTATTACGTAGCGAGTCGTTATTTACTGCCTGCAGCATTAGTCTTAATGACCTTAAGTATTGATTTAAAAGCTGTATTTAATTTAGGATGGAGAGCCTTAGTGATGTTTTTTACAGGAACCATAGGCATTATTATCGGTGGTCCAATCGCTATATTATTAATTGCCACTGTAGCTCCAGATGCTGTTGGTGGTGTAGGCCCAGATGCTGTATGGAGAGGCCTTTCTACTCTTGCTGGTAGTTGGATTGGTGGCGGTGCCAACCAAACTGCAATGCTTGAGATTTATGGCTACAACCAAGCTAAATATGGAGGTATGGTATTCGTTGATATTGTTGTAGCCAATATATGGATGGCCATAATATTAATAGGCATTGGTAAAAGAAATGGAATTAACAAATGGCTGAAAGCAGATACTGGCGCCATTGAAAACTTAAAGGAAAAAGTGACTATGTTTTCTGAAAAAGTGAAACGCAACCCAACATTAACAGACCTTATGATTATTTGTACTATTGCGTTTGGTACAGTAAGTTTGGCACACCTTTGTGCAGGTTATTTAGCACCACTTTTTGAAAATATGGTTTCAGGAATAGAATCTGTTACAACCAGAAATATTTTTACATTTTTAGGATCAAAATTCTTTTGGATGATCAGTATTGCAACTTTAATTGCCATATTATTATCCTTCACCAAAGCGAGAAACTACGAAGGTGCTGGAGCTAGTAAATTTGGAAGCGTTTTCATCTATATATTGGTAGCTACAATTGGTATGAAGATGGATCTCACTTTGATCTTTGAAAACGGATGGCTTATTACCATCGGTGTTGTATGGATGACAATACATGCGTTACTTTTAATCCTGGTGGCTAAGTTAATTAAAGCCCCTTATTTCTTTCTTGCGGTTGGTAGCCAGGCAAATGTTGGTGGAGCAGCCTCTGCTCCTATTGTTGCATCTGCGTTTCACCCTTCTTTAGCAACAGTAGGTGTTTTACTTGCTGTATTTGGTTATGCGGTTGGTACGATTGCAGCAATTGGTTGTACAATTTTAATGGAATTAGCTGCTGTTAGTTAGTAATTTAAATACAAATATTAGATATTTGCTTTCCTAAAATAAATTCTAAAAATGATTAAATCCTATAAGGTTTTTACGACTATACTTTTAGCTATACTTTTTATTTCTTGTAGTAAAACGGGCGAATCAAATTTCACCTTAAAAGGCACTGTTAAAGGACTTAAAAAAGGCATGGTCTATTTGCAAAAAGATGGTGATTCTTCTATTGTTAATTTGGATAGTATGCAAATAACAGGAGAACCAGAATTTATTTTACAAACCAATCTTGATGAACCTAAACTCCTTTATTTAAAATTGTTTAAGAATGATGGTGAAGAGCATTTTATTCCATTTTTTGCTGATGAAGGAATTACTGTAATAAATACGTCTTTAAAAAATTTCAACTTTGATGCCAAGATTAAAGGTTCAAAACAACAAGAACTTCTAGAATCATATCTGAATGTTATGGAAGGATATAAAAATCGGAATTTAGATTTGATCGAAACTACCTTTTTAGCTCAGAAAGATGGAGACTCAATAGCTTTTGACTCACTTAACAAACTATCAGAACGATTGATTAAGAGAAAATACTCATACACAATACAATATGCAATGAATAATTCTGATAGTGAAATTGCACCCTACTTGGCGCTATATGAAGTTCCAAGCGCAAATCCCATATATATTGACTCAATTTATAATGGATTGTCGGATAACATTAAAGAATCGTTCTACGGAAGAAAACTCAAAGATTTCATTGATAGCAGACAATAATTAAATAAGCTTCCAATTAAAATAAAACAAATAACTCCAACATTAATTGTTGGAGTTATTTGTTAAAATTATATTGTGAATCGAATTTGGAACCTGATTATTACAAATCAGTTCCACTAATCACCTCTACTATATAGGGTATTTTAAATAATAAATTATTTCAATTTATTAATCTTGTCAATAAGGCTTTTACCCTTAGCTTCAAGATCATTATTTATTGCTTTAAAATGCGCTTTTTGGTCTTCAGCACTTCTATCATTTACTCTTGTTATTAGTTCATCAAAAGTTAGAATAGCCTCATCAATGATAGCTTCACTTTCCTTTGTTGGCTTTTCAGAATTTGCCAATTCCCATATGTAAACCGCCTCTATAATATCCCCTAAAACATAGTTTATGTCCTTTTTTAAATCTCTTTTATTAGCCATAGTAAATTGAATTTTGAGGTACAAAAATAATAAATACTTGAGTTAATTAATCAGAATTACCTCTTTGTTTTAAACATAAACTTCAAGAAGTTTTGCGCCTTTTGTTTTTAATTTAAAGCTTGTAAATGCGGCAGGAATCAATATAGTTTCACCTTTTGAAATTTTATCAATTCTTTTGTCTGTTAAAATTTCTACTTCACCATCGACACAAATGTAAATAACAAATGAGTCTTCGTTATTTATCTTTTCTATTTCGGTGTCTAATTCTAAATAATTTGTTGTAAAAAATGGACAGCTTACCATTTCATTTGAAGCGTTTTTTAACTTTTTATAGTCAACTCTAAAGTCGTCTTTCATATCAAACTTAAAAGCATCTATGGCAATATCGTTGTGCAATTCTCTTTCATTTCCATCATTATCGGTTCTATCCCAATCATAAACACGGTAGGTTACATCACTGGTTTGTTGAATTTCAGCGAGTAATACTCCTGCTCCTATGGCATGCACACGTCCGGCTTCAATAAAATAAGTATCGCCTTCTTTGACTTTATCAAAATTTAAAATCTTAGTCAATGTTTTGTCTTGGAGGTGTTTTTGATACTTTTCTGGATTCATTTCTTGATTAAAACCAACAATAAGATTTGCATCTTTATCAGCGTGCATTACGTACCACATTTCAGTTTTTCCGAATGAATCATGACGCTCTTTAGCCAATTTATCATCTGGATGCAATTGTATACTTAAATCTTCTTTAGCATCTATAAATTTTATTAATAGCGGGAAGTCTTTACCAAAACGTTTAAAGTTTTTGTCTCCGATTAAAAATCTCTGGTAAACTGAAATTAAAGATTTTAAGTTTTCCCCTTTTAATCTTCCATTGGACACTACTGAAATATCACCTGGTACAGCACTTATTTCCCAGCTCTCACCATTTTGCTCAGAACTTGATTCTTTATTGAAAAACTGATTAAGCTTTTGTCCTCCCCAAATTTTTTCCTTTAAAATAGGTTTAAATTTTAATGGGTACAATACATTTTCCATAAACTATTCTCCAGAATACGTTACAAAATTACGAGGTGTTTCGTATAGTGTGATCTCAAGTTTAAAGTTAGGATTTATTTTTGCTTTTACCTTATTATAAATTACAACAGCTATATTCTCTGCTGTAGGATTTAAATTTTGAAATTCTGGAACTTCTACATTCAAATTTTTATGATCAAATGCATCTTCAACTTCAGACTTAATAATATCCTTTAAGATTTTTACATCTATCACGTATCCTGTTTCCTGGTCAATTTCACCTGTTACACTAGCTATTAACTCGTAGTTATGACCATGAAAGTTTGGGTTATTACACTTACCAAAAACTACATCATTCTTATCAAAAGACCAATCTTTTCTATAGAGCCTGTGTGCTGCATTAAAATGCGCTTTTCTGTGTACTGTTACTTTCATGATGGATTTACATTTATATGTTCATAAAACTTTTCAAAAATAATCTTAAACCATTCAGTATACTCATCTGAATTTAATGCTATATCAGCTTTTACAGCTTCTAAAGGCATCCATTTCCAATCTGCTACTTCATCTTCATTGATTACTGGTTCATCATTATAATAACCAATCATTACATGATCGTATTCATGTTCTGTCAAACCATTATCAAATGGCGCTTTATATACAAATGAAGTGGTTTCTTTTATTTCTGTTACAAATCCCATTTCTTCCCTTAAACGTCTCTTACCAGCCTCAATATTAGTTTCTCCGTCACGTTGATGGCTACAACAGGTATTGGTCCATAAACCAGGTGAATGATACTTGTGTAAAGCACGTTGCTGCAACATCAATTCATTATTGTTATTAAATATAAATACTGAAAACGCACGATGCAATATTGCTTTCTCATGCGCTTCCATTTTGGCCATTAAACCAATTTGGTTGTCATTTTCATCAACTAAGATGACTTTTTCTTCTTCCATATTGCAAAATTACCACCAATTGTATTAAATAAAGTAAAGGAATTCATAAAAAAAAGCCGATTAATTAAATTAATCGGCTCATTTCATTATTTATTATATCTATTTTATTTCTCAGGACATGTTTTACCGTTAATACCTGTGATAATAAATTCACTACGTCTATTTAACTGATGTTGCGCTTCAGAACAGCTAGACTCATTAGTAGGCTCACAACCACAATCGTTAACTAATCTGTATTCGCCATACCCTTTAGCAGTAAGTCTTTCAGATGCTATACCATTATCAACTAAGTATTTCCTCGTTGACTGTGCCCTGCGCTCAGATAAACTTTCATTGTAGGTCTCAGTTCCTCTACAATCCGTATGACTTCTAATATCTATTGTCATAGTTGGATATTTATTCAATACTGCTAACACTTTTTGTAATTCAATTTCGGCATCATATCTAATATTAGATTTATCAAAATCAAAATATATAATTGGTATGTCTAATATTTTAGCCAAGTCATCACATGGCTCAATTTCTTGCTCGTCTTTATCTAATAATAATTGCAATTTAAGCTCTTGTTTTCTGTTAGGTGTTGTAAAACGTTTTTCATCAGAAGTGTAAGTTTCTTTTTCTCCTCTAATTAAGTATTCCATTTCACAGCCTAAATTAAATTCAAAAGTCGCGTCGTCACCAACAAAAGCACGTTCTATTTCATTTCCTTCACTATCAAACAAAATTACTGTTGAATTTGGCAATAATTCATCTGTATCTAGATCTTGAACTGTTCCAGTTACAAGTTGCTCGCATTCTGGTATTTCAAACGTATAAATATCATCACTGCCTTTACCTCCTTCTCTATTAGAGCTGAAATAAACACGTTTTGTGACTAAATTTTCATAGTAGCCAAAATCATCAAAAGCACTATTAACTGGTTTACCAACATTCTCTATCGGAAAATTTCTATTAGATCCGGCTCTAACCTTTGCATCTAATTCTTCAGACTTAAAAACATCAAAACCTCCTAGCCCAGGATAACCGTTTGATGAGAAATATAAATCACCATCTGTATTTACAAACGGGAATGATTCTTGTCCTTCAGTATTTATTGATGGGCCTAAATTTTCAGGTTCACCTAAAGTACCATCATCATTTACATCTACAACAAAAATATCAGATTGTCCAAAAGTACCAGGCATGTCAGATACAAAATAAAGTTTATTACCTAACAGATTTAAGGATGGGTGTGCAACGCTATAATCTTTGCTATTAAAGTGTATAGAATGAATCTCATCCCAAGTACCATCTTCACTTAAAGTAGCCCTGTAAAGTTGAAGTCTATTAACTCCAGATTCATCTTCCTTATAATTCAAATTAAAGAAATTATTTCTAGTAAAGAACATATATTTACCGTTAGGCGAAAATATTGCACTCGACTCATGAAACTTAGTGTTAATCTTACCTTGAATTTCTTTAACCTCTCCAAAACCAGATTCAGTTTTTTCGACACTATAAAGATCTAGATAAGGCTGTTCATTCCATCTATACTTGCGTCCACCGCCTCTTGAAGATGCAAAAACAATTCTATTCTCATATTCAGTTACACCAAAATCAGAAAGTTCAGTATTGATTTCAAGGTTTATAGGCTCAATATCTTCTCTGCTTATTTCATCAATGGCTTCTCTATAATCTACCATAGACATAAAGGCTCTACCTCTCATATCATCTGGTTTTAACTCATTGAATTTTTGCATCCACTTATCAGATTCTTCATAATTTTTAATTCCTTTAAGTGCAAGTGCATATCTAAAATAGTATTCGGGATCAATCACTTCATTTAGTGACATAAGTTCTCCATACCACTTGGTAGCATCTTCCATTTCATTTCTGAAATAATAAGAATTTGCTAGTTTTTGAAATAAATCTACTGACTTGTAACCTTTATTAGCAACTTCTAACAAAACTTCACTAGTTTTTACATATGCAAAATCTCTGTAGTCGTTTTCGACACTTTGAATCTTACCTTGTTGAGCATATGAAATTGACGTTATCCCAATTACAATTGCTAATGATATATATCTAAATAATGTTTTCATATTCAATTTTTTAGAAGAAACGTGGTGATAAAATTCTACCTAATCTTTTCACTTCAAATCTCAAAGTTATTTCGTGTGTACCACTATTATAGTTGTTTAACCCAGTTGTATTCAAGTCATACCCATAACCAATAAACATACCTGGTGTTACCTGAAAACCAGCAAGAGCACTTAAGGAATCATCCCATCTCCATGCTAGCCCGACAGTTAACTTTTTCTGAAACCAAAAATTTGCTGATACATCTGCTATTATTGGTGCTCCTGACACTCCTTTTATTAAAAAAGCAGGTTTCAATTCTGTTTTCTCACTTAGATTAAAAACATAACCACCAATTAAATAAAAATGCATTCGCTCTGTAGCAACAGATTCTTGAAAATCATCATAATGTTCCGTCTCAAGAAAATTTGGTATTGCAAATCCCAAATACCACTTCCTAGAATGCATATACAAACCTGCCCCAACCAT
Organism: Winogradskyella sp. A2; assembly: GCF_046762865.1. Classification (NCBI taxonomy): domain Bacteria; kingdom Pseudomonadati; phylum Bacteroidota; class Flavobacteriia; order Flavobacteriales; family Flavobacteriaceae; genus Winogradskyella; species Winogradskyella sp. A2. The sequence goes on from NZ_JBKQXM010000005.1 coordinate 277,797, forward strand.
TGGAGATATAAGGTTCAAATTTTGATTAAAAACTACATCTGGATCTTGAAAACGACCTTTACTCCAATCTGTATCTAACATATGGAAACCAGCCTTTGCTCCAAACGAAAGTTTTAAATCGTTTGCATTCAATGGTATGGTATAGGAAAAATTCGCATCTACAAATGTCTCGCGAGCAGGTCCTAATGCATCACTTACAATATTCAGCCCAAGTCCAATTCTTTCATTTCGCAAAGGAGAATGTATACCTAAGGACTGTGTTTGTGGTGCTCCATCTATTCCTACCCATTGAGATCGGTGTAAACCGACTACACTAAGTGTTTCTCTTTGACCAGCGTAAGCCGGATTTACACTCAACGTATTGTACATATAATGGGTGTACTGAGGATCTTGTTGTGCAAAACTATTAGCACTAATTAGTATAAATACTAAAACTATTAATCCTTTTATTGTTGATGATTTATGTATCATTTTAACGTATTTTATAATTCAGTGTTAATTAGTCTTATCTATTAATGTATAGCCATCCAACTCTTGGATCCGAGCCATCACCGAGATCTAACACATAATAATATGTACCAACTGGTAATTTATCAGACTCATTAATAAGAGCTCTACCGTTTGATGTTCCATCCCAATCATTTAGATATCCATTTTTAGAGTAAACAATATTACCCCATCTGTTGTATACCTCTAGTTTATTATTAGGGAAACGCTCCAAACAGTCTATCACAAATGTCTCATTTACACCATCACCATTTGGTGAGAATTCATTGTAAATTGTTAAACATATTGGATCTACAGAGGCAGAACTTTCATCATTATTTGGATTCACATCAATTCCTCCAACAGAACTTTGAACAAATGCTGTATTTACATAATCTCCAAACCCAAGTACTTCAACTGTAATTTGTAGAATCTCTACTTGATCAGGATCAAGTTGAGCAATGTTCCATTCACCGCCTATCTCAGAATATGTACCATCAGTCGTAATTGCTGATATAAATACATATCCGCTTGGTATTTGTTCGTTAATTACAATATCAGTTGCAGTTACATTACCAATATTAGCAACCTCAATTGTAAAGGTAATTTCATCACCAACTACAACTTGCTGTGCAGAATCTACAACCTTATCAACTTCTAAATCATAAATTGAATTTACTGCTGTTACGGTTGGATCATCTGGATTACCATTACCGTTATTATCATTATTATTCAAATCGTTTGGATCATCACTAATATCAACTACATCATCTGATGGATCTAAAAGATCACCATCTGGTCCTTCACTAGTTACTGTCGCGGAATTTGTTACAAATCCAATATCTAAATCACTTTGAGTTATTTGGTAAGTCGCCGTGAATGTGGTGTTGTCAATCTGACCAGGTATTAAGATAGGAATCGGTCCACCGACTAAGTTTAATCCTGGTAATACATCCTGTACTTCAATATTAGTTAAAGTAACATTTCCTGTATTTTCAACCTCAAATACATACGCAATGATATCATCAATACTACCTTCTATTCCATCTCCATTTGTATCGGTTAATGGCAATGTAGTTTTAATCAAACTAATTGCAGGGTTTTGAATAATATCAGTAACTGTTGGATCATCTTGAGTATTACCGTCTGTATCATCACCATCATCACTCGTATCGTTCACATTGGTGCCCATTGGGCTGTCACCATCGGCTACCACACTATTACTTAAACCTCCTACATCAACATCACTTTGTGTGATAACATATATCGCAGTATAAACTGCTGTTTCACCAACTTGTAACGTCCCTTCCAAGCTTCCAAGGTCGGCAACTACAAAGGTAGGTCCTGTCAAGGTCAGTGGGTTGCCGTTGGCATCCACAAACGTATCGGTCAACATTACATTGCTCAAAGTCACGTTCCCTGTGTTCTCTACAGTGATCGTGTACGTCAATTCGTCTCCCAGACTCGCGCCTGCCGGTAACACATCGTTACTAATCGCTACGGTCTTGACAGTTAATATACTAGGATCTTCTAATATAGTTGTAGTTGTTGGATCATCTTCAGTATTACCGTCGGTATCATCACCATCATCACTTGTATCGTTGACGTTCGTACCCATTGGACTGTCGCCAGCAGCTACAACGCTGTTTGAGAATACACCTGCATCAACAACATCTTGTTGAATTATATATGTCGCAGTATAAACTGCAATCTCGCCTACCTGTAACGTCCCTTCCAAGCTTCCTAGGTCGGCACCTACAAAGGTAGGACCTGTTACTAACATAAGAGGATTTCCAAATGCATCCAAGAACGTATCGGTAAGGGCCACGTTGCTGAGCGTTACGTTCCCTGTGTTCTCTACAGTGATCGTGTACGTCAATTCGTCTCCCAGACTCGCGCCTGCCGGTAACACATCGTTACTGATCGCTACGGTCTTGACCGCCTCGATGCTAGGCATCTCAGCTATACTCGTTTCCGTTGGGTCGTCAGTGGTGTTGCCATCAAGATCGTCGCCGTCGTCACTCGTATCGTTCACATTGGTGCCCATTGGGCTATCGCCATCGGCTACAACGCTGTTGCTTACGCCTCCTGCATCTACCTCGCTCTGCGTAATCACATAGGTCGCCGTATATGTTGCTATCTCGCCTACCTGTAACGTCCCTTCCAAGCTTCCAAGGTCGGCACCTACAAAGGTAGGGCCTGTCAATACTATAGGGTTGCCGTTGGCATCCAAGAACGTATCGGTAAGGGCCACGTTGCTGAGCGTTACGTTCCCTGTGTTCTCTACAGTGATCGTGTACGTCAATTCGTCTCCCAGACTCGCGCCTGCCGGTAACACATCGTTACTGATCGCTACGGTCTT
>NZ_JBKQXM010000006.1:0-243806 GCF_046762865.1 Winogradskyella sp. A2
TTTACAACCGAAAAATGAGAGTAGAGTCAAGATGAATATTTTTTTCACGTTTTTGTTTGGTTAAATTATGCACAACGAGGGAATAAAAACATTGTTTTTATCCCCACTATGTTTTATTCCACTAAAATTACTCTTTTTTCTTACAAATCCAGAGGATTTTTAATAGAATTGAAGCTGTGGGAAGCAACATGAGTATAGATCTCAGTTGTTTTTGTGGAGCTATGCCCAAGTAATAGTTGAATGTATCTCAAATCTGTACCGTTTTCTAATAGGTGAGTGGCAAAACTATGTCTTAGGGTGTGGGCTGTAACGTGTTTCTTAATTTTTGTTTTTGCAACGGCGTTGGCAATAATTTTTGCAACGCTCGTAGCACTGTATCGCTCTGTTTTTTGACCTTCAAACAGGTAATTTTTTGGTCTAAACTCTTTATAGTAGATTCTTAAATCTTCAAGAGTAGATTGGGCCAATAATGTGAACCTATCTTTTTTGCCTTTGGAATCTACTACCTTAATGAGCATTCTTTCACTATCTATATCTGTCAAAGTGAGATTAAGCAGTTCACTCCGTCTTAGTCCTGCCGAGTATAATAATGAAACAATACATCTGTGTTTCATATTGCTCGTAGCATTTATGAGAGATTTAACCTCAGACGGTGAGAGTACTGTAGGCAACTTTTTTTCCTTTCGTGGCCGTTCGATTTTATAGAATCGATTGGGCATACCTAAAACAACTTCATAATAAAACTTAATGCTGTTTATGCTTTGATTGATATATGAATTGGACCAATTGTTTTGAACAAGGGACCTAATATATTCACGAACATCAGATTCATTTAACTCGTCAATTTCTTTATTGTCATAGAAGTTAATAAATCGCTCAAAACAAGAAACATATGATCTAACAGTATTGTTGGCATATCTTTTAATTTCTAGTTTGTCAAGAAAAGACTCTGGACAAGTTTTATAGTTGGTAGGTTTTTCTCTATTTCTAAACCATTGTACATCAAACTTTTCATCAAGTTGTTTTGAGTTGGATTTGTCAAAGAAATAATTTGTGTTTATCCAAGCAACACCTTTAAACAAAGTGAAGATCGCGTTTAGATTTGTTTTGTTGTTAGGAACACAAAACATACCGTAATCATTACTCCACTCTAAGCCATTAAGGTCCTTGACTAAGCTGTTTAATACTTTGTCTGAATTGAATTGAAGACCAATAAATTTATTGTTGTTGATCAACAGATGCTTTAATGTAATATGTTTGTTTAGTCTCATACTGCAATTTATAGGTTGTGTTTTACTTAATCGAATATTATACGTATATTATTCGTATTATATACTGATAATGACAACTACAAAGACATGTAAGTACTGTTCAAAAGAATTAATTGGGCGGTCTGATAAAATATATTGTGATGCACATTGCAAAAGTTCTTATCAGTATCAAAAATCTAAATCCGAAACACCTCGCTTTTATAATAAAGTTGATAATCAGCTTAAACTGAACAGAAAAATACTAAAACAATACAATAAAGCAGGCAAGGCTACAGTAAGATCTTTGGTATTAGAAAATGAAGGTTTTAATGCCAAGTTTTTTACCCACTATTGGAAGAATAATAAAGGAGATATATATTTTTTTGTTTACGAATATGGGTTTTTACGAAGGAAGGAAAGTAATATAGATAAGTTCGTTCTTGTAAAATGGCAAGACTATATGTCAATAAAATAAGAATGGATAATTTGTAGTTACCATGGCATTTTAACATATGATAATTTTTATATAACGTAGATTCGATAATTTTGTGACCGACTAACTAAGGTTAAATTCTAAATTATATTTAGAATCCTTTAAGTGTTCGATTAATAGCTGAAAAAGACGTTTTATATAGACGTCTTTTTTATTTTAAATTTTTAGAAATACTACCGATTCCGTTTCAAGATCATAATAGGGGTAATGACCGAATACATTGGGGCGTACATTTTTAACTCGGAAATAATGATCCCCCTTTACTAAAGCTATCAATTTTTTAATATCACCTTTTGTTGCTGGCTTATTGTCAGGGTGGGTTAATAAATTTGAGATTGTATCAACGGTAAAAGTACCTAAAGCGGCATTACCAACTCCAGCCAATGAAATGGATTCTTTTTTTTCGGTAGATGTAGATGTATTATTATTTTCCTGTTTTATTAGGGTCTTAGTCCCTTGTTTTTTTTGCCAATGCCTGCTTCTGCATGAGTTACTGCAAAATTTTTGAACACCACGTCGTTTGGGGGTATAATCTTTATAACAATTGTTGCAAATTTCTTTAATTTCCATATTTATACGTCAAATAAACGTTTATTTTACGTATAAGTTACAATTTTTCCCTGATTCCGAAGTATTGTTTTAATAGAATATTTTCTATTTCCTTCTCATCAGCAACTATCTTTTTTGCTTTTTTCGTGACTTTAGAATTATCCGAATCGTCAATAACAATTTTATCTAAGTTAATTCCGGTTTTATTATCACAAATTTTCTTGACGTGATTTATAATTTTTTTACCTGCAGGACTTGTTAAGCTTTTTTTAATGCCCGGCAAAAGATCATCGAGTACTATCTTCTTTTTAAAGTCTGTTCTTGGTAGGTTACCTTGTGATTTTTTAAACGTATTTCTTAAGGTTTCCAGATGATCTTTGAAATTGTTCTGCTGAAGGATTAAATACTCCTTCAATTCAACATCTGGATTAAGGAAAATGTTTACGTTTTCAGCAAGCCATATAGCGGTCAAATATGTGTTTTCTATCAGTTTGGTGTATTTTGAAAAAAGAAAATCAAATTCAAGTTCGGTTGACCCGGCCTTTTTTTCAATCAAGCCAAAAGTGTTTTGCTCCAGATTAGTCATCATTTTGATAGTACCTGAGTCTTTATAATCTTCAAATAAAATGGGTCCCTTGTATTCATCCATTATTAGGGCATTGTCCAATAGAAATTCGATGTTCAATACATCGAATCGTTCAAAAAACTCCGGCGGTATATTTTTGCTGGGTATAAAGAAACAAAAGTGAGTTATCACATTTGGGATAAGACTTAAATAATATTCATATAATGAATCTCTGCTCATAATATAGTCTTCAGTTTGTCCGAGAAATCCTTGGGTAATTGTGCATCTATGTTACGAAGGTATTTTTCTAATGATACCATTGAAGAGTGCCCCGTAATTTGCATTAGTTTGCTTTTTGCCTCAAATGGTGAGGATTCGTTTTCAAAAGCCCTGTAGAGTTTGGTGATATAGGTGTGCCTAAAACCATACAAACCATAATCTGTCCCTAACTTAAAATGTGACTTTACAACTTTTCTAAATCGTTTTGAAAAATAGTTTCTTCTACTTTCTAGGCTTGCATTCCATTTTCCACCTATATTATGAGGAGTAAAAAGAAATGCTTCTTGATCCATATCAGTTATGTCCGGCAATTCTTTTAGCAAAATACTCGGAATAAGTTTTGTTTTTAAGCTACTATTCTTTGCCTTGAACTGAATTGTTCTCTCGTCAATATTAATATCTTTTATCCTTAATCGGCATGCTTCTTTGGGTCGCATAAACGAATAGCTGAAAAACTTAATGAACAATAGCAATAATGGGTCATTTATTTCAAGGTACTCAAAAATCTCTTTTTGCTGCTGTTCTGAATATGTTTTGTGCCGTTCCGGTCTAGACCCAAGTTTTTTTATTCGTCTTAAGTAATTCTCCTTAATTATTTCGGCATCTTCCAATACTTGCATCACACTGCTCAGGTCGGTTCTGTAGTTATCTCTGTTCCTTGCTGAAGAGGTTGTCAGCTTGTCAAATAAAAAATCTTGAAATACTTTTTTATTCAACTGGTCAGTTGTGGTTATATTAGGATAATTGTTTTCCAACCACTTTTTGAAAGTATTTATTTTGTTTTTATAGTCTTTATAAGTGCGTTCACTTATTGATTTTTCTTTCAGTTTAAGGCCTATTTCAAAAGCTTCTGTGATCGTAGTAAGACCTTTGGAATTATCATGCTCTTCCTCCGAAACGTTTTGGTTAATGCTGATGCTTTCCGACAAGTTATTAGCCGTTTTCTGTCCTAGTTTTGGATTTAACTTTTCAAAAAGCGCAGTGTTGTCTTCAAAGGGGTTGTAGCCTTGCTTTAATAGTTTCAACAATACTTTTCTATAAACTGTAAGTACCTCAAGACGTTCTTCTTTGGTCTTATATTGATTGGCTTGACCATAAAAAGGGGTCAGGCGTTTTAGTTTGCCAGTACTGGGGTCTCTATATGAGAAATAGACATACCAACGTTTTTTGAGTCTGCCGTTGGCAGTGTAGATTTTAGGATTGGAAAAAAGTCTCTTTTTTGGCAAATCGTATGCACTTTCGTATTCACTTTCGTATGCAAATGTAAGGATTTGATTAATCGTAAACATAAAAAAACGGTTTAGTGAAAATCTAAACCGTTTAAATTCTGACACTTATGATTTGTAGCGAGAACGAGAATTGAACTCGTGACCTCCGGGTTATGAATCCGACGCTCTAACCGACTGAGCTACCTCGCCATAATTGCGGGTGCAAATATAAAAACAAATTCTGCTACAACAAACATTACATTCTAAAAAAATAATTTTCTAATAAAGTTTTGAATTGTACCATAATTGTATATATTGAGCAGATAATACTTACTGTAAATGGACGATAAAGAAAAATTTGAAATGGAGTTTGTGATTCACGCATCTCCTTCATTATTATACCAATACATATCTACGCCTTCTGGCTTATCTGAGTGGTTTGCAGATAATGTAAATTCTCGTGGTGAGTTGTTTACCTTTATCTGGGACGGATCGGAAGAGCAAGCAAAATTACTAAGCAAAAAAAGTAGTGAGCGTATTAAATTCCGGTGGTTAGAAGACGATGAAGATGGTGCTAGCTATTACTTTGAGCTGCGCATTCAGGTCGATGAGATTACAAAAGATGTGTCCTTAATGGTAACGGATTTTGCGGAAGAGGATGAGGTGGAAGAAGCTAAAATGTTATGGGATAATCAAATCTCTAGTTTAAAACAAGTTTTAGGTTCTGCTTAACACGTAACTAACTATTCTATTATATCTTTGTCTCGATTTTTTAAAAACAAATCGAGACTTTTTTTATGGTAAATTTTAACGGTGAACTTGTACCTGAAGCAGATTCTAAGTTAACTTCTGAAAATAGAGGTTACAAGTATGGTGATGCCCTTTTTGAAACCCTTAAAGTGGTTAACAGTAAAATATTCTTTTGGGAAGATCATTACTTTAGACTCATGGCATCTATGCGTATTATGCGAATGGATATTCCTATGAATTTTACCATGGAATTTCTTGAAGAGCAAATTTTAAAAACCGTTGAAGCCAATAATCTAAGCAGTTCTGTAGCGCGCGTACGTCTCAATGTAGATAGAGGAGAAGGTGGTAAGTATATGCCAAGTAAAGACGCCACAGTTAATTATAACATTGTTGCAGAGGTACATCCCAATCCATTCTATACTATAGACGATTCATTTTATGAAGTAGATCTGTATAAGGATTACTATATGGCACCTGGTTTATTATCTGGTTTAAAATCTAACAGTAAAGTCATACAGGTTATAGGCAGTATTTATGCTGAAGAAAATGGACTCAACAATTGTTTGGTTTTAAATACCAATAAGAGTGTTATTGAGGCCCTAAATGGGAATCTGTTTTTGGTGAAAGGCGATCGTATTAAAACACCACCTTTAGAAGATGGTTGCTTAAAAGGTATAATGCGCCAACAGGTTTTAGAGGTGTTGCGAAAAGATGTAAACCTTATTGTAGAGGAAGCCTCTATATCTCCATTTGAACTGCAAAAAGCAGATGAGTTATTTATAACCAATGTCATTGTTGGTGTTCAGCCTATTTCAAAATACCGCAAAAAAGAATATGGCTCTGAATTCGCCAAGACTGTAATTACCAAAATAAATGCGAAATTAAGACTCCTCTAGATGTGGCATTTGAGTATAATCCGCAATCATTGATATAGATTTCCGACAAGGTCGGAAGCAACGGATTTATGGAATTGAAATAAGCGAATTGTGTTTAGTTGTAGCTTGGATTCTCAGGTGCATTAGACCAAATGCTATAATCACCACCGAGTTCTATCATCTTTTCGCGCCAAAAAGACGAACAACTTTTAGCAATAATATCATTGTCGTAAACATTCTCAGATACCAACCAGGCATTAGATTCTAGCTCGCTATCTAATTGTTCTTCTGCCCAACCTGAGTAGCCAAGGAAAAACCTAATATCATCTTGTGAGATTTTATCGGTATTGATAAGATCCAAAACCACACTAAAGTCACCACCCCAAAAAATACCGTTAGAAATTTCTACACTATTAGGTATTAGGTCTGGTGATTTATGAATAAAGTAAAGATTGTCTTGTTCTACAGGTCCGCCATTGTATATGGTAAAATCCGATTCCGTGCCTTCAACCAAATCCTTTAAATTATATTCTAAAGGTTTGTTTAAAATAAAACCAACTGAACCCAACGCATTATGATCTGCCAAAAGAATTACGGCACGATTAAATGATATATCTCCGATAATGGATGGTTCTGCAATAAGTAAATTGCCTTTTTCAGGTTTCATGTTTTTGATTGTTAGTGTCCTAAGTGGTTATTAAATCTAGGTTTTTTTTATGAAATACACAACTTTAGGACTTTAAACTTAAATTCATAAAAAAAGCCCGCTCATTGAGCAGGCTTTCTATATAAAATAAAAATATCTTAGTTTACAGCGCTATTTAAGTCAGATCCTGCCTTAAATTTTACTACATTTTTAGCTTTTATTTTGATTGTTTTACCAGTCTGTGGGTTTCTTCCATCTCTTGCAGCTCTTCTAGAAACTGACCAAGAACCAAAACCAACTAAAGAAACTCTGTTACCTTTTTGTAAAGATCCCTCGATATCAATTAATAAAGAGTCTAATGCTTTCTTAGCAGCTGCTTTAGTGATCCCAGCATTTTCTGCCATACCATTGATTAAATCTGTTTTGTTCATAAAATTTTAAATTTAAATTGTTAAAAATTCGGATTTTAGTATTAGTTGTTAAAAATCCGTACACAAATTTATGAGTAATATTAAGCTGCGCAAGTAATAGCAAGGGAAAACGGCGATTTTGTTAATAAGTTGACCCTTTTGTTAATAAAGCTATGTATTTTGTCGGAATTTTTACTAAGTCAATGGTATCAAGGGATTAGAGGAGTTTGGCCGTTTTCGCAAAGGTAAATCCATTTAAGAGCGATTTTACATCCATTTTTCGTTTGCCAGGAAGCTGTATTTCCTTAATAATTATAAAACCATTTTTACACGCCACTTCTATTTTTTCCTTATTTACAATGAGTTGCCCACTACTAAGATTATGCTTGTCTTTCCTTTTCTCCACGGCAAATAACTTTACCGTTAGAGGTCCTTCATCATTATTGTCTAAATAACACCAAGCTGCTGGAAATGGGTTTAGCCCTCTTATTTTATTGAAAATGGCATCTAAACTATCAGACCAATCGATTTTACAATTATCACGGTTGAGTTTGTAAGCTGTTTTTAAATCATCAGATTTTGACTGTATCGTAGTATTAACATCATCAGTTTCTATGAGTTGTACGGTTTTAATAACCAATTCACTTCCTAGCACCATTAAATCATCGTGTAACTCACCAACTGTTGTGTCTTCGCCAATAGCAATACTTTCAGACATTATAATGGCTCCAGTGTCAATTTTTTCGTCTATAAAGAAGGTAGTGGCACCAGTTTCTGTCTCACCATTAATAATAGCCCAGTGGATTGGAGCAGCGCCTCTGTATTGTGGTAATAATGAAGCGTGTAAATTAAATGTGCCGTATTCTGGCATTTGCCAAACCACTTTAGGTAACATCCTAAACGCAACCACAATCTGAAGATTGGCGTTTAGTGACTGAAGCTCTTCAATAAAAGATTCAGCTTTTAAATTTGTAGGTTGTAGTATTTTTAAATTGTGCTCAACCGCAAATTGTTTTACTGCTGAAGCTCTTAATTTTCTGCCACGACCAGCTGGTTTATCTGCAGCAGTAATAACGCCAACAACATTATAATTATGGTCTAAAAGTGATTTAAGTGTTGCCACTGCAAAATCTGGAGTGCCCATAAATACAATTCTTATATCTCGTTTAGCTGTCATAATTTTTTGTAGGTATTTGTTGCTGTGATTTCTATTTTCTCTAGTTCTACTAATTCAGAAAGGCTTTTCAGAAGTAGCGTTTCATTACATTTCAATTGATTCAATAATTGTCGTGATGTTAAGTCTTCTTGTTCTAACGCTTTCAGAATATGCTTTGATATCGCTTTGGTTTCAGGAACATTGGGCTGTAATTCATTTGACAAACACACTGAACATTTCCCACAAGCCTTCTTTTGTGTTTCACCAAAATAAGCCAACAACTGGGTGCTTTTGCATTGTGTGTCATTATTAATGTAATCTATTACCGCTTCAATTTGTTGATGTTTCAGTTTATGTTGATGCTCTATGGTTTTGGCAATGGGATTTATGGTAATCTCATCTTCACGCGGTTGTAAAAACGTAATTTCAGAATCCGTATTGGCAATCTGAAGACTAATAATATTGTCTTTTTCTAATATTTTTAGTTGATCCATGACCTTCTTTTCAGAAAGGTTGGATTTGGTGATAACCAAATTGAGATTCACCTTGGTCTCATAATCAAAAATACCACCATAAGTCCGCAATAATACCTTAACTATGGTATTAAGGTCTAAATGTTTTTCAAGGTATTTAAACAGTTGGTCATTTGTGACAACAAACTGAATTTTTGTCCGAAAATTAAAGTGTTGCGTTAATGCAATAATACCATTTCTATCTAGTGCCAACAATACGTTATAGGTAATACTTGCACTTAGCTGGTAGGTGTTGCAAAAGGATTTAAAATCGAGCTGATACTGACTGTTTTCACCTTCACCGTAAGATACCTGAAAATAATTGCAGAGCTTATTATAGACCAACTTTATAAAGTCAATAGAAGGTAGGGTACTTAAAAACTGGCTTTTAAGATGATCTTGGTCAATATGTTGTTTTAATATATATGCATAAGCGGCATTGCCATCGCGACCTGCGCGACCTGCCTCTTGATAATAACTTTCTAAACTTTCTGGTAAATTGAAATGTAATACGGTTTTTACATTAGCTTTATCAATTCCCATTCCAAAAGCAGTTGTGGCAATCATTATTTCCTTTTTACCATCGGTCCACTGCTGTAATCGGTCTTGCTTTTCTTTGTTGGTAATGCCACCATGGTAGAAGGTTGTAGAAAACCCTCTTGTTTCCAAATAATTATGAATATCCTTTGTGGCACGGCGATTTCGTACATAAATGATGGATGCACCAGGATGCTTGGTCAATAAATGTTGTAGCTTATATAATTTATCGTCTGTATGAATTACATGATAACCAATATTGGGTCTGCTGAATGATGCTTTATAGATTTTTGGTGCTACAAAGTCTAAATTCTCAATAATATCATCCACAATATTATGCTTTGCCGTGGCGGTCAAAGCTATGCAATTAACATGTGGGTGAATATCTCTTAATAGTTTAATATTATTGTACGCTGGTCTAAAATCGTTACCCCATTGACTGATACAATGCGCCTCGTCAACGGCAATGAGATTTACTTTCATTTGTTGAATACGCTCTTGCACCAGAGGTTGTTGTAACCGCTCTGGAGATAAGTATAGAAACTTATAATTACCATAAATGCAGTTATCTAAGAGTGTATCTAATTCGCTATAAGAAATGCCAGAGGTTAGTGCTATAGCTTTAATACCCTTTCGTTTTAGTGCAGATACCTGATCCTTCATTAATGCGATTAAAGGGGATACTACGATGCAAATTCCTTCTTTTACTAGTGCTGGAATTTGGAAGCAAATAGATTTGCCACCACCTGTTGGTAATAGGGCGAAGGTATCCTCATTTTCAAGAACAGAAGTAATAATGTCTTCTTGTAATGGTCTAAAGGAAGTATAATTCCAGTAACGCTCTAAAACTTCAATTGGATGCATTATTACAAATTTAATACCTCTAGAACAAAATCAGTGCGTTTTTCTATGGTTTCGAAAGGGACATCAATGAGCTGATAGCCAAATCTCATGTAGGTTTTTAATAGATGATGGTGAATTTCAATGGCTTGTTCAAAATTTTCATAACGTTCACTGTCGCTTGTAAAAATTTCTTGCCATGGTGCCAATACAAAAATATAGTCGTATTGATGTGCTTCGCAGGTTTCAATAAATTTGTTGGGATAATCATCGCCAATAAAATCCATATACGCCAATACGTCAGGTAAACCTCTGTCTAAAAAAACCAAATTACGTGACTCTTCAGTTGCGCTTAAAAACTGTTGCTTTCTGCCTTCTAACAGCTTTTTACTAAACAGAAGTGGTTTGGTTAAAAACAGCTGTTCTATGCCGTCTTTCCTAGCCTGTAAAGTGACCTGTCTCGAAATTTCATCATAGCAAAGAAACCCTCGGGCTTTGAGATGATTTATTATGGAAGACTTACCGGTACCTGGGCCACCGGTAATTACAATTTTCTTTGGATTCAAATTGGCAATATTTTTGCAGTAAAATTCGTGATAAAAAATAAGACAGAAAAATGCAAAGTTAAATGTATCTTTGCACTTGAAAAATTGTGATATGAGCAACACTGATAATTCGGATGAATTTTATAGTAAATTGAAGGTTCAGCTGCAAGATACAGCCTTGTGGCCAACGACCTATTTGTATAAGTTTATTGTAATTTCTGAAACAGAAAAAATAGACAACTTAAAAGGACTTTTTAATCATTTGGGCGCAGTAATAAATACTAGAGCTTCAAAAAATGGCAAGTACACAAGTATTTCTATAAATGTAAGAATGAAAAATCCTGATACCGTAATTGCAAAATACCGTGAAGTAGCTGAAAAAATAGAAGGTGTAATTTCCCTTTAAAATTTCTTTTGGGCTTCATTATTTTTTGTACTTTGCAACAAAACCTAAAGACTACGGGTTTTAATTTTGTTTACTACACATTATAATAATTTTGATAGACGATTTAGAATACAACACAGAACGCGAGCATTTGATTATACCAGAGTATGGACGTCATATGCAAAAGATGATTAATCATGCTAAAACGCGTGAAACCAAAGAAGAACGAAATAAATTAGCAAAAGCAATAATTTCTGTAATGGGGAATTTGCAACCTCATTTAAGGGATGTGCCAGATTTTCAGCATAAACTTTGGGATCAGCTTTTTATCATGTCCGATTTTCAATTGGATGCAGATTCGCCTTACCCAAAACCTTCTGAAGAGGAATTGACCTCTAAGCCAGATCCATTAGAATATCCGCAAAACCATCCTAAATATCGTTTTTACGGAAACAATATTAAAACGATGATTGATGTTGCGCGTACATGGGAAGAAGGAGAAATGAAAAATGCCTTGGTTTACACTATTGCTAACCATATGAAAAAATGCTTTCTCAATTGGAATAAAGATAGTGTTGAAGATTCTGTGATTTTCAATCATTTATTTGAATTGTCTAATGGAGAAATCGATCTTAGGAATAGTGAAGAGGACTTAAGCGATTCTTCTAGCTTATTACGCACTAAATCTAAGTATAGCAGTAAGGGCGGTAAAAAAGCACCCAAAAAGAAATATTCTAGCAATAGAAAACGTTACTAAAACGTATGAGTACATTTAAAATTGAAGGTGGCCACCAACTCAAAGGATCTATTAAGCCACAAGGTGCTAAAAACGAAGCCCTGCAAATTCTATGTGCCGTTCTTTTAACACCAGAAACGGTTACAATAAATAATATACCAGATATTGTTGATGTCAATAAACTAATTACACTTCTTGGTAATTTGGGTGTTGAGGTTAATAAAATTGATGCGAATACATATTCATTTAAAGCCGAGCATATAAATCTAGATTATCTAGAGTCTGATGAGTTTAAGGGTGAAGGACGAGGTCTGAGAGGATCAATTATGATTGTAGGACCATTACTAGCGCGTTTTGGCAAAGGATATATCCCAAAACCAGGAGGAGATAAAATTGGTCGTAGACGTCTCGATACGCATTTTGAAGGCTTTATTAACCTAGGGGCTAAATTTAGATATAATAGAGAAGATCATTTTTATGGCGTAGAAGCAGAGCGTTTAAAGGGTGCATTTATGCTTTTAGATGAAGCCTCTGTAACAGGCACTGCGAATATTGTTATGGCAGCTGTATTGGCTGAAGGTAAAACTACTATTTACAATGCTGCTTGCGAACCCTATTTGCAACAGTTGTGCAGGATGCTTAACCGAATGGGAGCTAAAATTTCTGGGATAGGATCTAATATGCTAGTAATTGATGGTGTTGATAGTTTAGGTGGCACAGAACACACCATGTTACCTGACATGATTGAGATTGGCAGTTGGATTGGATTGGCCGCAATGACAAAAAGTGAACTGACTATTAAAGATGTAAGTTGGGAGGATTTAGGACAAATACCAAACGTATTTAGAAAACTTGGTATTACTGTAGAGCAGCAAGGTGATGATATTCATATACCAGCGCATAAAGATGGGTATCAAATACAAAATTATATAGACGGCTCTATATTGACTATTGCAGATGCACCTTGGCCAGGTTTTACACCAGATTTGTTGAGCATAGTATTAGTGATAGCGACACAGGCTAGAGGAGAAGTATTGGTACACCAAAAAATGTTTGAAAGTCGATTATTCTTTGTGGATAAATTGATAGATATGGGTGCAAAGATTATTCTTTGTGATCCACACAGAGCAACAGTCATTGGTCACGATTTTAAGTCTACTTTAAAGGCAACGACTATGACGTCACCAGATATTAGAGCTGGTATTTCCTTGCTTATCGCTGCACTTTCAGCTAAAGGCACATCCATTATTCATAATATTGAACAAATTGATAGAGGTTATGAAAATATTGATCAACGATTAAAGGCCATTGGTGCAAAAATTGAACGTTTACCGGGTAATTAGATGTAATCGTTATAACGAAATTATTAGAAAAGCTTCAAGTTAACTTGAAGCTTTTTTTGTATGTAAAAAGCAAAAGCTCTGAGGCACATCAGAGCTTTTAAATTGTTTTTGAAATGGTTATTTTCAATTCAAGACGTTCACGTCTTAAAAAGACAACGTGTTTAGTTTTTATTTATTGTATAAAATTTTAGAAAAAAATTAATTTATTTAATAAAATATAAAATCCCTGTTAATTTAATGCAGATTTATAAGTTATTAAGCAACGTTCTCTCGCCATTTTATGATCAACCATTTTTTCAGGATATGTAAGTTCTTGAAAGTCTGGAACCCATTTTTTTATGTAGTCTAAATTCTTATCAAATTTTTGAATCTGTGAAGTGGGATTAAATATTCTAAAGTAGGGTGCAGCATCAACACCAGAGCCAGCTACCCATTGCCAATTACCAACGTTACTCGCCATTTCATAATCATGTAATTTCTCAGCAAAATAGGCTTCACCCCAACGCCAATCGATAAGTAGATGTTTACATAGAAAACTACCAACTAACATACGAACTCTATTATGCATAAAACCTGTTTCATTCAATTGACGCATACCAGCATCAACTAAAGGATAACCTGTTTTACCTTCACACCATAATTTAAATTCGTCTTCGTTATTACGCCATTCAATTCTATCGTATTTAGATTTAAATGATTGGTCTTTTGTATGCGGAAAATGCCATAATATTTGCATAAAAAACTCGCGCCAAATAAGTTCTTGCCAGAATATTTCATTCTTTTCTTGTACAGCTTTATCAACCATTTTCCGCACACTTACCGTACCAAAACGTAAATGTGGACCTAAGCGAGAGGTTGCATCTTTAGCTGGGAAGTTACGCGTGGCTTCATACTCCTGGATTAAAGTTGGTGAAACCTCATAAGGTTTTATCGACTGGGTAGATCTATTACATCCTATATCTTCTAGACTTAAATTTGGTAAGTTGGTATCTTTTACGAGGTTGTTCAATTCTTTTTCAGATGGATAAAATTTAAAGTCTAGAGTTTTAAACTTCTCTTTCCATATTCTCATATAAGGTGTGTATACCACATATGGTTTCCCGTCCTTTTTAACCACTTCGTCCTTTTCAAAAATAACTTGATCCTTAAAAGTGTTAAAGCTAATATTATTTGATTCTAAAAGCGATTTTATTTCTGTGTCACGTTCTGTAGCATAGGGCTCATAATCATGATTGGTGAATACTTCTTTTATGTCATATTTTTTAAGGAGTGCTCTAAAAATCTCCAGAGGTTTACCATGAAACATTCCAATCCCACTACCGTAATCATTATGGAGTTTTTCCCTAATACCTTGAAGTGTGTCATGTATAAAGGTTAATCGAGCATCATCTTTTGGCAGTTTATCAAGTATTTCAGAATCGAAAATAAAAATAGGTAATACCTCATGGTTACCCTTTAAGGCATTAATTAAACCAACATTATCGTCTAGTCTTAGATCTCGTCTAAACCAAAATATACTTAGGTGACTTGCCATAGTTAATAGGTTCCGAATAATTGTTCTAGTTGTTCTTTTCTGTAGTTAAATACAGCTTCTAGTTTAGGCTTTACCAAAAAAGGATGTACCAAGCGACCAAGTATACCTAATGGTACTTTATAGTCAATAATATCTTCCATTTCTACACCACCTTCAATCTCATGTACAAAATGTTTATGATGCCAAAAGGCATAGGGACCATATAGCTGAAGATCTACAAAGTACTTTTTTTCTTCATACTGTGTTATTTCGCTCACCCATTTAGTTTTGAAGCCAGGTAATGGTGTAACGCTGTATTGCAATACCTGACCAGCATACATAGGTCTATCAGCACCTGAAATAATTGTCATATTCATTTCTTGTGGTGTTAATTTAGAGAGGTTGGCTGGATTACACAAAAATGCCCAAGCTTCATCTAATGTTATGGGCAATTTTTGTTTTTTATGTAGTGTGTAGATTTTCATTGTTTTAGTTGTTGAATACAACATAGCCATTGAGTGATGTTGCAATACAAAGCCATAGGATATAGGGTAAGAGTAAGTATTTCATTTTGCTTAATTCGTCATCACCAAAACTGATAAACAGATATATAATAACTAAAGTTAAGGCAATAAGATTGAAAAAAGCAATACTTGTAAAATGCTGGTTAAAGAATACATAATTCCAGCTTACATTCAGTAAAAAAGCAATTATGAAAATAAATATTACAAACTTTGATTTTCTTAGGGTAAATAAAAATGACAGATAGATTGAAAAGCAAATCATTATTACTGTCCAAGCAACTCCAAAAAGCCAACCTGGAGGTGTCCAAGGTGCTTTATTAAGACTTTTATACCATATTTCATTAACACCATCTCCCATAAAGAGATTGCCTAAGGCCAAGCCTCCAAAGTTGATAATTAAAAATAATATGAGAACATAGATTTGCTTCAAACCTATTCAGGTTTTAAATTCTCTATTTGGTCAAGTATCTTCTGGGCTTCAGAATATTTCTTATCACTTGCGGCACGATTGGTTGCTGATAATTTGTGCCAATCTGCCATAAGCTTTTCATATTGCTTCTGTAATTTTTCTACTTCTGATGTTTTTTTGAATATCCCAAACATGAATTTCTATTTTAAATATTTTGTAATTCTACTATTAAACGGTTTTGTAATGGAGTAGAAGTAATCTAAAAACTCACCATTTTCATCGACGAGATACTTTTGGAAATTCCATTTTACAGAAGAATTTTGCCTACCATTGATGTACTTCTTGGTTAACCATTCATAAAGAGGATGCTGGTTAGGACCTTTCACGTCAATTTTTTCTGTTATTAAAAAGGATACACCGTAGTTCACCTGGCAGAACTCTTGAATCTCCACTGAATTTCCAGGCTCTTGATTTCCAAATTGATTGCATGGAACTCCAATTATTACAAGTTCTCTTTTATAATAGTCATATAGTTCTTGAAGCTCCCTATACTGAGGTGTAAAACCACATTTTGATGCTACATTGACAAATAAAATTTTCTTTCCTTTAAATTCTGAAAGGTTAATTGGGCTACCATTTAAGCTGTTGATTTCAATATCGTATATAGATTTTGTTGGATTTTCAACTATAACATTATCTGTAGCTGTTAATGTGCCTACAAAGGCTTTTAATGGGTTCATGTTTTTAAATTTTAAAGCTTACAATTCCACAGTCCATTTCAATTACTTGACCAGACATAGAAGCGCCTTTATTTGACAGTAAAAATCCAGCCATATCAGCTACTTCTTGAGGTTGTAAGTGTTTTTTAAGCGGATGACGCTCATTTATATTTTCAATCATTCTATCATTACGTAGTAATTTAGATGCTAAATCAGTAGCTGTTACAGTTGGCGCAATGGCATTAACTCTTATGGTTGGTGCCAATTCTGCTCCTAACGATTTGGTAAGTCCTTCTACTGCAGCCTTTGAAGCTGCAACACTAGCATGAAAAGGCATGCCTAATTTTGCCGCAACAGTACTAAATAAAACTACCGAAGGATTGCTACCATTTTTTAAAGCCGGTAAATACTTTTGAATAGCCTTTACAGCACCTAATACATTAATGTCAAAATCATTCTTAAAATCGTCAATACTCAAGCGATTGATAGGTTTAAGATTGATACTGCCAGGACAATACACTAAACCGTCAGCGGATTCAATATCTGGCAACTCGTCACTAAGGACGTCACAGTCAAAGTGCTTTAAATTACCTGCTCTTTGTTCTGGTTGGGTTCTGCTAATGTTTACTACTTCATCATAAGAAGAAAGCAAAGATGAGACAATTGCATTGCCTATACCTTTGCTTCCTCCAATCACTATTAATCTGCTCATTGCTTATGCTGCGGTTAGGGGACGACCTTTCAATCGTTTTTCTATTTTTTGTTTAATTACTGTTAAACGCTTCATTAACTCCATAAGTTGAGCGTCTTTTTTTTGTTTGTATACTTCGTTAACACCTAGGATGATTTCTTTAGCTTCTCTAGCTGCTAAAATTCTGTCGCTTGTTGTTTTGAATGAAAACTTTCTGTTTTCGAATTCAACTGCTTTTTCTAAAATATCCATGATTTAATTGTTTATATAATTTTGCAATTCTGCTATTTTTTCTGGTGTATTAAACTCACCTCCATAATACGTAGTTACCGTTGCAGACGTATCGTCTTTAACTCCTCTTGATGACACACAAAGGTGCTTAGCATCGATTATAACTGCTACATCTTCCGTTTCTAAAACGGTTTTTAGCTCGTTTGCAATTTGATTTGTTAATCGTTCTTGTACTTGTGGACGTTTAGCGTAGTATTGTACTATGCGGTTTAATTTTGATAAGCCAATGACTTTTCCGGACGATTTATATGCAATGTGTGCTTTACCAATAATAGGTACAAAGTGATGCTCGCAGTTTGAATAGAACGTAATATTCTTTTCAACTAGCATTTGGTTGTACTGATATTTATTATCAAATAAGGCTATTTTTGGTTTATTCTCAGGATCTAAACCTGAAAATATTTCCTCGATATACATTTTAGCTACACGGTCTGGTGTACCTTTTAATGAATCGTCCGTTAAATCTAAACCTAAAACATCCATTATTTCTGAAAATAATATGGAAATGCGATTTTTCTTTTCTTCGTTAGACATATCGAAAGCGTTGGTTTTCATTGGTGTGTCTAAGCTTGTAAATAAATGATCATCTCCTATATCCTCAATGCTAAATCCATTAAGATGATGACCATTTTTTTGGGGAAGTGTTTCTGTTTTCATAGAATCTTTTTTATGTGCTGTCTTTAAGTACTCCAAGCTTAAATCAAAGCACGTGTTATCGTTTTGAAATAGAGTTATTTGTTATTGTTCTCTGACGTGAACATTTAAATCTGCCTTTGTCAAACGTTCTTTTTTTACTGTGTTTGGTGGCTCTTCCTTGAACACGTTCTCTCCACATTCTGAAACTACTGGGTTTCATTTCGCTTCGCATCAGTTCAATCACTTCTTGTTCCTTCAATCCAAACTGAAATGTTATTGCTTCAAAAGGTGTTCTGTCTTCCCAAGCCATTTCTATTATGCGATCAATGTCCTTAATTGCTATATTCATATAAATTGAGGCATTGCATATTGCATATCATACTTTACTTTTTCATCCAATAGCTTATCAAAAAATTTCTTGTTCTCTTGGAATGTTTTGCTGTTTCTAAAATGAATGTAACGCCCTTGTGCATGGATGCTCGATCCGTTTACTTTATAAATTACAAGTTGGTAATATGGAATAATCCAAGTAAAACTTTTTAGACCTTTAGTAATTCTAACTAAAATGCCTTTTGGACGTAATTCTATACTACCATAATTAATATCAGATACTGAATTCATCATGCTTTGCATGTTAGGACTGACTTCGTCAATTATCATGCGTTTAGACCCTATACCTTTCATTTTCAACTTCTGTACCAAACTGAATGCATCACCAACTAAATCGGCGATTATTTGTTTGTGGTCAGGGTTGTGATGTGTTGTATTCAATATCATATCTATGTAAATATACAAATGTTTAACTTTTTGGATGAATAGTTAAACAAAAATTAACAGAGAATTATGATTGTAAGAAAGTAGGTTTAAATTAAGAATGTCTAATCACTTTTTAATAATCGGTTCCTGTCTTGTATAGTATGTCGTTTTAGAATACGATTACTTTCACGAACTACTTCAGGATCTTTCTTCATGTTCCAGAGGATGTCACTAGCGCGTTTGCGATTTTCTTTTATATCAACAATGGGATAAGGATAGTCTTTACCCAATTTGAAATTGTATAAACCTTGTTCAAGTTCCGTCATCAGATAAGGCTCGTGTATAAAAGCCGTGTCTAAGAGTGCTAATTCTGGCACCCATTTTTTAATAAAAACGGCATCAGGATCATGTTTGTGTCCATTTACCGTTGGATTATATATCCTAAGATTATTTATACCTGTTTCACCGGCCTGCATTTGAAGTTGTGGAAAGTGAATGCCAGGTTCAAAATCTAAAAATTGTTGTGAGAGATGTGCTGAGGCATCTTGCCAAGGTTGCCATAAAATATGTGTAAAGAACGACACCAGCATAGCGCGCATTCTAAAATTAACATAGCCTGTTTCTATAAGACATCGCATACTTGCATCGACAAGAGGAAATCCGGTTTGTCCTTCTCGCCATGCTATTTGGTAGTCTTCAGAAATACTTTTCTTTAGTTTGTGATAGCCTTTGTTTACGCTCGCATTTTCCATGGTGTGTTCCATTTCAAATTTTTGGATGAAATGCGCTTGCCACCTTAAACGCGATAAAAATGCACCAATATGTCTTTTGTCTTTACTTCCTGTTTTTAGTGCTTTTCCTTTTTGAAACACTTGTCTTATGGACATATTTCCCCAGGAAATATAAGGTGATAATCTGCTACAGCTTGTTCTTGACGCTTCAGGTTTAGAAATATTGGTCATGTATTCTTCGTGTCTGTTTTCAAAGAATGAATTAGCATATTTCCATCCCATTTTACTGCCACCTTTTTGAAATGGTGTTTCAGTTGGTGTATTTAGGTCAGCAGTGTTGATTACACTTTCCAGCTGATGAATAGTGTCAAAGGATAGTAATTGATTTTCAAGAGGTTGAAAGACTTCTAAATCTTGATTCATATAGTTTTCCCAATTTTCAAACCAATTGTCTCTATTGACCAAGCCACGCTCAACACCATTATTTTTACTTTCTTTCCATTGGATAATGTTATTTCTGCAATACCGTGTAAATTCTTTGTCTCTATTGTAAGTGACTAAAAGACCCGTTTCAGCGTGTGAGTAAATAGCATCTATTTTATAGAATTCCTGGATGAGATTAAAGGCACTTTGTATATCACTTGTAACCGTTAAAACTTTGGTATTAAAAGGTCTGAGTTGTTCATTGATATCTCTCAAGGATTCTTTAATGAAATTAAAATGGCGTTCACTGTAGTGCTCATCGTTAAGTAAAATATGCTCAAAGACATAGAGCAGAAGCGTGGGCTTGCCAATTTTTAAGGCATTACTGATCGCTTCATTATCCTGAAGTCTTAAATCGCGCTTTAACCAAACGACATTGATATGTTCCTTTTCTGCCATATTAAAGTTGCTCTAAAAACTGTTCTGCGTTATTGAAATGATTTTCTAAAGTGGATTTCTTCATTCTATCTAAATTGCCCAAAAGCATGCCTAGGCGTGGATTACCAGAGAAGAAATCACGATGCTTATCCATAAAAGTCCAAAACAGACCATCCCAAGTGTCTTGCCAATCGCCCTTAGTATAATTACTCATTTTCATAATGTAATTACTACTACTTATGTAGGGTTTTGTGGACATTAAACCTCCATCTGCATAAAGACTCATACCGTAAACGTTAGGTACCATTACCCAATCATAGGCATCTATAAATAGTTCCATAAACCATTTGTAAACTTCGTCTGGGTCGAACTCACATAGCACCATAAAGTTGCCAAGTATCATTAGCCGTTCAATATGATGAGCATAACCAGTCTTGAGTACTTTCTTTATGACATCATCAATAGGTTTAATACCTGTAGAACCATCATAGAAGGACGCAGGAATTTTTCGATCAAAATCCCAAAAATTCTTAGTACGCTCTTCTGTTCCTTTTATTTCGTAAACGCCTCTTATAAATTCACGCCAGCCCAAAATTTGTCTTACAAAGCCTTCAATTGAATTGATTGGAACATCATTCGATTTTCCATAGTGGATAGCCCTTTCTATCACTTTTGAAGGGTGAAGAAGTCCAATATTTATGAGCGGTGAGAGAATGCTATGATTTAAGAAGTGTTCTTCCTTAACAATAGCATCTTCGTATGGTCCAAACTCATGAAAGCGTTGTTCAAAAAACTGTTGTAGCCAATCGTCAGATGATTTAAAATCAATGGGGTAAATGGTAAAGTCAGAAAGTTTACCATAATGATGACTAAAATTATCCCTCACATAGTTTTCAGCTTCTTTGTGATAAGCTGTTTTATCTGGAAACTGAATACTTGGTGGTGTTTTGTCTTTAGGGTACTTCTTTCTATTATCACCGTCATAGGTCCAATTGCCACCTTCTGGCGCATCAGAAACCATCAAAATATTGCGTTTCTTGCGTTGTTGTTTATAGAACGACGTCTGAAAGAATTTCTTTTTAGTTGGTTTAAAGAAAGAAGAGAGTTCTTTTTTTGAATTTATAAAAAGCGGATTCTCATACCATTCTATATCGATGGCTTCAGAGACTTCATTAATATGCTTTTGAAGCCAATTGTCTGTTGGGTCAATGATATGAAGCTTTTCAAAGCCATTATCTATTAAATTAGGAATCAATTCGCGCACATCGTGGAATTCTGACGTAGCTTCAATATAGTTAACAGAAAATCCTTTTTCTTCTAAAAAGTCAACATATGCCTTCATTGACGCACGATGAAAGACAATCTTTTGTTTGTGGAATTTATAATGCGTAATGAATAGAAATTCTTCAATCAGATAAATATCAGCTTCAATCTCTAGAATAGGTGAATTCTTAAACAGTTGATGCGGAAATATGAGTATGGCTTCTTTCATGTTAGGTTTTACGTCAGTTCGAGTGCCATGCTTCTTGCATGGTGTATCGAGAACTTATTCATTTATTAAAATTCTTTTTTGAAAGCTTAGGAAGCTCTAAGTAGTCACCGTTTATGAGGGCTTCTTTTTTCTTCCTAGACCATTTTTTTATTTGTTTTTCCTTTTCTATCGCAATTTTTATGTCGGTAAATTCAGCATAAAATTCAAGTTTTACAGGTCGTCGTTTATATGTGTAACTGTCTAAATGTTTACCCATATTATGTTCGAGAATACGTTGATTCAAATTTGAAGTAATACCAGTATAATAAGTATTATCTGAACATTTGAGTATATATAAGTATGATGATTTCATAATTTCTAATTCTTCTCGATACAATTCTGCCTTCGTCAGAATCACTCGAAGTGACGTTTAGTTAATTAAATAAACTAGGCTGTAACCAAAGACTTCTAAATTTGCCATTAGCATCATAGCGCTCTGCTTGCAATTGTACATTAAACTTTCGATCTCTTGGATCGTTACCAACACCTGCAACATACATCCAATTGCCATAATTACTGTGCACATCATAATCTAATAATAACGACTCAAAATAGGATGCGCCAATACGCCAATCTAGTTCTAGTTCTTTAGCAAAGTATGAGGCTACATTTTGACGACCTCTGTTACTCATCCATCCGGTTTCTTTGAGTTCAATCATATTGGCATTAACAAAATCAGATAGGGTTTCGCCATTAATCCATTTACTAATTTGTGTTTGGTTTGAAGACCAGTAATAATCTTTTTGAAGTATACCTTCTAGTTTAAATATTTGATTGCCATGCTTCATGGATACATATTTAAAATAATCGCGCCAAATCAATTCGAAAATGAGCCAATAGGTGGATTGGTTTTTGAAGTGCTCTCTCTCAAATTGCTTTACTTTCCAATAAATGGATCTTGCCGAAATACTCCCATTTGCTAACCAAGGTGAAAACTTTGAACTGTAATCTACACCAACTAATCCGTTTCTTGTTTTCTTGTAAAAGCCTAATTTTTTAGTGTTAAAGAAATAGTCATTTAATCTATTCAAGGCTTCTGTTTCACCACCTTTAAATGGGAATGCTGCATGTGGATGCGCTTCATAGTTTTTAAAGCCCAAGTCTGATAACTTTGGAATAATGGTGTTGTTTTCTATTCTATTGTCATCGGTTTGCTTTTCTACCTTCACCTCATGTCTTATGTCGACATACTTTTCTAATTTCTTTCTAAAAACGGTAAAAACTTGTGGTGTCTTTGAAATCTCAAAGTTGATATCTTCAGGATGAAATAAAAATTGATTGTGAATATGATGCCATTTGATATGTTCTAGCTCAGTCTTCACCAAATTCTCAGTATCTACTTCCTCTTTTGTCCATTCCTTCTGAAGGTAAATATCCGTTATTTGATGCTCTTTACAGATTTTAGGAATTATCACTTCGGGTAAATCATGAAAAACCAGTAGATCAATATTCAATTGATTTAATTGTTCTTTTAAATCGTGAATAGTTTCAATCAAGAATTTAGTTCTAAACTTTTCTGTTTTCTTAAAACCGAATTTGTTGACTTTAAAATGTCTTGGATCAAAACAATACACACCAATAACTTGGTGACCGTTCTTTGTTGCATCACCCAAAACATCATTATCTATTGTTCTGAGGTCATTTCTGAACCAGACCAAGTTTTTTATTTTGTCCTTCTGCATTTTTCGCTACAATATTTTACGTTGTCCCAATCTTTTGCCCATTTTTTGCGCCACGTGAATGGGCGTTCGCAAACGAGACATATTTTTTCTGGTAAATTTTGTTTTTTTACGCCTTTCATTTTGGTTCAACAAGAGCCTTTAGCATTCCTTTAAACACAAAAGCATGAAATGGTAATACCATATACCAATACAATCTTCCCCAAACACCTTTTGGTCTAAACACAGCACGCTGATACAACTTATCTTTTACAATTTTAAACTCTAACCACGCTTCACCAGGTAGTTTCATTTCAGCAAATAATAAGAGTCTTTTTTCTTTTTTGTCCGCTAATAATACACGCCAAAAATCAAGTGGGTCTCCTGCCTCTAGATTGGTGTCGTGTGTGCGTCCTCTTCGCAAACCAACACCACCAAACAGCTTATCTACATAACCTCTTAGTTTCCATAAGCCATTAAAACTATACCAACCATTGCGACCACCAATTCCCCAAATTTGATTGAGTGTAAAATCTTCATCTACAATAGTCTTTGAACGGACATCTTTAAAACAACCATACTGTGGTAATTCTATATGTTTTGATAATTGATCTTTAAAAACACCGCTACTTACGGCGTCTTTCCAACTTGATATCACAGAATTTTGTTGAATGCGTTGAAAGGCCAAATCCACAGCCTTTTTATATGTCATTGGTTGAATTTCGATATGATTGTTTATATCACTCGGTTTACCAATAACTTCAACCTTCATACTATCTACTAAAGCTTGCGCCAACTGAAATGAAGTAGATGTTACAAAGTATAACCAGTACGATGACAGTTTTGGTGTGAGAACAGGTAAGGTATAGATATATCGTTTTAGGCCACGCACTTCAGCAAACTGCAATAGCATTTCTTTATAGGTAAGTACTTCTGGTCCAAAAATGTCATAAGACTTATTGTAAAGTGCTTCCTTACCCAATGCACCAGATAAGTAGGTTAGTACGTCTCTAATGCCTAAGGGTTGTGTTTTTGTATTTAACCATTTTGGTGTGATCATAAATGGTAATTTCTCAACAATATCTCTTATGATTTCAAAAGAAGCACTTCCGCTACCAACTATGATTCCTGCTCTAAAGGTTGTTAATGCATAGTTGTCGGACTTCAGCGTTTCTTCAACCTGTAGTCTAGATTTTAAGTGCTTAGACAATGAATCGTCATTTACAATACCGCTGAGATAAATCACTTGTTTGCATTGCGTAGCTTCAACAAGATTTTTGAAATTCTGAGCACATTGCCTTTCTAATGATTCAAAGTCATCAGCATCAGTAGCCATTGAATGTATGAGGTAATAGGCAACATCAATATTTTTCGGAATTTTATTAGGTTCTGGACTTAAAAAATCCATTTTAATGAATGAACATGAAGGATGTTCTTTAATTTCATCCGGAATACGACTCATATCACGGACACAACAAATAAGCTCGTGCTCATCTTCTAGTAGCTGTAGCGCTAGTCGTTTGGCAATATAGCCTGTTGTGCCTGTAATTAATATTCGCATTAGACATTAGGTATTGTAAATTGTGATTTTGGGCGTTGGTATTCTAATCGTTTTTTTAATTGTGGTACGGCATAACCATCTAATCCGTTGATAGTTGCTACTTTTCCTTTAGATAGATTTATAAATCCATCCTTTTCTAATAAATTGTCTGGTACATATAATTTTTCAATTTTACCAATCAATAAGATAGTGTTATTTACTTTAATAGGATACTCTTCGACATAACTCATTGCCAATTGAATAGGGCAACCTTTCACAAAGGGTGCAATGAAATTGTCTTTATATTCTTCTTCTAATGACGTGACATCAAATTCTGAAATAGCTGAATCGTACTTAGCAGAAGTATGGTGTGCATCTTCTAAAATACCATCGTGAATATGATTTAGCGTATATTTTCCTGAAGTTTTTATGTTGTCATAAGTGTTTCTAATGACTGTTGTTGGTCGTAAAAAGAATCCAAGCAGTCCAGGATTAGATCCTAAATGCGTTATGGAACTGAATACAGCCACATTACTAGTACCAGTTTCATCTTTGGTTCCAATTAGATTTGCCGATTTATACCCAGAACAACTATTAATTAAGTTGATACGATATAAATGGTGCATTTGATTGATATCGTCTAAACTGAATTCAGCCATCTTATAAGTTTAAAAAATTGTTGACCTTAATATTTTCAGCTTTAAGATCGAACATTAGATTATACAACCCAAAGAAGGTTCTGTTGATATAAATAAAATGTGTTGAGCCTCTGTTACCATTCATATTTCTCAGTTCTGTACTCTTAGAATATTTCTGACCCATTTCTGCAACTTGATTAAAGAACGCTGGATCTGAAAAATCGAATACTTCGTTATGGAATGGTTGTGTGAATAAGCTTAACAACTCATGAAACATGGAAGAAAAGAACTTTATTTCTTCTTTTGAATCGTCTTTTCTTAATATTTCAAGTTCATATAGTTTTTCTGTAAAGGCTTCAGGGTTGTCTATGCATTCTTTTTTAGCTAATTCAAAATAGGGCACATAAAATTCATCTGGAATGGCTTTCATACATCCAAAATCCAAAGCGATTAAATCACCTTCATCCGATATTAAGAAATTACCAGGATGCGGATCTGCATGGACTTTCTTCAACATATGAATTTGATACATGTAGAAATCCCATAAAGCCTGTCCAAGTTGATTGGCTTTATTTTGATCTGTATTATAAGCTACAAACTCTGAAAGGTGTTCGCCTTTCATAAAGTCCATTGTAATAATCCTTTCAGAGGATAAATTCTCGTAGTAATTCGGAAATTTTAAATGCGGTATGTGTTTGCAAGCGTCAACAACAGCTTTACTTTGTTCAACTTCGAGTATGTAATTGGTTTCTTCGGTTAGCTTATTTTCAACTTCATTGAAATACTTATCTGAATCTTTTCCTTTAATATTAAACATCCTTATAGCAATGGGTTTAACTAAAGCTAAATCGGAAGAGATACTCTCTGCAACTCCAGGGTATTGGATTTTCACAGCAAATTTTTTCCCATCCTTCTCTGCAGTATGGACTTGCCCTATACTGGCAGCATTTACTGAAGTTGCATTGAAAGTATCAAATAGTTCTTCGGGATGTTTCCCAAAATATTTTTTAAATGTTTTAATTACTAAAGGTGGTGATAAGGGCGGCACAGAAAACTGAGATAAAGAAAATTTCTCAACATAAGCCTGTGGCAATATGCTTTTTTCCATACTCAACATTTGTGCAACCTTCAGAGCACTACCTTTGAGTTTTTTTAAACTGTCATAAATGTCTTCGGCATTATTTTGATTGAGGCGTTCTTTGGCGTCTTCTTTAGAGTTCACCATTTTGTCTCCATAGTACTTAATGTAGTTAACACCTACCTTAGCACCAGTTGAAACCATCTTTGAAGCTCTTGATATTTTAGTAATGGGTATACTGTCTATAGTCTTCATTTAGCTGGCGTATATTTTTCTTTACTATTGATTTTATTTTACAACGTAAAGATACATAATGTTTAACTATTTGAAATAAAAGTTAAACAAAGTTTAACATCATATTGTAATTTGTGCTAGTTTAGGCTTTTTCTATGTAGTATTTTTTACGTAACCAAAAGGCAACTCTTACCAATAAAATAAGAGCAGGTACTTCTACTAGTGGTCCTATTACTCCTGCAAAAGCTTGACCTGAGTTTAAACCAAAAACTGCAATAGCGACAGCTATTGCTAGTTCAAAATTATTACCGGCAGCTGTAAACGCTATAGCTGCATTTTTGTCATATGGAGCATTCATTGCCTTGCTTGTAAAAAATCCAATTACGAACATTATTGCAAAATATATAAGTAGCGGAACAGCAATAATTATGACATCCATTGGTATTTCTACAATGAGTTCACCTTTGAGCGAAAACATTACAACAATTGTAAAGAGAAGGGCTATTAAAGTAATTGGTGAAATTGTAGGGATAAATTTCTGGGTGTACCATGCTTCACCCTTTAGTTTTACCAGTATAACTCGTGATAAGATTCCGAGAATAAAGGGAATGCCAAGATAAATGGCAACACTTTCTGCTATAGTAGCAATTGAAATATCTACAATAGCACCGTCGAATCCAAAATATGGAGGTAGAATAGTTATAAAAATATAAGCATAAAAGCTATAGGCAAAAACCTGAAATATACTGTTTAAAGCCACTAGACCAGCCCCATATTCGCTGCTGCCCTCGGCAAGATCATTCCAAACTAGTACCATCGCAATGCATCTGGCAAGTCCAATAAGGATTAAACCAACCATATATTCAGGATAATCCTGCAGAAATATTATGGCTAGAAAAAACATTAATACAGGACCAATAATCCAATTTAATACCAGTGATATTGACAATATTTTTACATCCTTAAACACTTTTGGCAACAATGCATAATTTACCTTAGCTAAAGGAGGGTACATCATTAAAATAAGACCTATTGCTATAGGAATATTTGTTGTGCCACTACTATACGAATTTATCTGTTTAGGGATTGATGGTATTAAATAACCTATTGCGACTCCAATTGCCATAGCAATGAAAATCCAAAGCGTAAGGTTGCTATCTAGGAAGCTGAGTTTCTTTTTAACCTTTGACATTATAACTATTTTTTGAGGTTTGAGAATACATATTTCAATTCAGTAGCTATTTGTAGACTACGTTCTTTGTATTTTTCTGCTTGTTGAGGTGTATTATCAAATGCCTTTGGATCTTCAAAAGTTATCGGAACTCGTTTTTCAGCCCCTGCTATAAACGGACAACCTTTATCTGCACTTGAGCAAGTCATTATTGCCGCAAATTCTGAAGATGCATTAAAACTATCATCAAAAGTCTTAGAAAATCCTATTACAGGATGTGCATTTTCAGAATATTTTATAGCATATACCGGATTTGATTCCTTGGATAATTTTTTAATGTTAAATCCAGACGTTTCTAATGCTTCAGCTGCTGAAGGAAATAGGGCAGTGGCTTCAGTTCCACCAGAATAACAGAATACATTTGTAATATCAAAATAATGGGCAATGGTTTGTGCCCAAACCTGTGATAAATGACTACGACGTGAGTTGTGAGTACAAATAAAATTAAGGTTTATAATATTCTTGTTGTTGATTTTAGCTTGAATGAAATCGGTAAGTGGTTGTAATATTTCTTTACGTTCCGTTGTAATTGTTGAGACATCTAATTTGTTTATGACGTCCTCAATTGATTTATATAGCATAAGTCTGTTTGATAAATTTAACAACAACCAGAATCTGGCGTGCAACATGATGATACTTGCTGTATTTCTGACAATTTCACTTTTGGTTTTAATTGGTAATCAGGAATACCACAATTATCCTTAGCTAAACAGTCCGTTTCTGTTGAGGTTAGTATAAAGAGATGATTATCAAAATCTAAACCATATTTTCCAATGGTTTCACCTTGATATTCAACTTCTACCGGAAGGTTTTCGTTAATATTAAGTTTTGATTCAGAAAGCTCAATGATGTCTACTAGCTTTTCAGGATGTAATCTATGATTGTAGTCATTAGCATTCCATAATTGAAAATTTACGACTTCTTCGTTTCTAATAGTGCCACCACAATCTATGAATAGTTTATTGATTTTACCTACTTCTGTAACGTGAAAATGTTTTGGGACTAATTCTCCATTTGGTAACTTAAAGCCAATAGTCTCTAACGTTTTAAGCTTTTGTTTTATTTCTGATAAGGTCATAATTAGTATATTTAATTAACAACAATTTGATTTAATATCTTGATCAAAAAAGGCAGTTAATAGTTGTTTCATCTCAAACCATTTTTCTTGGTTAATACAATAACAAACGCTTGTACCTTCAATATTTCCTTTTATTAATCCAAGATTTTTAAGTTCTTTTAAATGCTGTGAAATTGTGGCTTGTGCTAAACCAATTTCATCAACTAAATCACCACAAATACATGTTTCTGATTTAAACAATTGATGCAATATGGCCACTCTCGCAGGATGTGCAAATGCCTTTGCCAGATTAGCAATTTCATTTTGAGCATCGGTAAATATTTCAGTCTTTGTTACGCCCATTATCTCCCTTTATTTGTTTATTGCAATATTACGATTAATAATTGATATATTATTGATTTATTCTTGAAAATTGTAGTTACTGATCATAAAGGCTTTTTAAGTTATTATTAACATTTAGCACTGTGGTTAAGTCGTAATTTTATACAGACTTAAAATTCAACTATTAAATCAAAACAAAATGAAAAAATTAGTACTATTTGTATTTGCTGTCACGCTATTGTTTTCAGTAGATGCACAAATTAGAACGCCTCAACCCAGTCCTGCGGCTAAAATTGAGCAAGTTGTAGGTTTAACGGACGTAACTATTGATTATTCGCGACCATCCATGCGTGGAAGAGTAATTTTCGGAAATCTTGTACCATACGGAAAAGTATGGAGAACAGGAGCAAACGCAAGAACGAAGGTAACCTTTAGTGATGATGTGACTGTAGGGGATAACGAACTTAAAGCTGGTACTTATGCTATTTTTACAATACCGCAAGCTGAATCTTGGGATGTTGTATTCTATACAGATTATGCCGGAGGTGGAGCTCCTTCTGAATTGGATGAGTCTAAAATAGCGGCACGTATTACAGCAAAAGTATATCCTATTGAAATGGATATTCAATCTTTTACTATTTCCTTTGATGATATTACAAATAGCTCTGCTGTTATAGGAATTATGTGGGAGAGAACCTATGTTGGAATTGAATTTAAAGTTCCAACTGATGCTAAGGTTTCAGCGTCAATTGAAGAAACAATGGCTGGTCCAGGTGCTGGAGATTATTATTCGGCAGCGGTATACAACCTAACAGAAGGTAAAGATTTAAATAAAGCTAAAGAATGGATGGATAAGGCCATGTCTATGATTGAAAATCCTCGTTACTGGCAACTGAGACAACAGTCTTTGTTATATGCTAAGATGGGTGACAAAAAGAATGCAATTGCTACTGCTAAAAAATCCTTAGAAGGAGCTGAAGCAGCTGGTAATGCAGATTACGTAAAAATGAACAAAGATTCCTTAAAAGAATGGGGAGCTATGTAAATTAGTCTGATATAAGATTAAAACGCGACTCCAATGAGTCGCGTTTTTTTATGCTTTATTTTTAGAAAATACTTGCAGTACGTTTGCAATGATAATAACAACAACACAGCCAATTAAATTTAGCCATAAATAAGGTAAATTAATTATGTCTTCATTGTCTAAAAAGTAAAGTGCTATTATAATAACTTGAGTAATTAAAGCGCCTATAAAAACTGCGTTACCTTTAATATGCTTAAAGAAAAATGCCAATAAGAAAATACCAAGGACATTGCCATAAAAAATAGAGCCAATAATATTAACCAACTGAATTAAGTTCTCCGCAAGATTTGCAAAACAAGCAATAATTATAGCTATAATTCCCCAACCTAACGTAAACCATTTGGTCATTTTCACCATATGTTCCTCACCTTTATCTTCCTTTAAGTTTCTTCCGTATAAGTCAATAGAAGTAATTGTTGCCAAAGCATTAATCTCTGATGCCGTAGAAGACATTGCAGCTGAAAGAATAACGGCTAGTAATAATCCTATAAGTCCAATTGGTAAATGATTTAGAATAAAACGTATAAACATATAATCCCTATCATTGGTCTGAGTATCCTTTGCGGCATCCTTATATAAACTTAAAAGAGCATTCGATTTTTCTTTGTAACTAAGGCTAGTAGTGTCTGATTGCAATGAAAAAACCTCTTTTTCCAAGCTTTCATAGGCTTTTGTATACTCAGGGTCAATTGCCTTTTTTATTAAAAATTTAGACTCTAACCTGTAACTCTTTTCAATAGCATCTAAGTTGGCAAGTTTTTGTTTTGCAATGAGCTCATTACCTTCCTCATTTGCAAAATTTAAGGATATATTCTTTTTTAGGTCAAAAAGTTCTGCTTGCTTTTTTTGTAAGGCTTTATATTCATTTCCATATTCAGATTTTAAAACAGTTTGAGTAGAGGCATCTATAAAGTTTAGTGGTGCTGGATTAAACTGATAAAACACAAATACCATTACACCAACTAATAGAATAAAGAATTGCATTGGTACTTTTAACAAACCATTAAAGAGTAAACCCATTTGCATTTCTTTCATGGATTTTCCTGAAAGATAACGTTGTACTTGGCTTTGATCGGTCCCAAAATAAGAGAGCATTAAAAAGGTACCACCAATCAAACCAGTCCATACGGTGTAGCGATTTTCTAAATCAAAAGAAAAATCTAATACTTCCATTTTACCTGTTGCACCAGCTATATCTATAGCTTCGGTAAAGGATACTTGGTCTGGAATTAAGTCTATCACTACATAAAGTGCTGCAAGCATCCCTGCAAAAATCACAAACATTTGTTGCTTTTGGGTTACGGTAACTGCCTTAGTACCACCAGACACGGTATAAATAATAACTAGACATCCTATGGCGATATTTAGTGTTACGATATTCCATCCTAAGACAACTGATAGTATAATGGCTGGTGCAAAAATTGTAATACCTGCGGCTAGGCCACGTTGAATTAAGAACAAGATGGCAGTTAGGCTTCTAGTTTTTAAATCAAATCTATTTTCTAAAAACTCGTATGCAGTATATACTTTGAGTCTATGATAGAGAGGAATAAAGACTATGCATATAATTACCATTGCTATGGGCAACCCAAAATAGAATTGAACAAATCCCATTCCGTCAGAAAAGGCTTGACCTGTTGTAGATAAGAATGTTATGGCACTAGCTTGAGTAGCCATAACTGACAGGCCTATAGTCCACCATTTGGTGGTATTCCCACCTTTAACATAATCCTGCACATTTTTACTTCCTCTTGTTTTCCATGTACCATATCCAACAATGGTTAGCAATGTAAGGATTAAGACTGTCCAATCAATCCAATTTAGCGTTTGATGCATATGTTATGAAAATGATATGGTTATGAAGTAAAATAGAATAATATAAATGGCATTGGCCACCAAAATTATGGTGTACATCTTATCCCATTTTTGCTTCGGTTCTGGTTGGTTTTGCATTAAATTTAGTTTTTGAGCTGTGTCTTTTCTTCTTTTCCAGCTGATAATAGATTGG
The DNA here is from genome assembly GCF_046762865.1 of Winogradskyella sp. A2. Lineage (NCBI taxonomy): Bacteria > Pseudomonadati > Bacteroidota > Flavobacteriia > Flavobacteriales > Flavobacteriaceae > Winogradskyella > Winogradskyella sp. A2. Next base: position 32,612 of record NZ_JBKQXM010000006.1, read on the forward strand.
CAAAAAGCCTATAGGCTCCTGATACACCTGCAGGAAATTCTCTAAAGAAACTTAAACCTGTATAGATATAATTGCCTTTGCCATATTTGGCGACTAAGAGACTTCCTTTTTTAGAGCTTTCACCACTATCCTTCATTGCTAGAAGTGGTGTGAATTCTTCAGCCCATTGGTTTGGGAAATATAAACCACGTTCTTGTACCCATCCATTAAAATCTTCAGTAGTTATTTTATTTGGGAAATTAAGAATTGGATGTTCTGTATTTAATATAGTGACTGTAGCTTTTTCGTCAGTTACACGATCTCTCGATAACTTAAGGTCATATGGAGCGAGTTGCTCAGTTTTCAACCCTCTACTTGTGTTATATTGAACAACTAAGTTGCCACCTTCTTTAACGTAATCTAACAAGTACTTTTGCTTGAATTTTAATTCATCCAAAATATTATAAGCTCTAATGCCAACTACAATAGCATCAAAATTTGACAAGTTCTCAGGTGATATTTGTTCTGGTTCTATGATTGTTATGTTATATCCAATTTGTCTTAGACTTTCTGGGACTACATCTCCAGCACCATTAATATACCCAATGTTGTTGCCTCGCTTATCAATATTCAGTCTAACAACTTTGCTTTCACTTGGCATTAAAACGGTTTGAAAGGGAATATGATCATAATCTATTTCTATTAGCTCTTTCGTAAAGAATTGGCCATCAATATTAACCATTGGCGTAATGAGCCCTTCACTTTGGTTTTTAGGAGGAATAACAGTAAAAACAACTTTTTGAATATCGCCCTTATTGGCAATCTGTATTTTTTGTTTTTGAGGATAAACATTCCAGTCATTCGGGTAGGCCATCTGTACAAATCCCTCAATATTTTCTTTACCTGCCTTTACAGTTACTTCAATTTCTTTTTGTTGATCATTTTCAAAAATATATACCTTATCACTAATACTTGCTGATACTTGAGGAATTATTTCAAATGGTCTATATAATTCGCCTTTATCTGGTTGGGAATATCTATATATCACAGATTTGTTTATAGATATTGGTGTGCCATCAACCATTAAGTTAAAATCAACAGTAATACCTCTTGGTGTTTCTGGTAGACCAATTAGCTCCTGCTTTTCTACATGATACATTCCGATACCATTTTTTTTATTCAACCAATATGGTGTAGTGTAACCAAAATCTTTAGGTATTACAACATCCTCAAGAAAATTAAGCTTTTGGTTAGCAGTCATATTCAAGGTTTTAGAAATACCTTCAGACATTGTTGAAATGTTATACGAAACCAATTCTATATTTGCATCACTTCGATTTAGAACTTCCATTCGCAGCCCAATCAATGAATTAGGTGATGCTTGTGGTGAATTTGCAGATACCTCTATATATAATCCTGCACATGCTTCGATTATTTCAATGATCTCTTTTGATTTAAGGGATTTCCAATGATCATCCTCAAGATTTTGAAGTAATTTATAGGCTTCAATCAGCTGAGGTACGTGCGTTGAGGGGTTTACAAAATTGAAATTATTCTCTACATTATTTAATATTGCACCTATAGCTTCTCCATCTTTTACTCGGTTCCAAGAGGTATCTATACCTGCAAATACATCATCAGTGCCATCTAAGGGTTCACCCTTTAGAAACTCTATATATTCCTGTTGCGTACCACGTTGAGACAGACGTCCAAAACCTTGACAAAGATGTTGGCTACTTGCTAAAGATGCAACTTCGTTGTTAGACATTCCTTTTGTTGGATAATATACACCTATATCAAAGTTGAGCATATTGCTTTTATCAATTTTATCAAAGGCTTCTCTGCTACCATATCGCCACCATGACGTGTTATAAAACAAGCGTTTTGGTTGCCAAGTTTCAGTAAGGTCAAGTTGTTCTGAGTATTTTGATGGATCTTTAGATAAATCAAATGCCTCTAAACTTAGCAAAGCTGAGCTGGTGTGATGTCCATGCGTTCTTCCGGCTCTTCTATGATCAAAGCGATTAATGATAATATCTGGTTTAAAGGTTCTTATTGCCCAAACAACATCCGATAAAACCTTGTCTTTATCCCAAATCTGTAATGTCTCATCAGGATGCTTGGAGTATCCAAAATCATTGGCCCTCGTAAATCGTTGTTCACCACCATCAATACGTCTTGCAGCAAGTAACTCTTGCGTTCTAATAACACCTAATAGTTCTCTTATTTCTGGGCCAATTAGGTTTTGTCCACCATCACCACGAGTTAATGATAAGTATGCAGTTCTAGCTTTTACATGGTTAGCCATGTAGGATATTAACCTCGTGTTTTCATCGTCTGGATGTGCCGCGATGTATAAAACCGAACCTAAAACATTGAGTTTTTGGACCGCCTCATATATCTCAGAAGAATTTAGCTTTTTTGGTTGTTGCGCATGTATTGAAACTATTGTGCTTAAGACAAGCAATAAACAAAGCGTAAATTGTCTCATGTGTTTATTAGTTAGTTACTCTTCCAAAGGTAAAAAAGATAATAGGTGAAGATTGTGATTTTAGATTTATTTAACGGTATGATTAATTTAAATAACTTGATGAAAAGATATTGTATTTTCTATAGCCATTTCTTTTTCTTAAAATAATATAACATTCCAAGAAAAAGCATAAGCATTATTCCCCAAAGAATATAGTAACTGTATTTATAATGCAATTCTGGAATGTTATCGAAATTCATTCCATAAATTCCAGCAATAAAAGTTAGAGGGATAAAAATGGTTGCAATAATGGTAAGTACTTTCATAACCTCATTCATCTTATTGCTAATGGTTGTCATGTACATATCCATTAAACTCCAGATCATTTCACGATAAATATCTATATTTTCAGATACTTGAATTAAATGATCGTAAATATCTCTATAATAAGTTATTGTGCGTTTGTAAATTAAAGGATGTTCGCCCTTTTCTATACGGTTAATGATTTCTCTAAGTGGAAAAATTGCACGCCTTACTTTTAATATTTCTCGCTTTAATTGCTGTACTTCAATATTAATACCCTCACGTGAGTGGCCTGCAAACAACTCAGTCTCTAAATCTTCAATTTTGTTGCCAAGTGTTTCAATGATACTAAAGTATTTATCTACAACAGCATCTATTAGTGCATACAACAAATAATCGGACTTTAAACCTCTAATTCTGCCATTGGCATGTCGCAGACGATCTCTTATAGTGCCAAAAACATCACCTTCTGACTCTTGAAATGTCAGAACATAATTTTTACCTAACACCATACTGACTTGCTCAATAACAATTTTTTCTTCTTTATCGTAGTATAACATTTTTAGTACAACAAAGAGGTAATTGTCATATTCATCAATTTTAGGGCGTTGTGTAGTGTTCACAATATCCTCTAATACTAGCGGATGTAAACCATATTGATTACCAATATGTTCTATTTCTTTGGTGTAGTTAAGACCTTCAACATTAATCCAAGTTACAGAATCTGTTTCTTTGTAATTAACCGCATCTTCAATATCAATTAAGATAGATTCTTCAATAGTCTCTTTAGTGTAATCAAAACATTCTACATAAAACTCCTTATCGGATTTTTCACCTGTATAAACTAAAGTCCCGGGAATTTGACCGGTATGTTTTTTATGTTTATGAGTACGCGTTTTAGTCATTATTAAGGTAAATTGCTTTCATTTAAGGCATCCTTTTGCACTAAAGTTACAGCTTTCTGAAGAATTAAATTGTTAGGGTAAGTTACAAGATCTCCATTCTCGTCTCTTAAAATTAATTGAAATGCTCTGATATCTTCTATTATGGCTTCCACTGGATAATCCTTATCGTGAATCCTTATTTTGTCACCGACTTTATATGGAAATGAAAAGAACATAATAACACCAGATGTAACATTGCTTAAAATAGACCAAATTGCAAATAAAGCAATACCAATAACAGCAAATACTGATGAAAACAATAGCGTAATATCCTGAGTATTTGCACCTAGAATAAAGGCTTCTATCAGTAAGGCAAGTAGCACAAGGGATACTGTCACATAACGGCCAATAAGTATGGCTCGTGCTTCTGATGTACCACTTTTTTTACCAATTTTTTTGACAGTGAGAATAATTATTGCTCTGATAACAAAAAGAACAAGCAATAGTATTGCCGAGTAAATTATTTCAGATTGATAGGTGAGATAAAAATCTAACATTGTAAAGCAAATTTGTCTTTAACAAATATAGCTTTAATTCTATTGCAGTTTTAAGGTTTTTCTCAATCCAGTATCAACGTTACTATTCTTATTCCAATACGCAGATTTTATAGATTCAAGCCTAGTAGCCTTTGTTGTTAATGTTTTAGAATTGGAACCGTAACCATTGACTGAGGTTTCTTCCCAACTATTTATTTGGTATGGGAAACTTGTTTCAAAATTAATTTGAAGCGTTCTGTTTAAACTTGGGTATGACAACATATACATACCATCCTTTAATACTGCAAAGGCTTTGTAGGCTTTAATTTCTTGGTGCTTTAATCTTGTAAATTCTAAGGATGGAATTATATCTATATCTCCTGTTGGTAAGCTTTTGGGGTTTATTCTTAATTTCGTCCAAAGTTCATTTTCAATCCAAGTTTTATTTAGTTTATAGTTTTGGTCTGCCTCACCCTGAAAATACGAATGTGATATTAATTCAAATTGTTTTCTGTTATTTAATTGAGAATAAACATGACCACACCAATCTTGGACTGAAGCTGTTACTTTTAGAGCATGTTCGTTGTTTGAAACAGGATAAAATGTACTCTGCATTATCGAATAAGGATAGATACCAGTATTAAATTTTTTTGTAGCATTTAGTTTTAAAACGGGAATATTTTTTTTACTGTAGTTGTCAGCTTTCACCTGTAAGTCTGGCAAAAAATCTTCGGTAACGAAAACCATAACTGCACTTCCTTCTCTAATTTCACCATAGCGTGCTTGCTCTAATTTATAAGATGTAATCTCCGCATCACCATTATACCAATAATCTTTAAATTCTGAAGAAAGCTTGGTTTTTGATAAAGGCGGTTTATCCACGGTTTCATAAACAGCAATATCTTCAGTGATTTTTGTTTCTTTCTCTTCACAGGAAATAAAAACAAATAAAAATATGAGAGGCAAGAAAAAGACTAATCTTTTCATAACAAATTGTTTCTTACAAAGTTACGACCCTACTCATCCATAGCAATGCTATTTAACGTTTCATAAAGTAAATGTGTGGGAAGGCCAACAACATTATTATAAGAACCTTCAATGCTGCTTATACCAATGGAACCTATCCATTCTTGTATACCATAAGCACCAGCCTTATCAAATGGTTTGAAGTTTTTTATATAATACCAAATTTCTTCATCCTCAAGCGCTCTAAAAGTTACTTTGGTTATAGTGTGCACAATTTTTTGTGATTGTTTTTGAGTAAAACAAATTGAAGTAATAACCTCATGAGTTTTATTGCTCATAGATTTGATCATATTGAAGGCATGTTGTTCGTCTTTTGGTTTTTCAATAGGTTTTCCTTCTAACCAAACTATGGTATCACTAGTTATAAGTATATCATTAGCTTTTAAATCATTTAAAAACGGTTCGGATTTTAATTTTGCAAGATAATCAGTGATTTCGTTTGCTTTTAAATGACTTGGATAAACCTCATCAACAGGATGAAGTCTAATTTCAAAATTTAAATCCATTCCTCTTAAAAATGCATGACGTCTTGGAGAGGCTGAAGCAAGGATGATATTATAATCTTTAAGTTTGTCTTTTAGCATTGCACTTACATTAAGATGTATTGATACGTTAAGACTGATAGCATACCAGTGATCATTACAATTTTTAGTACAGTACTAATATGTTTATAATCTGATTTTTGCTCTGCATTAAAAATCTTAATACTTGAATAAATAAGGGGTCCCAAAACAAAGACCAAAAAATAACCCACTACCAATTGTTGCTTAAATAAATAGGTTATTACATAATATATAATTGCAAAAATTGGTAAAAGTGATACTATAAAAGCAAAATTATTAGCGCGTACTCTACCAATAACGACAGGTAGGGTTTTCATACCAGCGTTATGATCTCCATTAATATCTTCAATGTCCTTAATCAATTCTCTCACTAGATTGATTAAAAATGCAAAAGTGGCATAGTCTAATATTAGATCTAAAAATGTTTGTTGCGCAGTTCTGTTTATTTCGTTCATTACAGGAAGCAATTCAAAAACACCAACCATTAAAACACTTAAGGCAACCACAAAAGAAATAATTATGTTTCCTACAAGCATTATTTGTTTTAAAGCAGTAGAGTATAGGTAAAGTAAAGCCGAAGCAACAACAAATAGAACAAAAAAGCTAGGTTTTCCTATACTGTTAGATAAATAAAACCCTAGCCCAACCCCAATTACATTGAGAGCAATAAATAGGTTGAAACCTATCTTTTCTGAAATGTGTTTATTTATTATGAGCTGATTCGGTTTGTTTATTTTATCGGTCTCAACGTCATAAATATCATTAATAATATAACCTGCACTTGCTATGCATATAGTTGAGAGTACAAGTATGAAGAATTCAATATTACTTAGTGCTGTAAAAACACCATATTTTTCTTTAAATGGTACTAATAAGGCATATTTGATTAAATATTGTACAAAGACAATCATTAGTAGGTTATTCCAACGAATTAATTTGAAATAATGAATCATACTATATTTTAATGGGATAATATTTGATTGATTATATAATAGGCAAAATAAGCGACCCCTATAAAAACAAAAAGACTAATGATCGAGGTTCTTATTAGAAGCTTACGTTCTTGTTTTCTGATTTTATCTTTTATTTTTTGCTTGTCTTCCTTGGTAAGGTTTTTATGCATAAAATGCATTTCATAATGCAAATGTGCTTCTAAATCTAGCTTTTGTTTGTATACAGAAAATGGTGTGCTGGTCTTTTGATTAAATGTTGCTTGACTATTACCAAAACCAATATATCCAAATCCTGTACTATGTCGCCTACTTCTTCGTTTCATTTAGTTAATCATATTTGGCATCAAAATTACCATTCCATTTCCCATGAATTTTTAAGACCTGTTCAATTACATCTCGTACAGCACCATTGCCACCATTTTTATGAGAAATATATTTGCAAATTGCCTTTATTTCTGGTACAGCATCTTGAGGACAACACGGTAAACCAACCAGTTTCATTACAGGGAAATCAGGAATATCATCTCCCATATATAATACAGACTCTGCCTTAATATTATAAATATCTAGATATTCATCTAATTGCTCTATTTTGTTATGTGCACCAAGGTAGATGTCTGTAATTCCCAATCCACGCAATCTTTTTCTAACCCCTTCATTAGAGCCACCTGAAATTATACAAACATTAAATCCAGCATCAACTGCAGTTTTAAGTGCAAACCCATCTTTTATGCTCATTTTGCGTAACATTTCTCCATTTGTTGTAACTGTAATGGTGCCGTCAGTAAGGACACCATCAACATCAAAAATAAAAGTGGTGACGTGTTCTAAATATTCTTTATAGCTTTTATCGTTGCCCATGTGTTTTTTTAATAGAATTGGTAAGTAGTTCGTAAATCACTTTATGTTCTTCGTTTTCTATTTGTTTCAGATGCCTTTTAATGGTTTTCTTATCATTTCGCTTAGCAGGTCCTGTTTGTGCCATATATGGTGACATTTCTTGAACTTTACGAGCAGTCTCCATTATTAATGGCTTTAAGATATCAAAATTAATGTTTTTAGCATCACTAATTTCATGTGCAATTCTATAAAGCTGATTCACAAAATTATTTACATAAACGGCAGATAGGTGTAAAGTTTGCCTTTGTTCAGTATTTATTTTATAAAATTTACAACCCAATCCTTCTGATAGGGATTTTAAAGTTTGTAAATTTTCTTTTTCTAAGCATTCAATACATATAGGTACCTCCCTAAAGTCTAGTTCTGCTCCTTTGGTAAATGTTTGTAAAGGATAAAATACGCCACGTTTGAGTTTTTTGCTCAGTTGATGTATGGAAACACTCCCTGATGTATGGGCAACAAGTCGATTATTAAAAGGCAGTGCATCAGAAACGTCTGCAATACTATCGTCACTCACAGCCAAGATATAAATATCTGCTTCTTTTAAGGCAGTTAAATCGTCAGTTATTTCAACTTCATTTTTATATGGAGTTATAGCGTCTAAAGATCTATTGAACCATTGTGATATGGCAATAGATTCTGATTTTTTAAATGCATTAAATAAATGTGAGGCTACATTGCCTGCACCAATTAAAACTACTGATAACATGCTGTAAAAATACTAAGTTTTACCATTCTCTACTGATAAGATTAACACAAATAGAATAACTTTGAATAATATGATGAAAAAAGATATTCGAAATAGAGAAGATATTCATCTTTTAGTCACTGAGTTCTACATAAAAGTGCGTGCTGATAATACTCTGGGCCCTTTTTTTAATGATACCATAAGTGATTGGGATGCCCATTTAGATCATTTAACCACGTTTTGGGAGTCGAGTTTATTTCTTAAAACAAAGTTTACAGGTGATCCCTTAAAGGCACATATTAAGGTAGATGAAGACCATAACAACTCAATCACAGAATTACACTTTGGTATATGGCTAAATTATTGGTCTCAAACTATTGATGAATTATTTGAAGGCGATTATGCGAATAATGCCAAAAGAAGAGCTCGGAAAATGGGTACTTTTATATATTTAAAAATATTTGAAGCAAGAAATTTTAAGAAAGAAAATAAACAATAATATAAGTTAGGAATATGAAACTATTTAATGAATTTAAGGAATTTGCCGTTAAAGGAAATATGATGGATATGGCTATTGGTATTATAATAGGAGCAGCCTTTAATAATGTAATTGATGTTTTGACAAAAAAAGTGTTGTTACCTCCATTGTCTTTGCTTTCTGATGGTATAAATTTTCAAGATAAAAAACTTGTATTGAGAGATGCAATTACAGATTCTACTGGTACAATGACAACTTCTGAGGTTGCAATTGCCTATGGTCATCTTTTTGAAGCATTCTTAGACTTTTTAATTATTGGATTTACAGTGTTTATTGTGGTTAAATTTATGAATAGATTGCGAAGAAAAGCGCAAGATACAAAGGATGTAACAGTAGTTACGCCTAAGGATATAGAGTTGCTTTCAGATTTAAAAGCGTTAATGGAAGAACAAAACGACTTGCTTAAAACTACAAAATAAACACGAGTAATTTTAACATCTTTTGTAACTATAAAAGACATATTTTAATCCTTAAAAAGCATTATCTTTGCACGAGCTTAAAATAAGCCAAAAGCTATGCAAAAGAAGATATTCAATTTCCTATTTTCCACACGACTTACCGCCTTCTTATTTATTGTTTTCGCTGTTGCTATGGCAACAGGTACAATCTTAGACAGAAATATGGAAACCTCACCAACGCCATATACAAGGCAATTAATATATAATGCCTGGTGGTTTGAGGCGATTATGGTATTTTTTGTGATCAATTTTGTTGGTAATATTTTCAGATACAAACTACATAAAAAGGAAAAGTGGGCTACACTGACATTACACCTTTCATTTATTTTAATATTAGTTGGTGCATTTGTGACACGCTATATTGGTTATGAGGGTATTATGTCTATTAGAGAAGGTGCCACAGAGAGCGAATTTCTTTCACAAAAGACCTATATTAAAGGTAGAATTGTTGGTGACTTTGAAATAAATGGCCAGTTACAACAGCGTAATATCGAAGAAGAAGTAGATTTTTCCCCAAGACTAAATAATGATTTTGATGAAACTTTTAGTTATGGAGGTACTGAAGTTAATATCAAACTAGATGAGTTTATAAAGGGTGCAGAAAAAGATATAATTCCTAATGATAATGGAGAACGCTATCTAAAAATTGTTGAGGCCGGTAATGGGCAACCACATAATCATTTCTTAAAAGATGGAGATATTGCCAATCTTCATAATGTATTGATTACTTTAAATAATTATCAAGAAGGTGCAATTAATATTACCGAATCTGAAGAGGGTTTATTTATTAATTCTCCATATGAAGGTGAGTATTTAACAATGGCAACCATGTCACAAGGTAAACTTGTAAAAGATAGTTTACAGCCGTTGTATTTAAGATCAAGATATATTATAGGTAATATGCAAATGGTATTTCCTAAACCAGTTATTAAAGGCGAATTTGGTGTTGTTAGAAAGTCTCAGATATTAAAAAATGATGCAGATGGTATTATTATGAGCGTAACAGCAAACGGTGAAACCAAAAAAGTAGGTTTGTTAGGCGGAAAAGGAAATTATAACGGATTTGAGGAGTTTGAAGTAGGTGGAATGGAAATGGCTTTGCAATATGGATCTAAAGTGTTAAGGTTACCTTTTCAGGTAAAACTAAATGATTTTATAGCAGAGAAATATCCAGGTACTGAGAAAGCCTATTCCTCTTACGAGAGTAAAGTAACGGTTTTAGACCCAGAAAAAGGTGATTTTGATTATCACATTTATATGAACAATATTTTAGATCATAGAGGATATAGATTCTTTCAAGCAAGTTTTGACCCGGATGAAAAAGGAACAGTTCTCTCGGTTAATAACGATCAGTGGGGAACCTATTTAACATATGCTGGTTACCTATTATTGTATTTTGGTTTATTGGCCATAATGTTTACTAGACATACGCGTTTTGACGAACTAAGAAAACGGTTAGAAAAACTTAAAACTAAGAAGGCGAAATTACTAACCATGTTAGTTTTAATGTGTAGTATTTCCGGATTTTCCCAAGAGCATTCGGAAAATGATGGACATGATCATTCAGTTGGTTTAAGGCCTACAAAAACTCAAATCGATTCTATTTTAAGAGCAAATATTACACCCAAGGCTCATGCTGAGGAGTTTGCGAAAATGGTGATTCAGGATTACAGTGGTAGAATGATGCCAATGCATACCTACGCTTCTGAAATGCTAAGAAAATTAAGTAAGAAAGAAACTTATGAAGATTTTGCTGCAACTCAAATATTTTTATCTATTCAAGAAAGTCCGCTGTTATGGTATAATGTGCCAATTATTTATTTAAAGCCTAGAAAAGCAGATTCGATTAGAACTATAATTGGTGTAGACTATAATGAAAAATATGTGAGTTTATTGGATTTCTTTACACCAGATGGTAGAAATAAATTAGGTCCCTATATAGAAGAAGCGTATAAAGCTCAAGTACCTAACGGTTTTCAGAAAGAAGTAAAAGAAGCTTATGGCAGATTGGGGTTATTGTCTGATGCCATAGAAGGAAGATCAATCAAAATTTTTCCTGTACCAGAGGATGAAAATAATACTTGGATTTCCTCTTTAGACTTTAGGGAAGGTAATTATAGAGAGAAGATCAAAGACTCCTTGTATGGCAATTTTATTAATAATGGTTTTACTGCGTATTTAGTGACCTTGAATAATGCAAAACAAACAGGAGACTTTTCAAAGGCTGAAGAATTATTAGCGGGTATTAAAAAGACACAACAGAAGTTTGGTGCTTCGGTAATGTTACCTAATGAAAAGATTAATGCTGAAATAATGTATAACAAATACGATATCTTCAAGAAACTGTTTAGTTGGTATATGTATGCAAGTACGGTGTTGTTCATTCTTATAATTGTTCAAATTTTTAAATACCGTAGTAAATGGCTCAGCATTGCCATAAAAACTTTAATTGGTATAATAATATTCTTATTTGCTCTTCATGTTGCTGGTTTAGTAATGCGTTGGTACTTGTCTGGTCATGCACCATGGAGTGATGCGTATGAATCTATGATTTATGTTGCTTGGTCAGTAATGTTGTTTGGTTTGTTATTTGGACGTAAGAGTAATCTAACTATTGCTTCATCTGCCTTTGTCTGCTCTATGATCCTTATGGTTGCTCATTGGAATTGGATGGATCCTGCAATAGCAAATCTTCAACCTGTTTTAAAAGGCTATTGGTTAATGATTCATGTCTCGGTAATTGTAGCCAGTTATGGTCCATTTGCAATAGGTATGATATTAGGTGTAGTTGCATTATTGCTAATGATTCTTACAAACAAAGAGAATAAGGCCAGAATGGATATTAATATTAAAGAGCTGACCATTATTAATGAATTGGCACTTACCGTAGGTCTTGTGATGTTAACTATCGGAAATTTCCTAGGTGGAATGTGGGCTAACGAGAGTTGGGGCCGTTATTGGGGCTGGGATCCTAAAGAAACATGGGCATTAATTAGTATTATGATTTATGCCTTTGTAATACACATGCGATTGGTTCCTGGACTTCGTGGTCGTTGGTTGTATAATTTAATGTCTGTATTAGCTTTTGGGAGTATTTTAATGACTTATTTTGGTGTTAATTTCTATCTGTCAGGTTTACATGCCTATGCAAGTGGTGATCAAATACTTAGTTTTCAATTTATAGCGATTACAATTGCGGTGATTGCCATATTAGCGTTTTTTGCTTACAGAAAATATAGATTGTATTATAAGTAAGGGTAACTTTTTTTCTCAAAAAAACACAATAGAAGTGTATTTTTATTAAATTGAACTTTTAAACCTCACTTTATAAATGGATTTCTTTAAAAAATTAGGAACTGCAAACCTTTTAATGTTGGTTTTATGTGCAGTTATAATTCTAGTAGCAGAATATTTATTTCTTAATGGAGATCAAATGCATGGTATGTTTGTTGGTCTTTGGGCACCAACGTTACTTGGTGTAATGATTTATTTAAAACTCGTTGATGATGGAAGCGAATGATATAGTTTTTTGGTTTTCCATTATAGTTTCGGCATTAGTTGTTCTTTGGGCTGTGCTGATAATTAGGGCCTACAACAAAATCGAAAGGAACAATTAGTAATTATTCTTTATTGATTGAATCTGCTCTAAAGCTCAGTTAATCTTTTATTTACCTAAAAATTCAAAGGAATATTATATTAATGTATATAGTCTCTTAGGAGAATTTATGTTGTCATTAAATAAATATTTCTGCATTTATAATTAATTTTATCCTAATGCAATCTAAAAAACTCTCATTCAAACAGCTTTTATATTATCTCAAAATTGCGGTTTCTGGTAAACAACAAGATTTTACAACTGGTAGTATCCGTAAGGCGGTATTTATGCTTTCGATTCCGATGATCTTAGAAATGTTGATGGAATCAATTTTCGCTATCGTTGATATATTCTATGTGTCTCAAGTTAGCGTAAATGCTGTGGCTACAATTGGATTAACTGAATCTGTAATTACATTGGTATATGCTGTGGCAATTGGTTTAAGTATGGCAGCAACCGCTATTGTTGCTCGCCGAATCGGAGAAAAGAATAAAGAAGGTGCATCTCAAGCAGCAGTCCAGGTTATCTTTCTTGGTGTCTTTGTAGCGGCAATTATTAGTGTAATTGGAATAATTTTTCCGAAAGATATTCTCAGTCTTATGGGAGGAGAACCTGATCTGATCGCTGAAGGTTACGGTTATACACAGGTATTGTTAGGAGGCAACGTTACCATAATGTTACTCTTTTTAATCAATGCTATATTCAGAGGTGCTGGCGACGCATCAGTTGCAATGTGGGCATTAGTAGTTTCTAATGGCCTAAATATAATATTGGACCCCTTATTTATTTTTGGATTGGGTCCTGTACCTGCATTTGGTGTTAAAGGTGCAGCGATAGCCACTACTATAGGAAGAGGTACGGCTGTCATATTTCAATTATTAGTACTTTTTTATGGTTGGAGCAGAATTAAAATCAGGTTTAAGGATATAGTATTAAGAGTGGCAGTAATGCTTAATCTTATTAAAGTGTCACTAGGCGGAATAGGACAATTCCTTATAGGAACATCTTCTTGGGTGTTTTTAATGCGTATAATGAGTGAATTTGGTAGTGAGGTTTTGGCTGGTTATACCATAGCAATACGAGTGATTATGTTTACAATGATGCCAGCTTGGGGAATGAGTAATGCGGCGGCAACATTGGTGGGTCAAAACTTAGGCGCACAAAAACCAGATAGAGCAGAAAAATCAGTTTGGAAAACAGGAAAGTACAGTGCAATATTTATGGGTATAGTATCTATTTTTTACCTCATTTTTGCACCAGAAATAATCAGTTTATTTACACAAGAAGCGGAAGTTGTAAAAAATGGAGCTCTTTGTTTAAGAATCATTGCCGCTGGATACATATTCTATGGCTATGGAATGGTGATTATTAATGCCTTTAATGGGGCAGGAGACACTAAAACACCAACCTATATTAATTTCTTTTGTTTTTGGGTATTTCAATTACCAATAGCTTACTTGTTGGCATTAAAGCTAGAACTTGGTCCATTAGGTGTGTTTTTGGCTATTACACTTGCTGAAGTTTTGATAACAGTAGCAGGAGTTATATTATTTAAAAAGGGTAAGTGGAAGTTGACACTGGTATAATAAAAGAGCCTCTCACATTGAGAGGCTCTTTTATTCTTTTTCATATTATTCTTTACTATGCTTCAGCAGTAGATGAAGCACTTACTGCTAATCCATATACTACTAAGCCGAAACCTATTTTGTTTACAGCATCACCAATATTATAGATAACATCCATGTTTAGTCCTAGATTGGCCAAGCCATCATACCATCCAGGTGTTCCTGCCATGTATCCTAATGGATAAATAGCCCACCCAACAAGTACGAACCAACATAATGTTTTATGAGCTTTCAATACTGCACCACCTGCTTGTTCTGCAAGTTTCTTTGCTTCGCCTAGCCATACTATGTATGCTATAATGAAGTATGCAATACCCGATAATAGTCCCCAGAACCATGCTTGATCTCTGTAAACAGCTTCTCCAAAGTATCCAGTTACTAACATCACAACTGACCAGAAAATTAATTTCCACATCAAGGATTTCTTAGCACCTGCAACTTTAAGTATTAAGTAAAATTCAACACACATTAAAGGTACAGTTAATACCCAATCTACATACCTAAAAAATGTAGGTGATTCTGAGTAAGCTGCCCAATAGTCTCTCATGTACCAATAGTGTACCGCTGCAATAAAGGTGATTAATCCTGATACAAGGATTGAAGTTCTCCATTTTTTATCAAAGCTATTCATTGATAAAAAGAAAAAGGCCGAAGCGGCCATCATTGCCATACATCCTACAAAGAATGTAAAACCAACGTAGTCATCAGTTGCAATTTTACTTACATCTGCTAATAAAATGGTTAGTAATTTCATGTTAAATTAATTTTGTTTAGGCAAATTTAAAATAACTTAAACAATAAATGTTTAAAATTATCTTAAAAAAATTAAACAAAATCAAATTTGAGTACCTTTGAAATATGAAATCGTCAATTTTTGGACTTTTTTTAACAGTTTTTCTACTTTGGTTAACTCAAAGGCTTAGTGTGACCTATGAGTCATATTTAGCCTATGGATTAATCTTAACTGTCGGTATTTTTCATGGTGCAAATGATATTTCTCTAATTCGTTTTTTAAATAAAGGATCTACTTCTCACTTTACTAAATACCTATTATTTTATCTTCTATTAGTTCTTTTTACGTGTTTTATATTTATTAAGCTTCCCCTTATCGCCTTATTTATTTTTGTTGCATTCAGTTGCTATCATTTCGGTGAACAACATTTTAGCAATCAATTAAAAGTGCATAATAACATAGGTAACTTTCTTTACGTAGGTTATGGCATTTTAATTTTTGGTCTACTTTTTTATTTCAATTACGAAGCTACGAGTTCTATAATTAAAGAGTTAACGGGATTTGTATTTGCAGAAATCTACTATTTAGTATTTTTTTTAATCGGTATAGTTGTAACAGGTATTTTTGGATATTTAAGTTTATCCAACTTTAAAAAAGAAGTGGAATTATTTAGAGAGATATTCTTAATTCTTCTTTTTGCCTTATTATTCAAATTAGCTTCCTTGTTATGGGCTTTTGCTATTTATTTCATTGTATGGCATTCATTACCATCATTAAAGGATCAAATACAATCACTTTATGGTAACGTTAATACTAAAAGTTTTATCGGCTATGTAAAGTCATCTATTATTTACTGGTTGATTTCACTAATTGGGTTAGTAGTTGTTTATTATATTTCCGAAAGTCTTAACATTCGTTTTATTACTTTATTCTTTGCGTTTTTGGCTGCGATTACTATTCCACATGTTATTGTAATGTATTACCTTAATAAGAATTAATATATTTTAATTTTTTAGTATTATTCCTTTATTTTTATGCTATGAAAAAACTAGGATTGAATACCATTTGCACACATGTTGGTGAGGTAAAGGACGAACAATTTAAAGGTGCTGTGTCACCAATGTATTTAAGTTCTTCATACGAATTTTTAGATGTTGATGTAAAACGTTACCCAAGATATTTCAATACACCAAACCAAGAGTTTTTATCGAAAAAGATTGCCGCTTTAGAACATGCAGAAGATGCTATAATTTTTGGTTCTGGTATGGCTGCAATAAGCACTATGTTTCTTGCATTTCTTCAAAAAGGAGATCATTTGGTTGTACAAAATACGCTTTATGGTGGAACGGTTAATTTTATTAAAGAAGAACTCCCCAAATATGGTATAGAGTTTACCTTTACTAATGGTTACAAGGTTGAAGATTTTGAAAACGCAATACAATCAAACACTAAATTAATTCATATTGAAACGCCTTCAAACCCTTTAATGACCATTACTGATATAAAGGCCATTGCAGAATTGGGGAAATCTAGAAATGTGCATACATCCATAGATAATACATTTGCTTCACCTGTTAATCAAAACCCTTTAGATTTTGGTATTGATATGGTGATGCACTCTGCAACTAAATATTTTGGTGGGCATAGCGATATTTGTGCAGGTGCAGTAGCAAGTACCTCTGAACATATAGAGCGCATATGGAATGTTGGTAAAAATTTAGGAGGAAGCCTAAGTGATATGACCGTGTGGATGTTAGAGCGTAGCATGAAAACCTTGGGTCTCAGAGTTAAAGCTCAAACTAAAAATGCTATGAAACTTGCAAAATGGCTTAATAAGCACCCAAAAGTCTCTAAAGTTTATTATCCTGGTCTAAAATCACATCCTGAATATAAATTAGCAAAATCTCAAATGAAAGGATTCGGAGCAATGCTTTCTTTTGAATTAACTGACGACCTAGACTCATATAATTTCCAAAAGCATCTTAAATTAATTAAATCTTCAATGAGTTTAGCTGGTATTGAAAGTACAGTAATCTCTCCACATTTGACATCACATGCGCTACTCACCCAAGAAGAGAGAGACAATGTTGGCATTAGTGATCAACTGATACGTTTTTCAGTAGGGATTGAATCAACAAAGGATATTAAAGAAGATATTGAACAAGCGATACAAAAAGTAATATGACCTATAAACTTAATTTTAGTTATACTATTTTACTATAGCTGGGTTGTTTTTTCTTTTCTAAAGTCGTAATTGAAGTTTAATTGTAAAGATATTCTGTTGAAATTATTCGTTTTAAACGAGTGTCTTAAGTAACCTAATTGTACGTTTATGTTTTTATTTAAATTGCCTCCAAGTCCGGCATAAGCTCTATTTTGTTGAAAATCAAATTCATTTAAATTAAAGTGAATTTCATCGTAAATGGAAACAAATAAAGTTTTGTTAATTGAGATATTACTTTTAAACCTATAGCGTATTCTATGTTTTAAAATGTTTTCGGTTGGAAATTCTAGAAAGCGTTGTTCAAGTTTAAATCTGTGAGACAAGCCAATTGAATTTAATTTATGTTTCAGTACTATTTGTTCAAGAATCCTATTTTCTGAAATATTAGTTACGTCGTTTATTTCAAATGAAGTGTCAATGACACCATTTGCATATCCAATCCCAACAGTAACATTTTTATTTATGTGATAATTTAATCCCACAATACCTAAAATTAGTTGGGGATTTTCTGTTGAAAGTTCATAATTCCAGTTGGTGAAAAAACCACTTATGCTAAGTTTATTGGTTATTCTATTGGATAAAGAAATTTCGTAAAATGATCCTAATTCACTTTCTCCAGTATTTTGAGCAGATAAGTTAATGTGAAACAATAGGGTAATAAGTAATATATGCAAAGTAGATTTCATGGTATCAATAAAATTAAAAAAGAGCCCAGAAATGGGCTCTTTCTAATCATGGAATTATTAAACATGGTCGCCTAAGTGATGGTGTTCATCAATTAATGGGCCACCTTCTATAATCTGTTCTGAAGCTTCACTAGCAAATTTCTCAAAATTCAAGTGGAACGAATGCGCCAATTGAATTGCCTTACTAATGTAAGCACCTTTCTGCAACCAAGTATTCATTGGGTCTAACATTTCTGTAGGAACGTTAGGACAATACTTAGGCATATTTAATCCAAATATTGGATGTTGTTCAAAATCAACGTTGTCTAAATCTCCATTTAATATGGCAGTGATCATTGCTCTTGTGTATTTAAGCTTAATACGAGATCCAACTCCATAAGGACCACCACTCCAGCCAGTGTTCACTAACCAAACGTTTACACCAGCTTCTTGCATTTTCTTACTTAGCATTTCTGCATATTTAGTTGGGTGTAATGGCATAAATGGCTCACCAAAACATGCTGAGAACGACGGAACTGGTTCGGTAATACCAGCTTCTGTACCAGCAACCTTAGCAGTATAACCAGAAATGAAATGGTAAGCTGCTTGTCCAGGAGTTAATTTAGATACAGGAGGTAAAACACCAAATGCATCACATGTTAAGAAAAATATATTCTTAGGATTATCAGCATATGATGGAGTTTGAATATCATCAATATGATAGATAGGATAACTTACACGTGTATTTTGAGTAATACTACTATCAAAATAATCAACGTTGTTATTTTCATCAAAAATCACATTTTCAAGAATTGCTCCAGGCTTAATGGCTCTATAAATGTCTGGCTCTTTTTCTTCTGTAAGGTCAATAGTTTTAGCATAACAACCACCTTCAAAATTGAAGATTCTGTTTTCTGCCGTCCAGCCATGTTCGTCATCACCTATTAATTTACGTTCAGGATCTGCTGATAAAGTTGTTTTACCAGTACCAGAAAGCCCAAAGAAAATTGCAGTATCTCCAGCCTCGCCAACATTTGCCGAACAGTGCATTGGTAATACGTTTTTATCAACTGGCAATATCATATTCAACGCAGAGAATATACCTTTCTTCATTTCACCTGTGTAAGCAGAACCACCAACTAAGGCAATTTTCTTAGTAAAATTAAGTATAGAGAAATTACCTTGTCTCAAACCATATTTTGCAGGCTCAGGACATTCGTAGCCAGGTGCACAAAGCACCAACCAATCTTCTTCAAAATTCTCTAATTCTTCTTCTGTAGGTCTCAAGAACATATTATAAATAAACATATTAGACCAAGGATATTCAGTAATGGTTCTTACGTTCAATCTATATTTTGGATCAGCACAAACATATCCGTCACGTGCAAAAATTTCTTTGCCGCTAAGGTATTTTTCAATCTCACTTTGTAAGAAATCAAAATTCTCAGGAGAAATTCCCTTATTTGTTTTTCCCCACCAAACGCGATCTTTAGTATAATCATCTTTAACTAGAAATCTATCTTGTGGTGAGCGTCCTGTGAATTTTCCTGTATTAATAGCTAAGGTGCCATTAGCAGTCTCTTTTCCCATTCCTTTTTCAACGGTAATGGCTTGTAATTTTTCTGGCGATAAATTCCAATGAACTTTAGAATCTATAATGCGATACTTAGTAAGGTCTCTTGTTTTCATCTTTTGATCTTTTAATAATGTTTCCATGAGTTAATAATTTATTTTGACTTTCTTTAAAATGGCCATATTAATGGCACTAATAATAATGTTGATATTAAAAATAGTAGGAGCAATGGAGCGCCTACTCTTACATAATCGATAAATTTATATCCTCCTGATGTCATAATCATGGCATTGGTTGTTGTACCGACAGGGGTTAAAAATGCTGTTGAAGCACTAATGGCTACTGCAATCATAAATGGTGCGGCAGACAAGTTTAATGTGTTTGCGGCAATAATTACGATAGGTGCCATAAGTACTGCGGTTGCAGAATTGTTAATTACTTGGCTGAATCCAGTAGTTAATAAAAATACACCTGCTAATAGCGCTATAGGGTCTAGACTACCTAATGTATCTACTAATCCTTTCGCAATAAGTTGAGCCGTTCCTGTTTTTTGTAATGCTATGCCCATAGGTATCATTGCCGCAATCATTACTACACTAATCCAACTAATTCCTTTGTAAGCTTTTGATATAGGTACACAGCCACTAATTAATACAACACCAGCTGAAATTAAGGCTGCTACTGCACCCGGTACAATTTTGAACACTAACAATACTATCATTAATATTAAAGCGAATAATGCGATGTATGATTTTGACGTAAGATTAGTTACAGTTTTAGACATACCCTCTGGACTACCACAAATTACAAGATTTTCGTGATGTACTTTAAGTT
Source organism: Winogradskyella sp. A2 (assembly GCF_046762865.1). Classification (NCBI taxonomy): domain Bacteria; kingdom Pseudomonadati; phylum Bacteroidota; class Flavobacteriia; order Flavobacteriales; family Flavobacteriaceae; genus Winogradskyella; species Winogradskyella sp. A2. Next base: position 53,159 of record NZ_JBKQXM010000006.1, read on the forward strand.
GTTCAATGTCATTCCATATACCTCTAACTAAGAATGCATCTCCAGCCTTCACTATAACCTCTCTTTCTGTAAAAGGTTTATTATTTCTAGAGGCTGCCATTAATTGAACACCAAATCTTTTAAAGAATCTACCAATTCTAATTTTTCTTCCTACCAGAATAGATTTTGGTGTCACCAGTATTTCAGCCATACCAACCTCTTGATTAATGAGATTGTTTCTCAACTCATCAGCAACCGGTTCTAATGGTAGAAGACCTAGTCTAAATTTTATCATCAATGCATTAATAGCAGGAGTATCCCCTTTAACCGTAATAATATCGTGATATTTAAATTCTGTATTATCTTCTGGAAACTCTATAAATGGGTCATTGCGTTTTATCCTGCTAGGGTGTCTACGTTTTATTCTAAGTATAGAAACGTCATGGTTTTTTTCAAAATCCCAATCACCCAATTTGGTTCCTAATAAAGGTGATACCGATCTTACTCTTAATCTATAATAATCATCATCGACTTTATAAGCTTCAATCCATTTGTGAAGTGTTGTACTTATATCTACAGGTTTATTATTTGTTTTGTTCTTTGGTAAAAGTCTATATCCTATAAATCTAAAATAGATTAAGGCAATCAATAATAAAGGTAGGCCGATCAACGCAAATTCAAAGAAAGAAAATCCTTCCAAACCACTTTCTAACATTGTATTATTAACAATTATGTTTGGAGGTGTACCTGTTAATGTTAAAAGTCCGCCTGTATTTGAGCCAAATGCCACAGGCATCAACATCTTTGATGGTAAGGTCCCAATACTCCATGCAGAAGAAATTGTAACTGGCATAAGTGTAGCTACCGTTCCCGTATTACTAACCACACCAGATAATAGGCCAGAACCTAAGGTAGTGATTAGCAATAATTTGACTGAGCTTTTTCCAGCTAATTTTATAAATTTCTCTCCTGCCATTGCTGTCCATCCTGTTTGAGACAATCCTTCTCCTATTATGAAAAGGGCTGCAATCATAATAACAGTTGGATTGCTAAAGCCACTTAATGTTTCATCTAGTGTTAATATTCCAAATAGAAATAAACTTAACATTGAAAGCAGTGCAATAATATCTGGTGTGAATTTGCCCCAAATAAATAAGGCGATGGTTATGATTAAAATTGTAAGCATTAAGCTCATAGGTGGTTCTATCTCTAATTATAATGTAAAGTTAGTAGCAATAGCAACCAATAATTATGACGAATGTCATGCTTTTATATTATTATGAATTTTTCAATTTTGCACATGTATTTAATACCAAAACAGAATTATTTTGAATCGATAACGTTTGCGAAATAGGAAGTAAACGATTATCTATCTTCTTTTTAATATTTTTGACATCAGATAAAAGTAAAAATTAGATGAAATTAGACATTTTAGCCATAGGAGCGCATCCCGATGACGTCGAATTAGGGTGTGGCGCATTGCTTGCAAAGGAAGTATCTAGAGACAAGAAAGTTGGAATAATTGATTTGACTCGAGGTGAACTTGGTACAAGAGGAACAGCAGAAACCAGAGATGCAGAATCATTTAATGCGGCTAAAATATTAGGTATACATAGTAGATATAATATGCAATTTGCAGATGGGTTTTTTACTAATGATAAAAAACATCAAATAGAAATTATTAAAATGATAAGATTCTATAAGCCAGAAATTGTAATCTGCAATGCAGAAGAGGATAGGCATATAGACCATGCAAAAGGAAGCAAGCTAGTCAGTGATGCTTGTTTTTTGAGTGGATTAAGAAAAATTGAGACAATAGATAAGGAAAATAATAAACAAGACGCTTGGCGACCAAAAGCTGTGTATCATTATGTTCAGTGGCAAGATTTACAACCAGACGTTGTGGTAGATGTATCTGGATATATGGATAAAAAAATGGAGGCGGTTTTAGCCTATAAAACACAATTTTATGATCCTAAAAATAGCGAACCAGAAACGCCTATTTCTAGTAAAAACTTTACAGATAGTATAAAATATAGAGCGAGGAATTTAGGAAGATTGGTTGGTGTAGAATATGCGGAAGGCTTCACAGTAGAGCGTTATCCTGCAGTTGAATCCTTATTTCATTTAAAATAAGTAAAGAAAACGTTTTGTAGAAAAACGTAAATAATTTACATTTGCAGTCCTAATCAAAAATGGTGGTTGTAGCTCAGTTGGTTAGAGCGCTGGTTTGTGGTACCAGATGTCGTGGGTTCGAGTCCCATCTTCCACCCAAAACACAAAGCCTATCGGTAACGATAGGCTTTTTTTGTTAATCATAATTATGCCCATACTAATCAATAGACATAAAACATTATAATATTTTGAATTATTGCTCTGTAGCTTTATCAACAACGATTCGCCCTTCTCGATTGGCAATTTCCCATGCCGTATGGAATACAAGCCTTGTTCTATTTTCTAATAAATCATATTCTATTTTATCTGGCGTATCAGTATGCTTATGATAATCTGCATGAGTACCATTAAAATAAAAAATTACAGGTACGTTATTCTTAGCAAAATTGTAATGATCTGAACGGTAATAATAGCGATTTGGATCATTCTCGTCGTTATATGTATAGTCTAGTTCTACATTAGTGTATTTTTTATTTACTTCTTCAGAAAGATTATGAAGGTCTGAACTTAATTTGTCACTTCCAATTAGGTAAACATAGTTTCTATTACCTTCTTTTCTTTTAGGATCCGTGCGACCAATCATATCAATATTTAAATTAGCCACTGTATTTTGTAATGGGAATATAGGATCATTATCCGTGTAATGCCTAGAACCTAATAGCCCTTTTTCTTCACCTGTTACATGCAAAAATAGAATAGATCTCTTAGGGCCATTTCCTGCTAATTGAGCCGTCTTAAATGCTTCAGCAATTTCTAAAATTGCTACTGTGCCAGACCCATCATCATCAGCACCATTATAGACCTTTTCATTTTTCACGCCTTCATGATCCAAATGAGCTGATAATACTATTATTTCTTCTGGCTTTTCCGAACCTTCAATAAATGCAACAACATTTTCTGATGATACATTTATTGAATTATTCTCAATGGACAAATTCAAGTTAGTATTTATAACTTTTGCATTACTGTCGTCCATTATTTCAGAATGAAGTGCACTTGCAACATTTTTATTTATCATTAACATCATCATAGAATCCTCTTTGCTTTTTAGAGAAAGACGACCTGCAGAACCAGAAGAGGCTTGACGTTGAAAATATGGTGCATATCTCGAAAATAAATTTTCATCTAAATAAAGTAACCCCTTAGCACCGTTTTCCATTGCCGCCTGGCTTTTACTAGATAAGGATTGACGTCCATTAGTCCATTTAGTATCCTTTTTGTCACCTGAGGTAATAAAATTACCTTCCGCATCTAATGGCTCACCTGCCTTAGCTAAGACAATTTTGCCCTTAACATCAATATTCTTATAATCTGAGTAGTTATCTCCATCAATACCATAACCAACATAGACAATTTCCTTAATCGACATATCCACGGATTCTGATACTGCAACAGCAATTAGATCTTTAAAATTTTCAAATGAATTACCATTAACGTTCAGTTGAGCCTCTGCCACTTTTTGTTTTTCTAGTGGTACCTCTTGAAAATAGTTTTCACCTAGTGGTGATGCAATGCCCATTTGTTGATATTGAGTTTTTAAATATTCAACTGCTAATTTTTGACCTTTTTCACCTGTTTCTCTTCCTTCAAATTCATCTGATGCATAGGTAAAAAGCATATCCTTTAGCTCCTCTGAAGTAATGGTTGAGGCATATTTTACAGGACTTAAATCATTTTTAGACTTTGATACAGGAGCTGTACTCTTTGTAGATGTGCCACAACTTGTAATAATTAGTGAAACACACCAAAGTAGAATTAATTTCTTCATTAAATTATAGTTAGATAATTGTTTAAATAGCGGTAAAGCTACAAAAATTAAGAGGTGCTTGTGATTTCTCTAATTTTCTTTTAACAAACTTTAACTTAAATTATCTCAGCTTTAAGTTTATTTGGAGAATTCGCTAAATACCAAGCTGTTGCAAATATTAATTTAGTCCTTTTAGATAATAATGGGTAATTTATCTTTTCAGCTGTATCAGTAGGTTGAGTGTAATCTTCATGTTCACCGTTAAAGAAAAATATAACTGGAACACCTTTTTCTGCAAAATTGTAATGATCAGATCTATAGTAATAACGATTTACATCTTTCTCTGCATTAAAGGTAAAGTCTAATTCGAGATTTGTAAAGGTAGAGTTGGCTTTTTGTGCTATAAAGTGTAGTTCTGTGCTAATTCTATCTGTACCTATAAGATAGATGTAATCTTCATTGTTTTTATGAGGTTCATCAACTCTTCCTATCATATCAATATTTAAAGTTGAAACTGTGTTTTCAATTGGGAATATGGGATTATTAGTATAATATCTAGAGCCGTGTAGTCCTATTTCTTCAGCCGTAACGTGAAGAAAAACAATACTACGTTTAGGTCCATTCCCATCAATTGCAGCCTGCTTAAATGCTTCTGCCATTTCTAATACAGCGGCAGTACCTGATCCATTATCATCTGCTCCGTTATATATTTGACCATCGATTATTCCTTCATGGTCTGAATGTGCAGAAATGTAAACATATTCTTCAGGAAATTGAGATCCTTCAATATAAGCGATAACATTTTGAGATGTATTTACGTTTTCTGGTAAAACATCTTTAGGAACTATTTGATAATAATCAGGATGTGATTTTGGAGCTTTAATATTTTGCTCTTTATAATAAGATCTCAGATAATCGCAGACTTCATTGTGCCCAGCTTCACCGGTCATACGCCCTTCATATTTATCATCCGAAACTTCTCTGACATGAAGTTTTAGTTCTTCTTCTGTAATTGTACTTAAATATTGATTAACAATTACCTCGTCATTATATAAAATGCTGTTCTTAAGATTTTCAATTTTATCACTATGTCGCAGAGTTGAACAAGAACCAACAAGGACTAAAACTGAGGCATAAAGTAATTTCATGAGTAACTAACTGATTTGGACAAAAATAAATCAAAAAGTTGAATAAATATTAAAGGAAAATGGGTTGCAATTATAATTCTTCATCAATTTCTAGGTCTTCGAGTATTTCTTTAGAATCTTCAAGATTTTCTTCAGCTCTTTGTTCTAGTTGATCAGTATTGCCCAGTTCCGCTTTATTGAATATTCCCTTGTAAATAGTTATTCCAAGAGAAATGATTACCAATAGAAATATGTATTGAATAGTTTTTGTCTTTGTATGTTGTTTTTTAGATATAAATAAGACCATTAATCCACATAATAATGCAACTATAATAGGTATAATAGCAAGGTTAGATAATGGAGTAACGGCAAGAACCGTTGCCAAAATAGCAGATATAAAACCAAGAATAATAAATACTTTTTTCATTTTTTAATATTTTAAGCCAGACGCTGAATCAATTTTTAGCTCACCATTCCCAACAGGTATTTTGAATTTCGCATAAACTGGGATTTTATTTTGATCTGCAGTTAACCAAATTAAATTTGAATTACTGCCTTGTAGCACATCGCCACTTTTCATAGAAATTGCCAATTTGTAGCATTCTTTTCTTCCAATATTTGTATTTATTGTTTCCTTTGATACATAACGCACGGTTATTACTGTTTCTTCATTATCAAATAAAACAGTAAAATTTGACTGGTCACCTAAACTCGCCTTATGGATATCTAGATTTCTTATACTGTATAAGGTTGTTACTAAGTCCTTTGCTGAAGGGCCAATTTTCACATTCTTTTTAACTTCCCAGATTGTTCCGTCACGTCTTTTTTTCTTTCTAATACTCTGAACCGTTTGAGGTTTATGACTGTATTTGTATTGCATAAACTTATAATAGCCGCCCTCGCTTATGTCTCTTTTGTATAAATAAGGCGTCAATGTTTTTGGGTTCACATAGCTTTCGTACAAGTCTCTAATTTTAAAAAAGTTATCCCATTTCTTATAGGTTGCAGCAGTACATTTTAAGCGTAGTAAAGTACTTTTTGAGGTTTTAACCTCACTGGTTTCCATTTTTACTTGTGCTATATCAGTCAGTATCCCAGACATATTATAGGATGCTGTATACACTAATTTTTCACTAGATGAGATAGTATTATTTTGAGCTGAGCTAAAAAGGCTAAATAAAAAGACTAATGTAAAAAAATAGTTTTTCATATGTTTCAGTTTCTGTAATAACGATTTTACAATCATTTATTGTGCCGAAAATACAATGCTTTGCCAAATGTTGCTAATTTTTATTTACTATTGGATAGGTTTACAGACAAGAATTAAAAAACTGAAGAAAAATCTTTGGCTACATGAAAAAGCGTTTTATATTTGCATCCGCTATTGGAGAAATGGCAGAGTGGTCGAATGCACCAGTCTTGAAAACTGGCGAGGGTCACACCTCCGGGGGTTCGAATCCCTCTTTCTCCGCAAAACCCCTTTTAATCATTTGATTTTGAAGGGGTTATTTTTTATAATCCTTCAAAAGAATTATAAAAACACAAGTTTTGTTGCACTAAAGGGTGGCCTTTTGATTAATTGCTAAATAAGTGCAGTTTTTACTCTAACCGTTTCCATGCCTTCAATAACTTGCTTAAGTAGCATCTTTTCAGACTTCTTATCTTTAAAAACGTCTTGCATGTTTTTTACAATACCATAAGGAATGTTTCTTTGTTCAAGTTCAGAAACCCAGTAATTTGATGTTTTTTGGATTATACATTCATTTATTTTACTGTTCAATGCCTCTCTTTTTGATAATCGTTGGTCATTCGTTCTGAACTCATCATATTCAATGCTTAAAAGTGAACATAAATTTTCAAATTGCTTTTCGGAACCAACGGCCAAAACAAGTAATTGACCATCTTTTGTAGTATACATATCTCCATAAGGTGCAATGTTAGGATGCTGGGTACCCATAGGTTGGGGAATATGCCCTTCCATTAACCAATTAGTAGCTTGATTGGCCAAGGACGCTAAAGCACTTTCATAAAGTGAAACTTTAATATGTTTTCCTTCACCAGTATTTAACTTGTTAATGATTGCGCAGAGAATAGCTTCTTTTAAGTGGTGAGCGGCAAGTACATCAATTAAAGCAACAGGCATTTTTACTGGGTTTCTATTTGGTTCACCATTCATAAACATAAATCCGGTTTCAGCCTGTAGTACAACATCAAATGCAGGTCTCGATTCGTCACCACCAAAACCTGTAAGTTCTGCATAAATGAGTGATGGATTGTATTGTTTTAAATCATCATAACCCAATTTAAGTTTTCTGGAAGTGATTGGTTTATAGTTAGATATTACAATGTCGGCATCCTTTATATGATTAATTAAAATCTCATAATCTAAACTATCTTTTACATTAAGCAATAGGCTTTCTTTAGAAAAATTTGCGGCACTATAATAAGCAGAAATGGCTTTTTCTTTGTGTTCAGTTGGAAGTTTCCATGTTCTCGTAACATCACCATTAGTAAGTTTATTTTCAACTTTAATAACTTTTGCACCTAACTCAGCAAAGAAAGTACCTGTTAAAGGACCAGCCAAAACGCTGGCCAACTCTATTACTTTTAAGTTTTTAAACATATGATGATTTCTAAAAGAGCAATTAACCTTCTAAAGGAAAATTATAATTTTTCACCGTATTGATGAATTCTAACTAATCTTTGTTACACTAAACGGTCAAATCTGTTTTCCGATTTTTAATGGATTTAATAAATGGCTGTTTTAGCAAAATCTGTCCTGTTGCGGCCTTTATAGCATTTGCTAATGCACCGCCTGCTGGAGGAAGACCTGGTTCTCCAAGTCCGGTTGGAGATAGATCATTTTCAACAAAATGAGTCTCTACAATTGGAGTATCCTTCATGCTTATGAGACGGTAAGAACCAAAATTAAGATCTTGAGGTTTACCGTTTTTAAAACTGAAATCACCATACATTGCGTGCCCTATTCCATCAATTACACCGCCTTCTATTTGATTTTTGGCCCCTGTTGGGTTAATTACTATACCACAATCTACTGCGACAGTTACTTTTTCTATAATTGGACGTCCGTTATTTAATGTTATATCAACAACTTCAGCTACATGAGTATTATGACTGTAATATGCTGCAAATCCTTGATACGTGTTAACATTAGATTTTCCCCAATTACCTTTTTTAGCAGCTAGTTTTATCGTATCCGCCATTCGTTTAGCAGAGTATTCAATAGACTTGTCTTCACCGTCTTTTACATTTTGCAGTAAATCAAGTCTTAATTGAACAGGATCTTTGTTTACAGCATCCGCTATTTCGTCAAAAAAACTTTGTTCTGCAAAGGCTAGGAAATTAGTATACGGAGCACGCCATGCACCTGTAGTTATATTACTCTGGAAATTACCTGTTTCTACCTTGTAGTTTGCAATTGCTCCAGCTGGAAAGAAATTAGGTATAAGTCCATACATGTTTGAGTTTATAGCTGCTTCTTTTAAATGATAACCAGTGACTTGATTATTTTTTATTGATGCTTTTATTCTATATTTAATGGCAGGTCTATAAATCCCAGCACCCATATCGTCCTCTCGGGAGTACACAACCTTAACAGGCATTTTTGTAATGTTTGATATTTCTGCTGCTTCAAGGACAAAATCACCATATAATCGTCTTCCAAAACCACCACCCATTCTAGTCATTTCTAAATGAACTTCCTCAGGATTTCTGTTTATTAAATTTGCTACTCTATGGGCAGTACCGGCAGGTGTTTGTATAGGTCCTACTAAATGAACTTTATCATCAGTTACATTTGCATAGAAGTTCATTGGTTCCATGCAATTATGTGGTAGAAAAGGTGATTCGTAAGTTCGCTCAATGATTTGGTCTGCTTCAGCAAATGCCTTATTAATATTGCCATCTTCACGTCTAACATCTAGATTGTTGCTATTTAATATTGAATCCAACTCTTCATTATGTTGACTGCTACTTTCTAAATTACTACTCGTGGACCAATTCATATCAAGAGCTTTCTTTCCTTTCATTGAGGCCCAGGTATTGGTTGCCAATACGGCAACTTTATCACCAAACTTAACAACTCGTTGAACACCATTTATGGATTTTGCCTCAGTATCGTCAAAAGAAATTAACTTCTGTCCAAATGCTGGAGGTCTACTTACCGATGCAATTAGCATACCTTCAGCAACATAATCAGATCCAAATAAAGGTTTACCGGTAATTATTTTATCTATGTCTACATTGATAGCATCCTTCCCAATAATCTTATAATCTTTTGGAGATTTTAGCGTAACATTTTCAGGTACTTCTAATAGTGCTGCTTCATTTACAACATCACCATATCCCAATTTTTCACCATTTGAATTTTTAATGATACCATTAAATGCTGTGCAAGTACTTGCATCTACACCCCATTTCGCTGCCGCGGCATTAACCAACATTTGCTTAGCAGTTGCACCCGTTTGTCTCAGGGCATCCCAGCCAAATCTTATTGATTGGCTACCACCAGCTACCTGGCGCTGAAAATTTTTAGTATCTAAAGCTCCTTGTTCTACACTCACATGATCCCATGGTACATCTAATTCTTCAGCGATTATCATAGGCATAGAGGTTTTTACGCCCTGACCAATTTCTGGGTTAGGTGAAAAAATAGTGACATAACCATTCTCTGCTATTTTTATAAAAGCATTAAAATCTTTAAAATCTAATTTTGAAATATCAACAGGAGGCACAGTAGCTTCTTTACAAGAATTAAAAAAGTTAAATCCAATTAAGAGACCACCACTGGCTAATGCAGAAGTACGAATGAAATTTCGTCTGCTAAATGTAATTTTATCGTTAGTTTTCATAATAATTTAGCTTAAGACATTTTTTTTGCAGCTAAAGCAACTGCTTTTTCTATTCTATTGTAACTAGCACATCTACACAAATTCGCATTCATCGCATTTCTAATTTCATCTTTGTTAGGACTAGGATTTTGTTTCAAAAATGACGTAGCTGTCATAATTTGACCAGCTTGACAATAACCACATTGCGGTACATCTAATTCTTTCCATGCCTCTTGGACAGGATGTAATTTATCAGTTTCCAGTCCTTCTATTGTTGTAATTTCAGAACCCTCAAGTCTCGAAGCTGGCAACAAACAACTTCTTGTAGCAACACCATTAACATGTACAGTACAAGTGCCGCATTGACCAATACCGCATCCGTATTTTGTACCAACTAAATTGATCTCATCTCGAAGTACCCATAATAAAGGAGTATCATCATCTGAAGTAATGTTGTAGACCTTTCCATTTACTTTTAAACTATAGTTTGCCATAGATTTTGATATTTAGTTAAAGTTAAAAAATATTAGAATAGATATGTATAAATCTTTCAACATTAACAATAAACTAATTGTTAGCGAGAAACTTGTGATTAAAATCTTTCAAGTTAATAACCTCAAAGTTTTTCAGTTTATATTTTGTAATAAAATCCTGTAAACAAGATTCTCTCACTACAAATAATAGCTTTGGATTATTAGTAGCTATTTCTGTTAGTTTAAGAACTAGATAGTGAAACCCTTGATTTTTATTAATTTCTAATGGTCCTATCTCATCAATAATAATAGTTTGGTTACTATTACCTGAAGATAATTTGAGGGCCATTTGAGTTACAGTTTCAAAACTTTTTTTATTGAATAAATATCTACCAATTGCAAGTTCCTTTGATTCTGTTTCCATTGGTAGATAATTATTAGTTTCAATAATTTGAAACATTCTTTTGCCATTTACTATAGGAGTTAAAAACCCTTTGAGTTGAGGATTGATTTTTACCCATTTTTGAAGGCTGGTGGTTTTACCAATTCCTTTTTTGTCTGAAAGTATATAAATTTTAGATTTGTGCATTATCATCAAAATCGTAATAAAGGGAAAGGCTTAACCAGTTTATTGTAAATGACTTAGCTCTTTTCCAAATGTTTTTTTCATTTAAAGAAAGACTATTAGCAGCAGTGACATTTCTTCTAATTGAAGGCATTAACTCTATTATGTTATTTAGAGTTTCATTTTGTGATTCTTTTTTCTTTTTGGCCCATTTCTGAATTAAAATTTTAAATATGGGATTAAAAATAAATAGGAAAAAAATTATAGCACCCATTGTTCTCAATACTATATAAAGTGCGCTATTTAAAGAGCCAGAAAACACAAATACCAGAACTGAAAAGAGTAGTAAAAATCCAATTAGATAAATTCTCCTTTTCTTGTGCTTACGTTTACTTAATCCATTGTCATTAAATTTGATTTCTGAAATATTGATTTTTTTTGCGTTTTCATAAATACGGTTTGGTAATCTAATAGCAATTAAGCCAATTACTATACCAATTATCAGGTAAATTAATGCATATAGACCTAGAAACACCCATGGTAAATCCGAGATCCAATCCATATTTAATTTATCCTGAATTCCATTGAAGAATTCTTTAATTGATTCCCATAATCCAATTCCAAAAATTATGGTTAAGGTTAGAATTTTTTGAAATGCTGATTCTAACAAAGCAATTGCTCCGAACATTGTGGTACTAACCTTATTAACACCAAAAGTAGCGTAAATACATGCACCTAATAACCCTTGAAATAAAACCGCAATGTATGCCATTGGTGGTGAATGCGGGCTTGCCGTAACTTTAATTAATACTACCAATAAGGTTGCCTTTAAAATAGAATTGAATTTGTTAGGACTTATGTATGCTAAATAGGTTACAATTAATACCGCAAAGCTTCCTAATAATAATCCGCTAAAAGGTAGTTTTACGGCATGTAACAAGCCACCAAGACCACTTTCACTAACTGCCCAAATTGCAGTAAGTTTTATACTAAACAAATGAGGTTTATTCTGAAATCTTATCATTTAAAACCTAATTTATTTTTGTTGATATTTTCATAATCATGTGGTGTATCCACATCAACAAGATTAACGGGTGTTTTCAGAACAATAACCGGATTAAAATTAGAATTCAATATTTTTTTAGCACCTTGGTCTCCACTTAGTTCTAAAAGCTTAGAATAATATTTCTTTGGGAAGATGGCAGGTACACCATTGTACTTAATATAATTAGAAGCAACAATTTTATCTGGATTTTTAGCACTTACTTTAATCATTTCATTAAAATAATTTGCATTGACAAATGGTTGGTCTCCAAGTGCTATTAAAATAGAATCAAAGTCTAACAGATTCTTTACACCTATGTTGATGCTAGAGCTCAATCCATTCTCAAATTTTTCATTCATCATGGTATTAACAGATTCAGGCAACTTAGGAATTATCATTTTTGCATTAGCACCTAATACTACGTTTATGCTATTTGCGCGAGATTCTAAGCTATTATTAATAACCTTTCCTAGCATTGTGGTTTGTCCAATTTTTAAAAGTTGCTTTGGAGTGCCCATTCTTTTTGAATTCCCGGCTGCTAGTATTAGTATGGCGGTTTGCAATGGTTATTATTATTTATTTATTCTATGTTTTATTTCTCTCAAAGAAACTGCTTCCTTATGCCGCGTTACGGCCATAATTTCTGATAATATTGACAAGGCAATCTCTTCAGGAGTGATAGCACCAATATTTAAACCAGATGGACTATAAATTGATTCTAGAAAATCAATATTTAGGTTGGCAGAATAGTTTAACAAATCATTTTTTAATTGTTCACGTCTCTTGGAAGATCCTAATACGCCTAAATATATAATTTCTGCTAATTGTAATCTTAATAAAAACTTTAAATCTCTGGCATAGTTATGCGTCATCAATACAACGGCAGTATTTCTATCAATATTAATATCTAGAAGTTCTGGATCTTGAGAATCAACAGATTTTGCGCCTGGAAAATCTCTTAATTCCTTAGGATCTTTTACAGAGGTAATAACATCCACTTCCCAGCCTAATAAGCTCGCCATTTCACATAATTTTACGGCATCATGTTCACCGCCAATAATTAAGAGTTTAAAACACGGTTCTAAGTTTTGAGAAAAAACTTCTAAATCTTCTTTATTCTCATAATTAAAAACTTCTTTAAAGGAGAAATTTTTAATTCCTAAATTAATAGTACTACCAAATTGACCAGTTATTTCATCTCCTATTTTAAAGTATGAATTTATGCTATAAGATTCACGCTTGTTCAAAACATCCTTAAAACATGTTAATAATGAATCCGAAATGATAAATGGTTCAATTAATATATGCAATATACCTTCACAGCCTAAACGATAACGACCATCATAAGAGATCACTTTGGGTTTTCCATCAATAAATACTGAAGAAGCACGTCTTTTAATTTCATATTCAACGCAACCACCACTCACTGCACCTGTCATATCTCCATTTTCAGAAATTAACATTCTAACACCTGGTTTTCTGTATGAAGAGCCTTCTAAATGTACAACAGTCGCTAATACGCATTTAATTTCTATTTGTTGATTAATACGCGCCTGATGAATAATTTTCATTAACTCGTGTGTCATGGTAATCTATTTTTTAGATAGTTAAATTATAAAAAAGAAATGGTAAATACGGATTCATTATTTCTTTATTAATTATTAGTCAATGCTTTTAACTTTGGTTAAAGTGAGCAATATCATTTCTACTAACTCATAAGATGCCTAGTTTTAGAATATTAAATCTAATGAATCATAAGATGAAAGTTTTGATCTACAGTGCTAAAGCTTTTGAAATCCCTTTTTTAGAAAAAGCTAACGGAAAAAAGCATCAAATTACATTTATAGAGGACTTGCTAAACTCTAAAACTGCAATAAAGGCAATAGGTTTTGATGCGGTATCCATATTTTCTGCTGATGAGGCTTGCTTTATAACTATTGAAAAACTTAAAGAATTTGGTGTAAAATATATCGCGTTGCGATCTGTTGGTCATGATAATGTAAATCTGAAAACGGCATCAAGATTAGGGATAAAAGTTGCAAACGTTCCAGGCTACTCACCATATGCTATTGCTGAACATGCAGTTAGTTTATTACTTGCTCTGAATAGAAAATTAATAGAATCTAACAAAAGAGTTAAAGTCTATAATTTTAATCTTGATGGTTTAGTCGGAGTTGATCTCAATAATAAAACTGTAGGTATTATTGGTACTGGAAAAATTGGATCAGCCATGGCCAAAATTATGTATGGATTTGGTTGTAATTTACTAGGTCACGATATTCAGCAAGACGAAAACTTAATTAAAAACTATCAATTAAGATATACTTCACTAACTGAGTTATGCGAACAATCTGATGTGATTTCAATACATCTTCCACTAAACACGGAAACGCATTATATGATTAATGAAGATCTCATTTCATTAATGAAAACTAATGTGATCATTATAAATACAGCTAGAGGCGCCGTGATTAAAACTGAAGATATTATTGATGCTTTAAAGAAAGATAATATAGGTGCACTGGGTATTGATGTTTACGAAAATGAAAGAGGTGTATTTTTTAAAGATAGATCATCTGAAATACCAGATGATTCTATGTTGATTCAATTAAATGCCTATCCGAATGTACTTATTACAGGACATCACGCTTATTTAACGCATGAGGCATTGACCAATATTGCAGAGACTACTTTTTATAATTTAAACCAATGGGAAAAAGGCATTGCCTCTGAAAATGAATTGACAGAACTATCAAACTGACAGTTATACTAGTTTTTCAAAAGTGATTTGACGCTTCATTCGGCTTCAGCTAAATCTAAAAAATGCTTTATTATATCTGCTGTAGACACAATACCTATCACTTTATTGTCGTCTAGTACAGGAATGGCTCTAAATCTACCTTCCTTTAATACGGTAGCTACTTCCTTTACTGTTGCATCTGTATTAACATAAAATGGATTCGGAGACATAATATCCTTTACCTTCAATGTTTTATAAACTTGGTGGTTGTCACTTAATCCTGCACCAGAAATATGATACATGAAATCAACAAGGCTTACCATACCTACAAGTTTATCGTTTTCAACTACTGGTATGTGGTGATGAAACTCTTTTTTTTCGTAAATATGTTTAACATCTAAAAGAAATTGATCTGGTGAAATACAAACCACATTTTTGGTCATTACTTCTTTAATATTTCTTGTTTTCATGTGTTGTGACTTAAAAGTTATACATGTCTAAATGTATTATATAATTCAATCATTATAAATGATTATCGTCATTTTAGACCTTGTCCTAATGTGATACATTTAAGGAAGTTCACTTCAATACATTAATTATGAAAACCAAGACCATAATAGAGTTGCTTACCTTAAGTTCAAGTTTATATGTCATGGCTAGAGATGCACAGATTTTAGATAAACTTGGTGATATTTCTGAAAAAGGAAAGGATAACATCAATAAGTTTATGACTGAGCGTCAATTAGACGAAAATGGTAATGAAATGGAATTTGTTGAACATATCATTGCCAAAGTTCAAGAACTTAAAGAGCAACTCAATGAAAAGATCGAATCACAAGTAGTAAGTTTTTATAAGAAAATAAATGTTGCACATCTCGATGAAATCAAAGCATTAAATGAAAAACTTGAAAAGTTAGATGCAACAGTAGCACTTCTCGAAGCACGCATAAATCATTTGGAACAAAAGTAAAATGGGCATTTTATCTGGTTTAGGAAAAAACTTTAGATCTATATCTAGATACAATCAAATCCTTAAGGTGTTACTTAAATATGGATTTGAAGATTTGGTGCAATATCTTGAAGAGAAAAAGAAATATGCATTTCTTCAAAAACTTGTACCAAAGAAATCTCGTAAGCACGCTTTGCAATATAGCAAGTGGGCTAAAATGCGATTAGTATGTGAAGAATTGGGGCCAACATTTGTAAAGTTTGGACAGATTTTAAGTAATAGACCAGATTTGGTTCCACTAGAATTGACATTTGAGTTAGAGAAACTTCAAGATAATGTACCACCTATGTCAGAGGAAGAGGCAAGAAGAGTTGTGGAGACTGAATTGAAAAACGATGTTAATAATCTTTTTGCATGGTTTGACCCTAAACCATTTGCATCTGCTTCAATGGCGCAGGTGCATAAAGTCACTTTGCATTCTGGTAAACGAGTTGCTCTAAAAGTTCAACGGTCTGGTATAGAAGAAATTATAAGAGAAGACATAAAAGTGATGTATAAAATTGCTGAGGTTTTAGAGAATCGTGTGCCTTCTATAAAAAGCTTTGATCCTGTTGGTTTGGTTAGAAATTTTGAAGATTCCATAACTAAGGAAATTGATTTTATAAATGAATCTATTAATGTTCAGCGCTTTTATAATAATATTGAAGCAGATACATGCTTAGATCAATTTGCAAATGCACCTAAGGTATATCCTAAGTTCACAACATCTAGAGTGTTGGCACTAGAATTTATTGAAGGGATTAAAATTGATGAGGTAGACATACTTACTGAAAAAGAGTATGATATAAAAATCATTGGTAGAAGATTAGCCATCAGTTATTTTAAACAAATCTTTGAATATGGATTTTTCCATGCAGATCCACACCCAGGTAATCTTGTAGTACTGCCAAATGGTCATATTTGTTATCTAGATTTTGGTATGATGGGTAGTATGCTGCCGAGAGATATTTCAATTTTTGGTAGACTATTCTTAGCCATAACAGAGAAAGATGTTAAACGATTAATTCAGACCTTGCAACAATTGTCTAATAATACTTCTGTAAAGGATATGAGACATTTGGAATATGATATAAATGAATTTTTAGAAAAGTATTATGTACGCGATACACATGAAAATGAACTGAGTACCATATTATTAGAATTAAAGGATATAATAATGGGTCATGGTCTAAGAGTACCGACATATTTCTTCTTATTTGCGAGATCATTGGTGACACTAGAAGGGGTAATTAGTAAACTTAATCCTGATTTAGAACAGTTTAGTATTGTGAAACCATATCTTAGAAAAAGTGCAACCCAAAATTACAATCCAATTTTAATGGGTAAAAAAGTTGCAAATTCAGTGATAGAATTCACTAATTACTTAGAAGAATTTCCAGCAGATTTAAAGAATGCGATTAGAAAAATAAACTCTGGTGAAGTAAAAGTAGATATAACGCATAAAGGTATGGATCCTATGGTACATACATTGCAAAGAATTACCAAACAGTTGATAACAGCATTTATTATGGTGGCATTAATAGTTGGGGCATCCTTATTTATAATTTTTGAAATTTCACCACTTTGGAAAGGTATCTCTATCTTAGGAATGACGAGTTTTACACTTGCCGTTATTCTAGGATTTGGAATGGTAATGAATATTAGGAAAGGAGACTATGATACCTGATACTAAAAAAGCACAATTTTTGAATTGTGCTTTTTTATTTTGATAATCTTAAACTGGTTTTGAAAATGCTCTTTTAAAGTGATCAAAAGCTTCCGTTATTTCATTTTGAAAATGTTCAAATTGAGTAACTTCTTTTTTCTTTCCATATTTGCCCTTAAGACGTTCTATAAATGAGTTGAAGTCATGTTTTCCTTTTTCAAAAGATTCTTCAGCCTTGACCTTTTCAGTATTGAATTTTTGTTCTAATATTTCTAGTTGAATTTTAAACTGTTCAATTTCGATAAGTGCCAAGGCATATATACGGTTTAAAGTTTCGTTAGTTTTTATTTTAACTTCAATTTTATGAAGCTTGGCTAATAATTCTTTTTTCTGTTTTTTAAATGCATCTTTTGTTTCGGCTTTGCCTAAAGCTAATTGAACTTGAAGTTCATCAAACATAGTATTAACTTCTTCTATTTTTTGCTTAATGCCTTTAATTTTATATTCACTATCATGGATGAAATGATTGAATTTTTTCTTAATCTCTTCATATTTATCTTGGGCATCAGCCTTTCCTAATGCAGCTTGAACTTGAAACTCCTCTAGCTCCACAGCAGATTTTCTAAGTGCAGTTATAACCTTATCCACAAAATGGATTTCTTGATTTGCTTTCATGATTTTAAAATTTTGTTGAAAATAAATGTCCAATATTATTGGCAATATCACAATGATCAATATCAGTTATGCAATGTTCAAATGAATATAAATAGATCCAATTTTAGTAACGTAGCATCATTGAAGCTATAGATTTATTCAATCACACACATGACCATAATCATTTTAAAAGCTTTAGGAATACTATACATTTGATTAAGAACCTCAGGCAAAATGAGTGGATTACAACAAATAAAATCCAGACTAATTAAATTCTTTATCGAAACTGGAGATATCGCTTATTTCACTAAACGATTTTTTACTGAAATGTTTAGGCGACCATTTGAAATGAAAGAGTTTTTACGTCAGTGTTATCAAATGGGGAATAGATCCTTGTTGTTGGTTGGTATTACCGGATTTATTATCGGGTTGGTATTGACTCTTCAGACACGTCCTACGTTAATGGAATTTGGTGCCGAATCTTGGATGCCTTCAATGGTAGGTATTTCGATTGTCAGGGAGGTTGGTCCAATTATTACAGCATTAGTTTGTGCGGGTAGAATAGGTAGTAGTATTGGTGCTGAATTAGGTTCAATGCGAGTTACTGAACAGATTGATGCCATGGAAGTATCAGGTACAAACCCATTTAAATACTTAGTAGTTACTAGAGTACTTGCAGTGACGTTGATGCTGCCTTTATTGGTTCTTTTTGGTGATGCCATTGCTCTTTTTGGTTCTTATTTAGTTGAAAACCTGAAAGGCGATGTATCATTTATGCTTTATTTTAATAAGGTATTTGATGCACTTGAATTCGGCGATATTATTCCTGCAACGATTAAATCGTTCTTTTTTGGTTTGGCAATTGGTATTGTTGGTTGTTTTAAGGGGTTTAATTGTAAAAAGGGAACTGAAGGTGTAGGTAAGGCGGCAAACACAGCGGTAGTACTTACATCGTTACTACTTTTTATTATTGATTTTATTGCAGTTTTTGTAACAGATATTTTTTATGATCTATGATAGAAAAACCAGAAATAGCACCTAAAAAAATAGTTCTTCAAATTAAAGGTTTGCGAAAAAGTTTTGGAGATAATCATGTTTTGAATGGTTTTAATATGGAATTATACCAAGGCGAGAATCTTGTAATTATGGGAAAATCTGGTTCTGGAAAGTCTGTAATGATTAAATGTCTGGTTGGATTAATGGAGGCAGATAGCGGAAAAATACGTGTAATGGATAAGGATATCACAAAATTAGATCAAAGCGCAATGGATACATTACGAGCAGATATTGGCTTTTTGTTTCAAGGTAGCGCACTTTATGATTCAATGACAGTAAAAGAAAATTTGGAGTTTCCATTACGACGACACACTACAAAATTTGGAGAAGATATTGATACCGATCTATTGGTAAATGAAGCTTTAGAAAATGTAGGTTTATTGAGTGCAATTGATTTAATGCCTTCAGAATTATCCGGAGGTATGAAACGACGTATAGCGTTGGCTAGAACATTAATCTTAAGACCTAAGATTATCTTGTATGATGAGCCTACTAGTGGATTAGACCCAATTACTGCTAAAGAAATAATTCTTTTAATGCAGGAGATACAGAACAAGTACAATACATCATCATTAATTATTACACACGATGTAGACTGTGCTAGAGCAATTTCGGATAGAATGATTCTGTTAATTGATGGAGTGGATTACGCTGTTGGTACATTTAACCAGTTGATATCAAATGAAGATCCAAAAATTAAAGCATTTTTTAAACATTAGTTATGAGACGTACAAAAACACAAAAAGCAAGACTAGGGTTATTTGTTATATTGGGTACAATCATTTTTGTTGTAGCTATTTATCTTATTGGGCAACGACAAAATATGTTTAAAAAAACCTTCACGATTAGCTCATATTTTCAGAATGTCAATGGTTTACAACGTGGAAATAACGTCAGATATTCAGGTATTAATATTGGTACGGTACGAGATATAAGTATGATAAACGATTCTACCATCAAAGTAGATATGAACATTCAAGAACGTATAATTTCTCACATTAAAAAGAATGCCATTGCTACAATAGGTTCAGATGGTTTGGTAGGTAATATGATTGTAAACATTGTACCTGGTAGAGGATTTGCTGAATTAATAAATAATGGAGATACAATAGAATCGTTTAGCAAAATTGGGGCAGATGATATATTGAGCACACTTAGTGTTGGCTCAGAAAACGCGGCAATTTTAACAGCCGATTTATTAGATGTGACTTCAGCAATGTTGCATGGAAAGGGTACAGTTGGATTATTATTAAATGATACTGTTATGGCTCAAGATTTAAAATCATCAGTTAAGAATTTGAAAACAGCAAGTTACCGTGCATCACAGACTATTAATGAATTGAAAGATATTATTGCTTCATTGAAAACAAATGATGACAGTGTATTAGGTATGATTATGAATGATACCGTATCTGGCGAAAAACTCAAAAATGTGGTAGGAAATTTAGAGAACTCTAGTCTTGAAATAGAAAAAGTTATAGCTCAGGCAAATCAACTCATTGAAGATGCTAGAAATAGCAATGGTGCGTACAATTATATTGTCAACGATACCTCCTTGGTAAATAGTTTAAAATCAACATTAAATAATATTGATGAAGGTACAGCCAAGTTTAATGAAAACATGGAAGCATTAAAACATAATTTCTTGTTTAAAGGCTATTTCAAAAAATTAGAACGACAAGAAAAGAGAGAGTCTAAGCAATCAAAAAATTAAGATAAGTTTTTAATACGTTGTACGTATCTTTGCAAAAAAAGAAATGCAATGTCAATAATAGAAAGATTAAATTGGCGCTACGCCACAAAAAAATTTGATACTACTCAACAACTTTCAGATAGTCAAATTGATACTCTCAAGCAGGCTTTTAACCTAACAGCTTTATCCTATGGACTTCAAACCTTAAAAATGGTTATTATTAGTGATAAGGAATTAAGGGAGAAGTTAGTACCAGTTGCTTATGGTCAGAGACAAGTTGCTGATGCTTCACAATTGCTAGTTTTGTGCATTCAGAATGAAATTGATACAAATGATGTTGATGAACACTTTGAAACCATTAAATCTATTAGAAATACGGCAGATGAAGTTTTAGATCCCTTCAAGGCTCAATTAAAATCTACAATAGAAACTATGCCTGAGGCTAAGAAGTTAGATTGGGCTGAAAAACAAGCCTATATTGCCCTTGGAAATCTAATGACAGTATGTGCTGTAGAAGAAATTGATAGTTGCCCTATGGAAGGATTTATTCCGGATGAGTTAGATAAGGTCTTGAATTTAGACCAACATGGTTTAAAATCTGTATTGCTTCTACCTGTAGGTTTTAGAGCAGAAGATGATATGTTTGCTTCACTAAAAAAAGTCAGAAAACCAATCTCAAGTACTGTAGTAGAATTGTAATAAGTTTATCTTAAAAAGCTTTGGTAAAGACTTATATTTGCTTTTGAATTTTTAAACTATTAAAGTTTCCAATTTATGCCAGGATTTGAATTATTTAGTGATTTAGAACGTAAAGAGGTTAATGATGTTTTAGACAACGGTGTTTTGATGCGCTACGGTTTTGATGGTATGCGAAAAGGCCACTGGAAGGCTAAAGAATTGGAGACTGAACTTCAAAATGCATTTCAAAGTAAATACGTACAATTAGTCTCGTCTGGTACGGCTGCAGTTTCGGTTGCATTAGCTTCAGCCGGAGTAGGAGCGGGAGATGAGGTGATTATGCCAACATTTACTTTTGTTGCTAGTTTTGAGGCTATTATGATGCTCGGTGCAATACCAGTATTGGTTGATATAGATGATACATTAACATTAGACCCTAAAGCTGTAGAAGCTGCTATCACAGCAAAAACAAAGGCAGTTATGGTGGTTCAAATGTGTGGCAGTATGGGCAATATGGATGCACTTAAATCTATTTGTGATGCTAATAATTTAATTTTTGTTGAGGATGCTTGTCAGGCAATAGGAGGTACTTATAAAAATAAACCTTTAGGAAGTATTGCAGATATTGGTTGTTTTTCATTTGATTTTGTAAAAACGATTACATGTGGTGAAGGCGGCGCTATTGTAACAAATAATGCTGACTATTATCGCCATGCTGATCATTATAGTGATCATGGTCATGACCATGTTGGCAATGATAGAGGCGCTGAAACACATCCATTTCTAGGCTATAATTTTAGAATTTCAGAGTTAAATGCCGCTGTTGGTTTAGCACAAGTAAGACGTTTGCCAGAGTTTATAGCAATTCAGAAAAAGAACTATTCCATTTTAAGGGAAGCATTATCTAAATTACCAAACGTAACTTTTAGAACAGTACCTGAGGGTGGAGAAGAAAGTTATGCGTTTTTAAATTTCTACTTACCAAATCTAGAAGATGCTAGGAACGTTTCAAAAGTCTTTAAGGAAAACGGTATAGATGTTTGTTTTCACTACTACGATAATAATTGGCATTATATCAGAAAATGGGATCACCTCAAAGAATTAAAATCGTTATTTCCAATTTCACAAGAGGTAAAACAAGGTTTAAAGTATCTTGAAACTAAAACTTTTGAGCAGTCAGATGCCTACATTGCTCGCAATATTTCTTGTCTGGTTAAATTGTCTTGGTCAGAACAAGAAGTGCAAGATCGTGCTCATAAAATGGCTGAGATAATACGTTCAGTTACTTCTATTTAAGTTAGGATATAGCCTGTATAGTTAATGTATAGGTAGTTTTTTTTATCAGACTACTTTGTTTTGTATCTTTCATAAAAAATTGATTTATGATTAAGAATTACTTAAGTTCACTATTTGTATTGTTTAGTTTTCAATTTACAATTGGGCAGCAGATGCCAATAGATTTTGCAGATAGTCAAGACAATTTTATTGGATTTGGTGGTAGTGGTTTTGCGTTAACAGTAGATCCACAAAATCCTAATGATGAAGCCGGACAGTTTTTTAATGATGGAAGCGATATATGGCAAGGCTTTTATATTGACTTAATCCAGCCAATAAATTTAAGTGCTGAACAACAAATTACTTTAGACTTTTATCAATTCGATCCAAATACACATACTATTCTAATAAAATTAGAGAATGGCACTGACCCTGACGTTGAAGTACAGCAAACAGCTTCTTCTTCAGGTTGGGACAATGATATTCTTTTTGATTTTGCAAATGCTACTATAAGTGGCACTAGTACTAATGTTAATGCTACAGGGAGTTATTCTCGAGTAGTGATTTTTATTGATGGAGGTGTGGCGACCTCAGGAACTTATATTATAGATGATATCGATGATGGTTCAGGTCCTGGAGATCCTCATGCTCTGGATGTGATTTACACAGATTTAGTCTGGGCAGATGAATTTGATAGTACAAATCCTGAAGCCTTAGACGCTACAAAATGGTATCACCAGACAATTGGTCCAAATGGTGGGCAATGGTTTAATGGAGAACAACAACATTATACAGATAGGCTGGATAATTCGTATCTAGAAAACGGGAATTTAAATATTGTTGCTAAGGCCGAGAGTTTCACACAAGATGGTGTAACCTTAAACTATACCTCTGCACGTTTAAACTCTAAATTTGCATTTACATATGGCAGAGTAGATGTAAGAGCCAAATTACCTTTTGGAGAAGGAACTTGGCCTGCAATTTGGACACTGGGCAAAAATATCACTGAAACTGGGGCCTATTGGCAAACTCAAGGTTTCGGAACTACCGGTTGGCCTGCATGTGGTGAACTAGATATCATGGAGCATGGACTAGGTGCAACTAACCACGTGAGTAGTGCAATACATACACCTTCTAGTTTTGGAGCGACTGAAAACTTCCAATCCTATATTCTTCCTGATGTAGCCAATAATTTTCATGTATATTCCATGAATTGGTCTCCAAATCAAATAACCTTTTTAATTGACGATGTTGGATTTTACACATATAATCCTGCGGTGAAGGATTCAAGTACTTGGCCTTTTGATGCGGATCAATATTTACTTTTAAATATTGCAATGGGCGGTGTGTCAGGTGCAATTGACCCAAATTTTGTAGAAAGTAATATGGTTATTGATTATGTTAGGGTTTATCAAAATAGTTTGAGTACGGAAGATATCTTTGCAGATAAATTTGATATCTACCCTAATCCTGCGTTTAATATTATTAATATTAGATCTATAGAGACTGTTGATAGGGCAGAACTTTATAATCCTTTAGGTCAAAATGTTTTGAGCAAAACCAATAACGTGACTTATTTAAATGTAGAAAAGCTAAAGTCTGGTTTATATATTTTGAAATTAAACGCAGCAGGAAGAAGCGTTACTAAAAAGATTATTATAGATTAATAATTAACATAATCCACAATTTCTAAACCATAACCAATCATACCAACACGTTTGGTTTGAAGACTATTTGAGATAAGTTTCAGCTTGCTAATCTTTAAATCGTGAAGAATTTGAGCGCCAATACCAAAATCTTTACTGTCCATACCAATACTTGGTGCTTTAACTAATTTTCCTTCGACTTGGTTTTCTTTGAGAATTGAAAGCCTGGTTAGCAGGTTCATAGACTCTGCCTGCTGATTAATAAAGATAATGGCACCTTTACCTTCGTTATTAATAACGTTAAACATGTCGTCTAGTTGTTTATCAGCATTATTGGTCAATGTACCAAGAATATCGTTATTTACTAGAGTAGCATTAACACGTGTTAAAACAGGTTCGTCAGATTTCCAATTGCCTTTGGTAAGTGCAATATGTATTTGGTTGTTTGTGGTTTGTAAATAAGCGCGAAGCCTATATTTTCCAAATCGGGTTTCAATATCAAAATCTTCCTTTTTTTCAATTAAGGAATCGTATTCCATTCTATAGGCTACCAAGTCTTCAATTGAAAC
Organism: Winogradskyella sp. A2; assembly: GCF_046762865.1. Classification (NCBI taxonomy): domain Bacteria; kingdom Pseudomonadati; phylum Bacteroidota; class Flavobacteriia; order Flavobacteriales; family Flavobacteriaceae; genus Winogradskyella; species Winogradskyella sp. A2. The sequence continues at coordinate 78,085 of NZ_JBKQXM010000006.1, forward strand.
AATTTTAAGATTGAATTTGTCAGCAACTTCCATTAATTGTGGCAAGCGCGCCATGCTACCATCTTCGTTCATAATTTCAACAATGACACCTGCAGGAGAAAATCCTGCTAGTCTGGCAAAATCAATTGCGGCTTCAGTATGTCCAGTTCTTCTTAATACACCACCTTCTTTAGCAACTAACGGAAATATATGACCTGGCCTACCTAGTTCAAATGCTTTAGTTTCATTATTTACAAGCGCTTTAATTGTCTTTGCTCGGTCATTTGCAGAAATTCCAGTACTAACACCATTACCTCTTAAGTCTACTGATACTGTAAACGCCGTTTCCATGGGATCGGTATTGTTTCTCACCATCATGTTCAGCTCAAGTTCCTCACATCTGTTCTCTGTCAAAGGCGCACAAATTAAACCGCGACCATGAGTCGCCATAAAATTTATCATATGGGGAGTTACCTTGTCTGCTGCAGCCAAGAAATCACCCTCATTTTCCCTATTTTCATCATCAACAACAATAATTACCTTGCCTTGACGAATGTCTTCAATGGCTTCTTCAATTGTGTTAAGAGAGGTTCTTGTTTTTGCAGTAGTACTCATAGCAATCAATTTATTTGGCAAAGATAAGTTTATTTTATGTTACTGATACAGCTAAGATAGAAGTGCTGTTCTATTCTATTTTTTAGAAATACATATTTTAAAGGATAGAGTGGAAGTGTAACAAAGAACCAAATTGGGTTAATACGTTTTTTATCCTCGTTAATTGTTTTGTAAAAGTTTGAATAAACAATGGCAGATACTACAGCATATATTGCCAAAAATATAAATGCAATAATGCTTAAACTTAATGATGCTTCCGCAAATTCTGGGAGTTTATTATTTCTAAAAACAAAGTGTAGAATCAATAATATACCACCAATAGAGAAACTAACTAGACTAGTCATAGAGTAATCTTTATAATCTTTTAAAATAGATTTTGCTTTTATGAGCTTTTCAGGTATTTCTAACCCTTCAGTCTTTAAATTTTCAAGTGAGATATTGCGATTCAATATATTATGAAGCGCAATTTCCTTTGGTCTTTTATCTAGGTCATATTCACCTTGACTCTTAATTATCTTTACCAATTCTTCTAATGAATACTTTTTATAATAGTTATACTCTTTGGTTTCGCTCTCTGACAAACTAATAGGGCTTTTTGAAGTGAACAATTGTCTCAACGGAACAAGAATAGGATCAAATTGGAACACGCCTTTGTCGTTAGTAGCACGAGTTGTTAGGTAAATACTCAGTGGCAACATTATAGTAGTAGATAACCATGATCCTATAACCGGATTCAAACTGCCTTTTTCGGCACTATTAATTGCAAAAATCCCAAAGAAATGATAAGTAAGGAATAATGCAATTGCAACAACCATTGGTAATCCTAATCCTCCTTTACGAATTAGTGCACCTAATGGCGCACCAACAAAAAATAGGATTATACAAGCTATTGCAAGAACAAACTTGTCATGTAGTGCTGTAATATGTTTGTTGTACCATATTTTTTTAGTTGCAAAATTCCGTCTATTAGATTCAATAATTTGATTGGTACTATTGGCAGAATTTGTAGCTAGGTTAATAATTTGTAGCTTATTTTGAAGATTGAACAAATCCAAAAGTTCACCAGTATAAAGCGAGTCTTTTGCGCTTTTATCCATATTTAAATTTAAGGCGGTATATGTAGATCTATTATATAAAGTATTAGAAAGTGCTTTTAAATCATCATTTCGCTCCTTATCTAAGGTGTCTATTGCCCTATTAAGTTGTTTAACATCTAACATACTATATCGATCGCTTTGACTTTTTTCATCAAGGTCCTCAGTATTTAAAATTTCTAAATCAACATTAATTAAATAGCTTTCAAAATAACTTCTGGCGTGTGGTTTCTTTTCGTCTCTACTGTTTTTTTTATCTATTATTTCTTCATAATAGTTGCCGTTTAACAATTCTAACTGCAAGACATTAGAATCTGGACTACTTTTTAATTCGCCATTCTCTGAGACTATAACTTTATGATTGCCAGCTCTGGTGTTACTTTTTTCATGTATTATAACACCTTCTAGATATTGTCCTCTGTCACCAGTTTTTTTATCAACCTTAATGTTGATATTTCCAATTTCATTAAACTGACCTTCGGCAATAGCAAGTGCTGGTTTTACTTTTGCAATATTCTTGCGTAGATTATAGAAATGATATTCTCCCCAAGGGATAACATTATTTGCGAAGAAAAAACACGCTACTCCAAGGATTACAATAAAAACGCTTAAGCTTCGCATGGCACGTTGCAATGAAATACCAGTAGATTTCATCGCTGCAAACTCATAGTTTTCGGCAAAATTACCAAATACCATAATAGAGGTTAGTAAAATGGTTAAAGGAACCACCAAAGGAACAAGCCTTGGCATATAGTAAAGAATAAACTTAGCAGTAACAGAAATATCCAAATCTTTTCCTGCTAGCTCTGATATATATAGCCAAAGCCCTTGCAGTACAAAGATGAACATGAATATGATAAAAACGCTAAAAAACGTTCTAAGAAATGTGATAAGTATGTACCTATCTAATATTTTCACAAATTGCTATTTAAACCTTAATCAATCTTATTGATGAAGTAATCACTGTATTTACTTTCATCAAATGTAAATAAGGTTTTTGAGATAGGCTCATCTGTTTTAAAAGAATTAACGGTTAATGTAGTTTTTGTACCGTTTTTACCATTCTCTATAAGGTTGTAAATGTGCTTTGTTGTTGCGTCAATACCCAAGAGAATATTTTTTATTTCTGAATTTGTATCAATAGGATTCAGCTTTACATATTGAATTTTTCTACCTCGTACATTTTGAATTATATCCATTTTAAAGGTATATCCATCTTCGTAAAAAGAAAGCATTTTACTTGGAGTAATAGTTCCTTCTTCATCAGTGTTCTCAGATGAAATGGTTACTTCTTCATCTTCAGGACTTATGGTGTAAAGCGTATTGCCATCGTATATACGAGTAATTCCTAAAATATTAAGTTTATATTTTTCGCCCTCAATGACAACATCACCACGTGTTTCTTGATTTATATTTTCACTTAGGTTATTAAGCTCATACTTAAAGTCTAAGCTAATATTTTTGTATGCTTTAATCTTCTCGCTTACTTCACTAAGTAACACTTCTGCATTAGCATCATTCTGTGCTAAACCTGTAAATCCAATTGCTAAACTTAATATTAAAACTAACTTTTTCATGCTATTTATATGTCTACTTTTCTATTGATTTTCGTTTTCTAATAACTGATCCAAAGCTACTAAATCTGTTACTAAAACTTGTCTTGCTTTGCTACCTTCAAAATTCCCTACAATTCCTGCTGCTTCTAACTGATCTATTATTCTACCTGCTCTATTATATCCTAATTTTAACTTACGTTGCAGTAATGAAGCTGAGCCTTGCTGTGCTATGACTATAATTTCTGCTGCTTCTCTAAACAACTTATCTCTATCTGCAATATCTATATCAAGATTTGTGCCACCCTCTTCACCAATATATTCAGGTAATAAATGTGCGTCTGGATAAGCTTTTTGAGATCCAATAAATTCAGTAATTTTTTCTACTTCTGGAGTATCAACAAATGCACATTGTAAACGAATTAAATCATTTCCTTGTGTGTAAAGCATATCCCCACGACCTATTAACTGATCTGCACCAGAACCATCTAAAATAGTTCTCGAATCTATTTTACTAGTTACCCTAAACGCAATTCTTGCTGGGAAGTTTGCTTTTATAATACCAGTAATAACGTTAACCGAAGGACGTTGTGTTGCAATAATAAGATGAATACCAATTGCTCTAGCTAACTGTGCTAGTCTTGCAATAGGAGTTTCTACTTCTTTACCAGCCGTCATTATTAAGTCAGCAAATTCATCTACTACTAATACAATGTACGGTAAGAACTGATGACCGTCATTAGGATTTAACTTTCTTGCTTTAAACTTGGCATTATATTCTGCAATATTTCTACAAAATGCATTTTTCAGCATTTCGTAGCGATTGTCCATTTCAATACATAGCGAGTTAAGTGTATTAATTACCTTAGTATTATCTGTAATAATAGCTTCTTCACTATCTGGTAGTTTTGCCAAATAATGACGTTCTATTTTATTGAATAAGGTCAACTCTACTTTTTTAGGATCAACCAGAACAAATTTTACTTCGGCTGGATGCTTCTTATATAACAATGACGTTAATACTGCATTTAAACCAACCGATTTACCTTGTCCCGTCGCACCAGCCATTAATAAGTGTGGCATTTTTGCTAAGTCTACGACAAAGGTTTCATTACTAATGGTTTTACCAAAAGCAATTGGCAATTGCATTTTAGATTGCTGAAACTTCTGTGACGCTATAACACTTCGCATTGAAACTATTGTTGCGTTTTTATTTGGTACTTCAATACCAATAGTACCTTTTCCTGGGATTGGTGCAATAATTCTAATACCAAGAGCTGCTAAGGAAAGGGCTATATCATCTTCTAAATTTTTGATTTTAGAAATCCTAATTCCAGCATCTGGTACAATTTCATAAAGGGTAACAGTAGGACCGATTGTAGCCTTAATACTGCTAATGCCAATTTTGTAATTACTTAATGTTTCTACAATTCTATTTTTGTTTTCCTCTAATTCCTCTTGGTCTATAGAAATTCCTTCGTTATCATACTTTTTCAAAAGATCTAAAGGTGGGAATTGATATTTTCCTAATTCTAGGGTAGGATCGAATTGACCAAAATCTTCAACTAATTTATCTGAAAGATTATCCGTTTCTGATTTCTCTTCAGCTATTGCTTCGACTTCAACTTGGAGCTCTGGAGTTTCTATTTCCTTTTTCTTAGGAGTCTCAACTTCAATTTTTACGTCCTCTGAGTTAGATTTTGGTTTGGAATAATTTGAAATTGTAGGTTCTGGTTTTTCAAGTGGAATCTCAAATGCTGATTTAATAGATTCTGCTTCCTCTGTTAAACTATTATCTACTGCAATTGAAGTTGTATCTACTCCCGTACTTAAATCTTCTTTTATGTTCCGTTTAGCATTTTTAAAGATGTTGACAAAAGTATCTCCAGTTACTTTAAATCTAATCGCTAGATAAGTGATTAACCCAAATAGCAATAATAGTACTGTACCTATTTTGCCAATATAATCTTGTAAAAACTGATTTATTTCAAATCCTATTGTACCTCCTAGAATATCATATTTATGGGTAAAGAATCCAAATAATATCGAAAGCCATATAGCAATTAATATTCCCCAAATCCAATGTTTTCTAAGTCTGTCCTTCTTTAAATTCAACGTAACATAAACACCAGAGAGGAAAACCAATCCAGAAAATATAAAAGAAGGTATTCCAAATCCTTTTGATATGAATAGTTCACTTACCCAAGCACCTAATTGACTTGCCCAATTTTTATAGTCCTCTGTTCTTTCAGGAAAATTAGATAATACACTTTGGTCTTCTTTACCAGTGAAGATGAATGATAAAAAGGAAATAAACAGGAGTACACCCAATATTATCAACAAACTACCAAAAACCAGTTTTTGCTGATTGGATAACTTCAACGAAGGTTTTTTTAAGGAAACCTTCGATTTGGTTTTTGCTGTACTTTTCTTTTTAGTCGTTCTTTTAGCCATATATCAATTCCAAACTAATGGAAGACTTATTTGTTGTTGTAATAGATTGCTACGTCAGACAAACCATTAACATAATCACTTATCATCTGCATTGTACTAGCCAGTGTATCGCCTTTAAACCCTTTTATATCATTAAAGCTGATATGCGAATTATAAAAACTTAAATATTGGCTTGCCAAAGGCAAATAAGACCAATGCCATTTCTCTAGGTTGTACCCAGTTCGTTTATTTGATTTAACTGTATAAACTTGATAAAATCCATAATCATTCGCATAGGTTTTTAACCATTCATAGGTTTCAAATCCTTTTCCGCTGTTAAAATACGAATTATTAAGACTATTCAAATCTAAATCTGTTCCCCAATGATGCCTAGATGTTGACGGCATTGAACTGTACTCTAGTATTTTTTGAGCACGTTCTTTAGGTTCTAAATCCTTATATTTTAACCATTTGCGTTCCCAAATAACTTTCTGTTCATTAAAATTCCGTGTGCCTGAAATAATTTTTAAATCTATGCCTTCTTTTTGCGCTGCTTCATGCATTTTCATAAAGGCTTCATAAACCTGCTTATTTAGATAAATTTCTTTAGTTGCATGTTGTGTATCAACTTTTGTAAATCTTGGATCAATCTTATAATTGAATTTTCCTAAAACTAACGACTTGTCTATTGAAATATCTTGAAATAATGCATGTTGTACATATAACTTTGGCTCATCCGTTTTATGACTTTGGTCTATTATGGATGGACCACAATTCATAAAATGCTGAATTGAGAACAAAAGCATTATTACAATAAATAAAGACTTGATTTGCACCATTGAAAACTCTTGAGAATAAGGGTAAAACAAAAATACGAATATGTAACGCTTATCCTAGTGCTTTTGGTATTAAAGAAACTTAGGAATATAAATAAAGCCAGCAATAATTACAGCAATAACTGAAGCAATAAAAACAGCGCCTGCAGCAATATCTTTAATTAAACCAATTTTTTTATGATGTTCAGGATGTACAAAGTCTGCTATGTACTCTATGGCAGTATTAATACCTTCAATACTCATTACCAATCCAATCATAGTAATTTGTACCATCCATTCGGTTTTTGAAATATCAAAGTAAAAACCTGCTATCGTTACCACAATGGCAATAAAAACCTGTAATTGAATACTAGACTCCGTTCTTATAAGTATGAGCATGCCCTTAAAGGCATAGCCCACACTTTTAAGTCTGTTAATTAAAAATGGTTCCTTTTTTTTATCCATTAAATTTTGGCCACATTTTAGCTTAAAGCATTCAGTGCCGCTTCATAATTTGGTTCTTCACCAGTTTCTGGTACTTGCTCTGTGTATAAAACGGTTCCATCAGTATCTATAACCACAACAGAACGCGATAAAAGCGTTTCGAATGCACTGTCTTTAAATGTAACACCATACTCTGTTCCAAAATTTCCGGTTTTGTAGTCTGATAAGGTTATGACATTGTCTAATCCTTCAGCACCACAAAAACGAGCCATTGCAAATGGTAAATCCTTTGAGATACACAACACCTTAGTATTATCTAAACTGCTTGCTTTTTCGTTAAATGTTCTTATCGATTGTGCACAAACACCAGTATCAACACTTGGGAAAATATTTAATACCAATTTAGATCCTGAATAATCAGCGAGTGTTTTTTCACTCATATCCTTAGCAGTTAAATTAAAATCTGGAGCTTTTGTGCCTTTTGCTGGTAGTGTACCGACGGTATTAGCAGGATTGCCACCTAATGTAATATTTGCCATTTTAGTTTTTTTAAAATATAGTTAAAAGTAAAGAATATTGATATGTTATTTGTGAATAAAATGATAAATAATAAGTAATTAGAAAGTACCTACAAAACCTATTTTATTTGGACCAATACTTAGATTCCAGGTAATTCTCTTTTCCTTTACAGGATAATCATAAATCTTCTCATCAAATAAAAATTTATCAATGGCATCTACCACAAAAATACTTAGTACGGTACTAAATGCAATATCAGTAAACCAATGTGCATCATCAATTAATCTTGATATAGGTGGAATTGCACCAATTGTATAAATACCAGCCTTTACCCAAGGGTTTTCAAATTGTTTTGCAATTGAATGTGCCATTGTAACTGATAGGATAGTATGTCCAGACGGAAAGGATCTGTATCCAGAATCATTAGCAAAAGGTTTAAAAGTTAAGTGTCCTTCTCCAGTTTCTGGTCTTGCTCTTCCAACGGCATTCTTCGTAAAGGTTTGTATTAAGCCTGTGGTTAAAGAAGAAGATATAATTAAAACACTGACTCTTCTTATGTTTTCATTTTTGGTAAATAATCCAAAACTGTATAAACCAGCATTTGCAATAAAATAATTTTGAGGACTACCAAAGTACCAGCCAAAATCTCTTACAACACCAGGAAAACCATCTTTTTGGTTCTGTGCAAAATCCCTTATAGGTTCATCGATATATGTTAGAGCGGCCGTACTACCAACAAGAACAATAAATTTTGTAAAGTCTTTTTTTTCCCAACTCAAAGGTCTAGTAAAAGCATGGGTAACACTTTTAAAAGTATATTCAGTATCGTATTTAGCCATTTCCCAGATAGTTTCTGGTTTTGGCTTTGAAAAATCAATTTGAGTATTGAGATTCTGTGCTTCTGACACAGAAATCCCTAAAACAAAAATTGAAATGATGAAAATAAGTTTAAATCTCATATTATCTCAACTCTGCGCCTAGCTTACCTTCAAAATTAGATTGTAGCTTAGACATAATCTTGTCTATTTGCTTATCGGTTAATGTTTTATTTTCATCTTGAAGTGTAAAACTCACCGCATAACTCTTTTTGCCTTGTGATAAATTCTTGCCCTCGTAGACATCAAACAAGTTCACATTTTTAAGCAATTGCTTTTCAGTTTGCTTTGCGGTTGTGTATATATCTTCAAATGATACTGAACTATCTATAAGCAAAGCAAAGTCACGTCTTACCTCAGGATATTTTGGTATGGCTTTAAATTTAATACTGTTATGTTTAGTCATCTCTAAAACATTGTCCCAATTCACATCGGCAAAAAGTACTTGTTGTGAAATGCCAAAGGTTTTTAGAACTGATTTCTTTACCAAACCAAAATCTACTAGCTTCTTCTTGCCTAAAGATAGTGTCATACCTTCACTAAATACATCAGATTTTACTGGGACCGATTTTAATCGGTTTAAACCAAGACGTTCTAAAACAGATTCAACAATTCCTTTTAAATAAAAGAAATCACTTGGAATTGCCGTTGAATTCCAGCGGTCTTGCGTTTTATTTCCTGTAACAAAAAGTGAAAGGTGTTTGTATTCTTCTCTAGACTCGCTATATTGATGATACGACTTGCCAAATTCAAACAATTTAAGATCACCTCGTTTTCTATTAATGTTATGCGCTGTAGATTCTAAACCAGAAAATAATAAAGACTGTCGCATTATACTCAAATCATTGCTCAGTGGATTAAGCATCTCTACATTATGTTCTGATTTTAGCTGTTCGCTCAGTTCTGTGTAATTTGGTGTGGTTAAGGAATTGGTCATAATCTCAAAGAACCCTTGAGATGCTAATTGGTTACCAATAATATTCTGAAGCTTATAATCTTCAAATCGTGTCGAATTAGATATCGAAGCATTTAACTTCTCAGTAGTACCAACATTGTTATAACCATAAACACGCAAAATCTCCTCAATGATATCAGCTTCGCGCTGTACATCGTTTCTATAAGCAGGTACAGTTAATCCTAAACCAGCTTCAGTTACGTTATTTACCTTGATATCTAAAGACGTTAAAATACTTTTAATGGTTTCGCGCGGAATCTCCTCACCAATTAGTTTTTTGGCATTATCAAAACTTAATCTAACTTGGTAATCTTCAATCTTTATCGGATACGAATCAGATACATCGCTTGTGATTTCGCCACCAGCAACCTCAGCAATAAGAAGTGCTGCACGTTTTAAGGCGTATTCTGTAATATTAGGATCAATACCACGCTCAAAACGGAAGGATGCATCCGTATTTAGTCCGTGACGCTTCGCAGTTTTGCGAATACTTACAGGATTAAAATAAGCACTCTCCAAAAATATATCTCTGGTGTTTTCAGAAACACCAGAATCAATACCACCAAACACGCCTGCAATGCACATTGGTTTATCACCATCACAGATCATTAAATCATCCTCATGTAGTTCTCTTACAACTTCATCTAAAGTGGTAAACTTTGTGCCAGCTTTACAGGTCTTTACTACAACCTTGTTGCCAGCTATTTTTTGAGCGTCAAATGCATGTAAGGGTTGCCCTAACTCATGCAAAACGTAATTTGTTATATCAACGATGTTATTAATTGGTGATAAACCAATAGATTTTAAACGATGTTGCAACCAGCTTGGTGACGTTTCAACCTTAACACCAGAAATCGTTACACCGCAGTAGCGCGGACATTTTTCTTTGTCCTTAACATCAACATCTATTTTAAGCGAACGTGCATCTACATGATAAGAACTCACCGACGGTGTAATTAACTCTAAAGCAACTTCTTTCTGTAATAAACCTGCTTTTAAGTCTCTGGCCACGCCATAATGACTCATTGCATCCGCACGATTAGGTGTTAATCCAATTTCGAAGACTTGGTCGTTTTCAATTTTAAATACTTTAGACGCCTCAGTACCAACTTTGAAGTGCTTATCTAAGACCATTATACCATCATGAGATTCACCAAGACCAAGTTCATCCTCAGCACATATCATTCCATGGCTTTCCTCACCACGTATCTTACCCTTCTTAATTTTCCATGCTTCACCTTCAGCAGAATATAAGGTCGTGCCAATAGTAGCTACTGGTACTTTTTGTCCCTTAGCCACATTAGGAGCACCACAAACAATTTGTAGAGGTGCATCTTCACCAATATCAACAGTAGTTAACTTAAGACGGTCTGCATTTGGGTGTTGCTTACAAGTTAAAACCTCACCAACAACAATACCTTTAAGCCCACCTTTTACAGACTCATAAGCTTCAATACCTTCAATTTCTAATCCAAGATCTGTAAGTAATTCTCCAGTTTTCTCGGCATCCCAATCTATCTTTATAAACTGTTTAAGCCAGTTATATGAAATTTTCATAAATCTCAATCCTATTTAAGATGCCAAAGATAGCAAATCCCAATATTGAATGAAATTTGATTGCGCTTTTTTATGTAAGGTATTTGTTGTTATTTCGAACTTTATACAAAGCCATTTTTAAATGAGATACATTTTAGTACTAATTGTTGCTTTAGTTTTTTGCGCTTGCCAAAATAAAAGTGACCAGAAAACACTAACATTAGGAACCTACAGAGCGGTTTTAGAAGTGCAAGACAATGAGGAATTACCGTTTAATTTTGAAGTCACATCACCACAAACCTTGAAAATATATAATGCCGAAGAAGTTATAGAAATCGATGAGGTAACCTATCGAAACGATTCTATTTTTATCATGGCACCAGTTTTTGAAGGGTATTTTGCCGGTGTTTTTGAAGGTAACCATCTCAAAGGAAGCTTTATAAAAGAAAGTTTAGACCGTGTTGTACCATTCACTGCTGAATTTAACAATAACAACCGATTTATAGGTACATCTGAAGCTTCACAAAATGTATCTGGTATTTGGGAAACGGTGTTTAGCCAAGGAATAACTGAGGATGAATATATAGCCAAAGGTATTTTTAAGCAGGATGGTGATAAGGTCACAGGAACATTTAGAACCACAACAGGAGACTATCGTTATCTTGAGGGTGTTATGGATGGTGATACCATGAAACTCTCTACTTTTGATGGTGCACATGCCTTTTTATTTACGGCCAAGGTGACGGACTCAACCATGGAAGGTAATTTCTATTCTGGTAACCACTGGAAAGAACCTTTTGTAGCCAAACGCAATGACAATTACGAACTACCAAGTGCCAACGACCTCACTTTTTTAAAGGAAGGTTATGATAGCATAGATTTTACCTTTCCGAATACAAAAGGTGAAATGGTAAGCCTTAAGGACGATAGATTTAAGGACAAGGTGGTTATTGTACAAATAATGGGTACCTGGTGCCCAAACTGTTTGGATGAAAGTAAGTATTATGCTTATTTCTACAACAATAACAAGGATAAGGATATTGAGATTGTTGCCTTAGCCTTTGAATATGCAAAAACCAAAGAGATTGCATTTAATAGAATTAATCGATTAAAATCTAGGATAGGAATCGATTACCCAATACTCTTGGCGCAATATGGCTCTTCAGATAAAGAAAAAGCCCAAGAAAAACTACCAATGCTCAACCATGTATTGTCCTACCCAACCTCTATTTTTATTGATAAAACGGGAAACGTACGTAAAATACATACTGGCTTTAATGGACCAGCAACAGGTGAAAAATACACCGAGTTTAAAACCGAATTTGAAGGCTTTGTTTCTGATTTATTGGAGGAGTAATGTTTTGAAATTGACGATTTTTAAAGCGGCACAAATGTTACCATCAAGGCCTGTATCACAAACAACACCACAAAAGGAACAAACAAATAGCCAACCACATCTCTCGCTTGTATTTTAATCCCTTTACCCATTACAGGAAATACCAATAATAAAAAGAAAGGTTGTAATAAGTTGCTTAAGCTTTCACCATAGGCAACAGATAAAGAGGCTCTTGCTACCATAGCATTAATTTCACTTGGTGAAAGACCAACACCTAATTCTTGTACCATAGTAATGATACTTGGTCCTATAACCGCAAATTCTCCTCCAGCAGATGGTATGGCAAAATTTACAACACCACCTGTTATATACGAAATAAAGGCGTAGGAATTTGGCGTTGCCACTGAAGCCAGGACCTCACTAATTTTCACACCTAATCCAGAAGCCATCATAATGCCCATAATACCTGCATAAAAAGGATACTGAAACAAAATACCAGAAATATTACTGCTAGCACGTTTCATAGCAATACTGTAGCGCATAGGTGTGATATGAAGAAATAAGCCTGCCACGATAAAAATGAAGATCATAATATTGAAATTAAGATCAAAACCTTTAGTAGCGAAGTGATACACTATGTAAATTAAACCAAATAGAGCAACACTTAGTTGCAACCACCCAGCATTATTTAAGGCATCAGATATGGCTTTATAGGGTAATTTATAGGATAAGGCTTCATTTTTAATGGTTGATTCTGAGTCTGTTTTTTCTACTATCAAATCCTTTAATTCTTTGCCATCTGATGTTTTAGGTATTAATAACCAAATGATTAGTGGTGCTACGACCACAAACAACAAAATCATTAGTGCGTTTAAGGTGGAGCCTAAACTATATCCTGTAGAAATAGTATCTGTTAGAATATTGTCAACGATTAGAAAATTATTCTCTGTATTTAATAGTAATGGAATGGAGCTAGACAAGCCACATACCCATGCATTACCTGAAAAATATACGCAGGCTATCAAAAAGGGATAGTGCATACCTTTTATTCTTAAGGCTAATTCTCTTGCCAGAATTGAGGTGACTACTACCATACCGAAACTAATCAGAGAAATCAGAATACCAAATACCATTACGATAATATAAACCTGAATTGGCTTGGTAATTTTTTTAGATAACCAATCAATGCCTTTTTTTATTGGTGGCGCTTGTGCGATACTATAAGCTGTAATAACGATTAATACGATTTGCATACCAAAGGAGAGGAGCTTCCAGAAACCATCGTACCAACCTTCTAGGATTGTAATTGGTTTAGAACTCGTAAAAATCAAGGCTAGTAATCCTGAGAGTAAGGTTAGTAATAGTGCAAATACATAGGCGCTCGGCATATATTTGGTGAAGGAATCCGTAAATTTTTGGCCTAATTTGGTGAGCATGTAAGTTGGTTTGTTTGGACTAAGATAAATTAATTTTCAAACACACATTGCCTATGTCGTTGCCATTTTGTGTCTTAATTTTATGATAATTAACAAAGTGTAAGTTCTTTTTAACATGTCCATAACAGCGTTGCTTTTATAATCCGAGTAATTTGGTAGTACTACTAAACAAAATCAAATAAAAATGAGAGCAACAATTACTTCACTATTAATGTGTTTAGTGCTGTGTTTTTCTTTAACAGCAAGTGCACAATTATTTACACCGCGAGGAAGTCAGATGGCTTCTGTGATGCAACGCGTAGGAACAACGGACATTACCATAACCTATTCTAGGCCTAGTGTCAATGAGAGAGAAATTTGGGGAAAACTAGTACCGTTTGGCCTCAACAATCTTGGATTTGGAACATCAACTGAAGCACCTTGGCGTGCTGGTGCCAACGAAAACACTACCATTTCATTTACTAACGACGTTAGTATAGGTGGGAAAACTGTAGCGGCAGGTACATATGGACTTCATATTAATGTTAAGGATATTGAGAATGCAACAATCATCCTATCAAAAGATACAGAAGCTTGGGGAAGTTACTTTTACGACCCAGCAAAAGATGCTTTAAAAGTTGATGTAAAGCTAGTAGAAACTCCACATACTGAATTATTGACCTATAGTTTTGATGAGGTGAGTGCAAATTCTGCTGTAGCTTCATTGAAATGGGAAAAAAAGGCCATTCCGTTTAAAATTGAAGTAGATGTTACCAATATAGTCATGGATCAATTGCGTTCTCAGCTTAAAGGACAAAAAGGATTTACACGTCAAAATTGGGAACAAGCTGCAAATTTTGCTTTGAACAATGGTGGCGATTTAGATGAAGCGCTTGCTTGGATTAATGGTGCGCTAGAAGGTAATTTCTTTAGCGAAAAAACCGTTAATGGCTTAGCGACAAAAGCGCAGATCCTTATGAAAAAAGGTGATAAGGAAGGTTTTGGTACTACAATGGATGAAGCTTCAACCATGGCAAATGCCAATCAATTAAATAGAATGGGTAATTATATGTTGAGTATTGAAGATCATGATAGGGCGTTAAAATATTACAATATGAATTTAAAAAGCGACCCTAAGAATCCGACTTGGCACAATAGTGTTGCAGCAGCCTATAAAGCAAAAGGCAATACAAAAACAGCAATAAAACATTATAAAAAGGCATTGGCCTTAAAGCCATCTGAAAGAGATAAAACAAGATCTGAAAAAGCACTTAAGGAATTAGGCGCATTATAATATAACATATTCATCATCAAAACACGTTTAGTTACTGTTTTGGAAGGCCTGGTTGTAGTTGGTACCAGGCCTTTTTTTGTTTATGAAATAGAGGTTGTTTCATTTAATACCAATTCGTTTAACTGATATAATTCCAGATATTTCTGTACTTACTCATATGACGATATGTGTAAAGAATCGCCTTGTTTTCTGGCAATGCCAAACTAGGATCGATTTTCAATGTGTTTTTAGCCATAAACCGAGCTTGTTCTAAAATAGCCCTGTCCTTAACGATATCCGCAATTCTGAGATTTAATACACCACTTTGTTGTGTTCCCATAATATCACCTGGACCACGAAGCCTTAAATCTACTTCGGCAATTTCAAATCCGTCATTAGACCGTACCATGGTTTCGAGTCTGGTTTTACTGTCGTTACTGAGTTTGTGACTGGTCATAAGGATGCAATAACTCTGTTCTGCACCACGACCAACGCGACCACGAAGTTGGTGTAACTGGGATAAACCAAACCGCTCTGCACTTTCAATAACCATTACTGAGGCGTTAGGTACGTTAACACCAACTTCTATTACTGTAGTAGCAACCATAATATTGGTTTCACCTTTAGCGAAGCGCTGCATTTCATAATCTTTATCGCTTGCTTTCATTTTACCGTGAACTATGGAAATTTGATATTGGGGCAAAGGAAACTCACGAGAGATACTTTCGTAGCCATCCATTAAATCCTTATAATCCATTTTTTCACTTTCTTGAATTAAAGGATAAACCACATATACCTGTCTGCCTTTTGCGATTTCATCTTTAATGAATTTAAAAACATTAAGTCTATTATTATCATACCGATGAACCGTTTTTATCGGTTTTCTACCAGATGGTAATTCGTCAATAATCGAAATATCCAAGTCGCCATAAACAGACATGGCTAAGGTTCTTGGAATTGGGGTTGCAGTCATGACCAGTACATTAGGAGGAAACTCATTTTTATGCCACAATTTTGATCTTTGTGCGACGCCAAAACGATGCTGTTCGTCAATAATTGCGAGTCCTAAATTTTTGAATTTTACCTTGTCTTCGAGTAGGGCATGAGTACCAACTAAGATCTGTAAACTCCCATTTTCTAGATTTTCATGAATTTCCTTTCTTTCTGAAGTTTTACTTGAACCAGTAAGTAATGAAATACTGATTTTCAGTTTATTACATAATTCACTTAATCCATTGTAGTGTTGGACTGACAAAATTTCAGTCGGAGCCATTAAACAACATTGAAAACCGTTATCAAGCCCCATGAGCATTGACATAAAAGCAACTATGGTCTTCCCAGAACCCACATCACCTTGCAATAGTCGGTTCATTTGCGCATTACTACCTAAATCTGCTCTGATTTCTTTCAAAACACGTTTCTGTGCATTGGTTAATTCAAATGGTAAATGGTCTTTATAAAAGGTATTGAAATAGTCGCCAACTTTTTCAAATTTGAAGCCTTTGATTTTTGATTTATGAATGAGGTTTTTCAGAATTAATTGCAACTGAATGTAAAATAATTCTTCAAATTTTAATCGGAATTGCGATCTTGAAAGTAGCTCTGGAGATTTCGGAAAATGTATATTAAAAAGAGCTTCAGATTTCGTAATTAATTTTAATTCACCCAGAATAGAATTGGATAATGTCTCTACAAATTGTCCCTTCGTTTCCAGAAAAAGCTGTTGCATTATTTTGGTAACTACGCGATTAGTAATTCCTTTATTAGATAATTTTTCTGTAGAAGGATATATGGCTTGCATGGCAGAACGTAAATTCTTTTCATGTTCATCCAATAATTCCAATTCAGGATGCGGCATGCTAAATTTACCATTATACCAATTGGTTTTACCAAAAATGACATAAGGCACGCCGGTTTTAAGACTTTCTCTAATCCATTTTTGTCCTCTAAACCAAACCAGTTCCATCATTCCATTTTCGTCCTTAAAGTCTGCAACAAGGCGTTTACCTCGCTTTTGTGCAACTTCTCTAAATCCTACAATAGTACCAATAACTTGCACTTCAGCATTATTACGCTGAAGCTCATTGATCTTATAATACTTTGTACGGTCTATATAGCGATTGGGAAATAGGTTGATGAGGTCTTGATAGGTATGAATACCAAGTTCTGAGCGTAGTAAATCCGCCCGATTGGGGCCAACACCTTTGAGGTAGTCTATTGGAGTTTGCAGATTCACACTCATAGTTGCGAATTTACTCATTTTACGTGTAAAAAGGAATCGCAATTGTTATGGAAAATGACTAAAATTCGTACTTTGGCGTTATCCTTGTATAGTTTCAAACAATGAAAAGAATTCTCATAATTTTTACAATCTTAAGTCATGTCATATGTTATGGGCAACAAATTGAGTATGTTGATTTCACTCAGGGTTTGGCGAAAGTAAAAATTATTCCAGATTCTGGTATGGTGACTGGTCTGGTAGCCTACAGGTTTGATGTTGTCAAGTCAATAGATTCAATTTTTATCGATGCCAGAAATTTAAATATTCAAGATGTTTATTTGAATAATCAACAGGCTTCCTTTGTTTATAAAGACAATAAAGTTGTTGTAAAACAACCTTTTAGTCCATCTATAGAAAATGAAATACGGATTCGATATTATGTAAAGCCAAAGAAAGCCTTGTATTTCTTAAACCGTGATGAAGAATGGAATATTTGGACACAAGGTCAGGGAAAATATACTAGTAATTGGTTACCTAGTTTCGATGATGTGAATGAAAAGATTGTATTCAGTTTTAATTTTGAGGTTCCAAAAGATTATAATGTGATATCGAATGGAAAATTGATAGCTAAAAAGGAGGGTCAAACCGGATGGAATCAATGGTCATATCAAATGGATAGAGCCATGTCTAGCTATCTTTGTGCATTTGCAATTGGTAAATACAACAACAAAACAGAAACCTCTAATAGCGGAATCCCTTTAGAATATTATTTTTATCCAGAAGATTCGTTAAAGGTAGAGCCAACCTATCGCTATAGTAAACGTATGTTCGATTTTTTGGAGGATGAAATAGGATTTGCCTATCCTTGGCAGAATTACAAGCAAGTACCTGTGCATGACTTCTTATACGCAGGTATGGAAAATACCAGTTGTACTATTTTTTCGGATGCCTTTGTAGTAGATTCTATTGGCTTTAATGACAAAAATTATATTAATGTTAATGCTCATGAACTAGCACACCAGTGGTTTGGCAATTTAGTGACTGCAACTTCAGGAGAACATCACTGGTTGCAAGAAGGATTTTCTACTTATTATGCTTTATTGGCTGAGCGTGACATTTTTGGAGATGACTATTATCATTTTAAGCTTTATGAATCTGCCGTAGATTTGGGTCGGCAAGATATAGCAGGTCAGGGTACATCGCTTTTAAATCCAAAATCGAGTAGTTTAACCTTTTATCAGCGTGGTGCATGGGTGCTTTTTGCTTTAAGGGAAAAAGTAGGTGATCAAGTATTTAAACAGGCAGTGAAGAATTATCTCAATAAACATGCGTATGGTACGGCACAAACCTCTGATTTTATTAGAGAGGTAGAAGTTTTAGCCAAAATTAATCTTAACTCTTTTGTTAATACTTGGATTGTCGATGAGAAGTTTCCTGCATATAAAGCTATTGATTTGTTAAAGGCAAAATCTACTTTTATTCAAGAGTATCTTATGGTAGATTGCCAGGCAAAATCTGCAAAGTGTTCTGAATATTTAAAATACGATGTTTCTGATGAAGCCAAGATTAAGGTGATTTCGCAGGCTCCGGAATTGGTTACAAATGATACATTTAAAAGTGGTTTAAAGGTAAGGCAGGCGATTGCGCAACATCTTACCATTATTCCAAAAGATTTAAAAGAAGCCTACGAATCTTTGTTAGACGACCAGTCATACATAACAATTGAAAGAGCATTGTATAATTTATGGGTTAATTTTCCTTTAGAACGTGCAAAGTATTTGTCCAAAACCAGATTTATAGATGGGTTTAATGATAAAAATGTACGATTGTTATGGATTATTTTGAACCTTAATACACCATATTACCAAGCTGAGAGCAATCAAGAGCTTTATGCTGAACTATTAGGATATACAGAAGAAAAACATAATGCTGATTTGCGAATAAACGCTTTTCAATATTTAAAGCTTATAAAAGGCTGTGATGATATGTGTAAAAGCAATCTTGAAAACGCTAAGTCTCATCATAATTGGAGATTAGTTAAGTTTGCAAAAGAACTTAGTCAACAACTAGAAGAAAATAAAGATTAATGCGTGCTTTAGTTATTTCAGGTGGTGGTAGTAAAGGTGCATTTGCAGGTGGTGTAGCTCAATATCTCATGCAAGAAGAAGGGAGAGAGTACGACATGTTTCTGGGAACTTCTACTGGTAGTCTTCTAGTACCTCATTTGGCTGTAGGAAAAATTGAAAAATTGTACGGTATCTTCACTAATGTGCAACAGCAAGATATTTTTAGTATAAGTCCTTTTGTGCAACGTAAAAAGGGTAATAGGGAATATGTGTCCATAGATTTCATCAACTCGTTATGGCAATTTATCCGTTTGAAACGGACATTTGGAGAAAGTAAAGCACTTAAGCGCAATATTAGGAGGAATTTTACCGAAGACGAGTTCAATAAAATTAAAGAGATTCGACATGATGTTGTGGTTACGGTTTCTAATCTTTCTATGAATAGAGTAGAGTATAAGTCAATTAAAGATTGTACTTATGAGGAATTTTGTAATTGGATATGGATTTCATGTAATTATATTCCCTTCATGTCTTTGGCGGTTGTCAATGGGCACGAATATGCAGATGGAGGCTTAGGAAGCGTTATTCCGATAAGAGAAGCGATTTTACGCGGTGCTACAGAAGTTGATGCAGTGGTTTTGGAGGCTGAGACCATGAATAGGCAGAAAGTGTTAGGTAAAAACCCGTTTTCTTTAATGATTAGTTTGTTTGGACACTTGCTCAATCAAGTGGAGCGAAATGATATTGTAATAGGAAAATTAGCAGCTAAGAACAGAGGTGTAAAGTTGAATCTGTATTACACACCAACCTCGCTAACGGAAAACTCTTTGATTTTTAGTAAGCGACTAATGGAAAAATGGTGGCAACAAGGCTTTGACTATGCCAAACAGAAACACTCTGGTGTTTTAAAAAAGTCAAGTTAAATTAATGGTAGGTCTACCACATTTCACCAACCTCTTCTTTAATAAATGCTAGTGCAGTATTACTAGGTGCTTGCTTGTCCATTAATTCGGTCAAAACAACTTCTCTTAGTTTATTAGCTGTATCTGTTTTTTCCTTCATTGTAGCTTTGCGTATCAGTTGAATTGTGGCGTTTTTTGCACCTCTAATAACGTTCCAACATTCATCACTAACATAGATTTGTTGTGATATATTATGTTCAAATTCTTGTTCAATTGTCGCTATAAGTAAAGATTCGTAATCTTCTTTATTTGAAGTATTTGGATTAGTTCTAGTAAGTAATTTTGAAGGTGAAATCCGTTCTAAAAAAAGTACCATACGTTCATACGCTTGAAGCCTTAATGGAAAGGCTTCTTTTTGCATGCTTTTTTGAAGCATAAACCGTCTTCGGCTATTTTCATTTTCAACATGTTGCTTAAAGAAATAATAGGCAATTACAGCGACAATAATTGCTGGTAAAAGACTTAAGGCAACCTCTAAGAGTTTATCTATATCCATTTAAATTTATTGTTTTTAGTTGTTGGAATAATTACCGCCAAGATACTGACATTCTTTTAAACTTTTCATACCATTAAACTCAACAGGTGTTTTTTCATATTTAAAGGTTTGATCAAATTCTTTGCTTAAATGGTGGTCATCTACATTCATTTCTATATCATCCATATCAAATTGACAAGGATGCTCATAACCTGAAGCATGTGAAATTTCAATGACCTCTTTTTTAAATGTATTAAAGTATTGGGCTAGTCGCTCTGATTTAAGCGGCACGTTAATACCGTTTTGTAACCATTTGTTTTGTGTTGCGATACCTGTAGGGCAACGATTAGTATGGCAAATCTGTGCTTGTATACAACCAATACTCATCATAGCTTCTCGGGCAACATTTATACAATCTACTCCCATAGCAAATGCCATAGCGGCTTTTGCGGGGAAACCTAGTTTACCACTACCAATAAATACAATGCGCTCTGTTAATCCATAATTTTGAAAAAGTTTATAAATATCACTGAAGCCATATACCCAGGGTAAAGATACATGGTCTGCAAAACTAGGTGGTGCGGCACCTGTACCTCCTTCACCACCATCAACAGTAATAAAGTCCGGACCTTGATTTTTGGTTTTCATGATCTGTGCAAGTTCTTCCCATTGTTCAAGTTTTCCAATAGCAGCTTTTATACCTACGGGTAATCCAGTAGCTTCAGCAATAGCTTCAACAAAATCAACAAGTTCAGGGACATTAGAAAATGCTTTGTGATTTGGAGGTGACAATACATCTTTACCTACTTCAACGCCTCTTATTTTGGCAATTTCTTTTGATATTTTCTTTCCTGGCAATACACCACCCTTCCCAGGTTTAGCACCTTGGGATAGTTTTACTTCAATAGCACGGATAAATGGATTGTCTTCAACAAGCTTAATCAATTTCTCCATTGCAAAACCACCATCATCAGAACGGACACCAAAATAACCTGTCCCAAAATGAAAAATAACATCACCACCATTGCTGTGATAAGGTGAAAGACCACCTTCACCAGTGTTGTGATAAGCATTGGCAATTTTCACACCTTTATTTAGGGATTCTACAGCCTTAGCAGATAAAGAGCCAAAACTCATTGCAGAGACATTAATAATTGATGCTGGTCTGTATGGTTTTCTTCTTTTATTATAGATTCCCATTACTTTGGCACAAGGCACAAAGGTTTTATCAATAGCATTGGGATGATCCTTATCAATTTGGTACGGCATCATAGCATTATTGATGAAAATATGCTGGTGTGCGTAGATGTCTCGGTCAGTACCAAAACCTTCGTAGTTATTTTCTTTTTTGGCTGAAGCATATATCCAACTTCTTTCAATTCGATTGAATGGTAATTCTTCCCTGTTATTCGCAACAAAATATTGGCGCATTTCAGGACCAATACTTTCAAGCAGGTATCTTAAATGACCAATAATCGGAAAGTTGTGACTTACGGTATGTTTACGTTGAAAAAATACATCTCTAATGGCTACAATAGCCAAAATAATAACAATCCATAGCCACCAAGGGATCGCGCCAAGATATTCTAATGCCGCATTCATTATTTTTAATTATTTAAATAGTCTAAGGTAATCTGAGTAAATGCTCTAACGCCTAATAGCATTCCATTATCGTCTATTTTAAAATCTGGTGTGTGGTGAGGAAAAACTTCTGTTTCACCAGGAGTCATACCACCTAAAAAGAAATAAACACCAGGAACTAATTCTTGAAAATATGAGAAGTCTTCACCACCTGTGGTAGCTTTCATTAGTTGTACATTTTCTTCACCAGCTACCGTATGCAACGATGGCAATATTTGAGCTGTTAATTCGGGATCGTTATAGGTAACTACAGTATTGTTTTGCCATTCAATAGTTGCTTTACCGCCATAGGCATTTGCAATATCAGAAGCCATTTCATTCATGCGTTTCATTATGAGTTGACGCATATCTTCATCTAAAGTTCTTACGGTTCCAATCATTTCTGCTGACTCTGGTATAATATTAAATCTTGTACCAGCTGTTATTTTACCAACGGTTATAACTGCAGGAGCCTCAATTAAACGAGATTCTCGAGATATTATAGTTTGAAACCCATCGATGATTTTGGCAGAGATAAGGACTGGATCTACACCAGACCATGGTTGAGAACCATGTGTTTGTTTACCTTCTACTTTAACAACAAATCGCTCAACTGCGGCCATGATTCCTTCAGTTTTGTATTTTATTGTACCAACCGGCGTTTCAGAATTTATATGAAGGCCAAAAATAGCATCTACCTTTGGATTTTCTAATACCCCTTCTTTAATCATAAGTTTGGCACCACCTTCTTCTCCGGGTGGTGGTCCTTCTTCAGCTGGTTGAAAAATAAACTTTATGGTTCCATTTATTTTGTCCTTATGTTTTGATAAAACTTCTGCGGTGGCCATTAAAATCGCAATATGAGTATCATGGCCACAAGCATGCATTACACCTGTTTCTGTATTAAGAAATGTGGTTCGTACTTCTGATTTAAATGGTAAATTGTTGCGTTCAGTAACTGGTAGTGCATCGATGTCTGCCCGTAATGCTACAACTTTACCAGGATTATCGCCTTCAAGAAGTCCTACAACTCCAGTTTTAGCAACGTTTGTTTCAACTTTTAACCCCAGTAATTTTAAATGTTCGGCAATTTTTTCAGCAGTTTTAAATTCGCGGTTTGATAACTCAGGATTTTGGTGAAAATGGTGTCGCCATTCAATTAATTTGCCTTCAATGTCCAAAATATCTTGTTCTAGAGAATTTTGAGCAAATGATATAGAACAGGTGACAAGGAGCAGGGATAAAAGTACTTTCATGTTTTAAGAATAAATTTTCACTAATATATTGAAATTTGATCAATAAAAATCTTGATACATTGTTTATAATTATTAATTGAAATACATGGATAAACCTAATACAATACTTAATTTCACATTTCTTAAAAAATAACAATTGGAGAAGTATTTAAGTCAACTTAATGATGCACAATTAGCGCCAACTTTACAAAAGGATGGCCCTATGATTGTTATTGCTGGTGCAGGATCTGGAAAAACGAGGGTCTTAACATATCGTATTGCTCATCTAATGAGTCAAGGTGTTGATGCCTTTAATATTTTGGCACTTACTTTTACAAATAAGGCAGCACGTGAGATGAAGGGCAGAATTGCTCAAATAGTTGGTGAAAGTGAGGCCAAGAATTTATGGATGGGTACGTTTCACTCCGTCTTTGCTAAGATACTTCGGTTTGAAGGTCATCATTTAGGGTTTCCAAGTAATTTTACCATTTATGATACACAAGATTCGCAAAAACTTTTAGGTTCAATAATCAAGGAAATGGGACTTGATAAGGATATTTATAAAACCAAACAGGTTTATAGTAGAATTTCATCATATAAAAATAGTCTTATCACTGTAAAGGCATATTTTAATAATCCTGAGCTAATTGAAGCCGATGCCATGGCAAGACGGCCTCGAATGGGCGAAATCTATGCAGAGTATGTAGAGCGTTGCTTTAAGGCAGGTGCAATGGATTTTGATGATTTGTTGTTGCGCACCAATGAGTTACTGACACGATTTCCGAATGTGCTGGCACAATACCAGAATAAGTTCAGGTATATTTTAGTAGATGAGTATCAGGATACCAATCATTCACAGTACCTGATTGTAAGAGCACTTTCAGACCGATTTCAAAATATTTGTGTGGTAGGTGATGATGCGCAGAGTATATATGCCTTTCGTGGTGCCAACATTAATAATATTCTGAATTTTCAGAAGGATTATGATGATGTTAATGTCTATCGTTTAGAGCAGAATTATCGCTCTACAAAAATGATAGTAGGTGCCGCTAATTCTGTAATTGAACACAACAAGACAAAACTAGACAAAATCGTTTGGACTGCAAATGAAGAGGGTGAAAGGGTCATTGTGCATCGCTCTATGACAGATGGTGATGAAGGCCGCTATGTAGCGAATACCATTTGGGAAACCAAAATGAACCAACAATTACCTAATAGTGATTTTGCTGTTTTATATAGAACAAATGCACAATCGCGTGCAATTGAAGATGCTTTAAGAAAACGAGATATTCCATATCGAATTTATGGTGGCTTGTCTTTCTATCAACGCAAAGAAATAAAAGATGTAACGGCTTATTTAAGGTTAATTCTTAATTCGTCAGATGAAGAGGCGTTAAAACGAGTTATAAACTATCCTACAAGAGGTATTGGACAAACAACCGTAGATAGGCTGGTTGTTGCGGCGAATGCGACAGGGAGGACTATTTATGATGTTATGAAGGATATCGATACGGTTTCCATCAATATTAATAATGGTACAAAAAATAAACTCAGGGATTTTGTGACACTTATTGAGAGCTATAAGGTGATGAATCAAACCGCAAATGCCTTTGATCTTGCAGAGCATGTCACCAAAACCAGTGGATTATTAAGAGAGCTCAATAAGGACGGAACACCAGAAGGTGTTACCCGAATGGATAATGTTCAAGAATTATTAAACGGTATCAAAGATTTTGTTGAAGGTCAAATAGAACTGGCAGATGCTGGTGATTCTTTAGCGGAGTTTTTAGAAGACATAGCATTGGCGACAGATTTAGATGGTGATAAAGGCGACCCTAATCATGTAGCGTTGATGACAATTCATTTGGCAAAAGGATTAGAGTTTTCACATGTGTTTATAGTTGGAATGGAGGAAGATCTCTTCCCTAGTGCTATGAGCATGAATACACGTAGCGAGCTCGAAGAAGAAAGACGATTATTCTATGTAGCATTGACACGCGCTGAGAAGCAAGCTTATTTAACTTACACGTTATCTCGTTACCGTTGGGGAAAATTAATCGATGCAGAACCCAGTAGGTTTATTGAAGAAGTTGACGATAAGTTTGTAAATATTACAACACCATTGAAGGAGCAACGTTTTAACCCAATGTTAGATGCTTCAATTTTTGGAGACATAGAACCGAACAAAGTTCGTTTTGCAAAACCTAAATCACCAAAGTTTCAAAAGAAAGCACAGAAAAAGAAACCAGAAAATTTTATAATCAGTACGCCTAAAAAGTTAAAACCTGTGAGCAAGACTAATGGTTCAACTAATTTATTCGATACTAAACTTATCGTTGGCAATGTGGTAAACCATCAACGTTTTGGCAGAGGAGAGGTAATGAAAATTGAGGGTACTGGTGGTGATTTAAAAGCTGAAATTAAATTTGAAAATGGTGACACTAAAAAGTTGTTACTTCGTTTTGCTAAGCTAGAAATAATAGGATAATCATTATCTTTAGTATTAAACCATTTACATAAAAATGAAAACATTAATTTATTTTCTAGTATTTTTTCAATTTGCTTGTGTATATGCGCAGCCACCCAGTGGTGGAAGACGAGGCAATCCCAATCAATCTCAAAGTAATGGTACTAGGGAGATTCAAAAATTTGAATCCCAGAAGTTTGCTGGTATTCTAGAATATGATTCAAAAAAAACATTAAAAAAGTTAAAGCTCAAAAAATCTGATTCCGTATCTCCAATTGTTGTTGCTAAAATTGAGAATCATAATCTTCAAATGAATAAAATCAAGACTGAAAACAAGGATTTATTTGAAGGATTGGATATCGTGGTAAACCAGAATATGGAAATTGCTAGGTCGACCCAGAATAGAGAGTTAATGAGGGAAACCATGACAATGGTTAGAGAGAAACTACAACCAATACAAGATCATATAAGAAGTGATGAAGAAGAATTAAACAATCAGTTGAAAGCATTGTTAAATGGAGATCAAAACGAAAAGTGGTTAAAATATCAAAAGGCTGAAAAGGAAAAAGAAATGCCAAGAAGAAGAGGAGATGATGCAAGGAACAGACCTGATAATTATAACAACCAAACCAGAAGACGTAGAGGATAGAAAATGGCAGAATACGTTAAAATATATCCTGAAAATCCAAACCCAAAAGCAATTCAAAAGGTTGTTGATGTCTTGCAAAAAGGGGGATTAGTAATTTACCCAACAGATACGGTTTATGGATTAGGCTGTGATATCACTAACATTAAGGCCTTAGAGCGAATAGCCAAAATTAAAGGGGTGAAATTAGAAAAGTCTAACTTCTCTTTTGTTTGTGAAGATTTAAGCAATCTTAGCGATTATGTAAAGCAAATTGATACCACCACATTTAAAATTTTAAAACGAGCATTACCTGGAGCTTACACATTCATTTTGCCAGGTTCTAAAAACTTGCCAAACCCATTTAAAAAGCGAAAAACTGTTGGAATTAGAGTGCCAGATAATTCTATAGCTTTGGCGCTTGTTTCTGCCTTAGGTCATCCAATAGTTTCCACTTCTATTAGGGATGAAGACGATATCATTGAATATACCACTGATCCAGAGCTTATTCATGAAAAATGGGACAACTTGGTAGATATTGTTATCGATGGAGGTTATGGTGGTAATGAAGCTTCAACAATAATTGACCTTTCTGAAAATCCACCTGTAATATTAAGAGAGGGTAAGGGGAGTTTGGAGATCTTCTAAGTAACTTTAATTAATTTTGAAACCCAATTACTGTTGGCATAAAATAGTAGCAGTGAAATTGAACCACACACTAGAAAACCAATAAAAAGCGGTTGTACAGAATCTTCTATATAACTACCAATATAATCTGCTATAGGTACTGCCATTACTGTTGAAATAAAACCATTCAATGCTGATCCAATTCCAGCTATGTGACCCATAGGTTCCATAGCTAAAGCACGTAGATTACCAAATAAGAATCCAATTGTGAAGAATTGAATAGCAAAGAATCCGATTAACACTTCAATGCTTGGATTGTTACCACCAGAGAACATCAATAAGAAGATGAGAGACGTTAAAATGAAACTTACCATTGCAATATGCACAATGGTTTTCATGCCATATTTTACGACTAATTGACTGTTCATGAAAGTTGCAAGACCTACAGAAATTGCTAAGCTCGCAAAAATCAGAGGGAATTCATCAGCAAGATTATATTGTTTTTCAAAAATCTGTTGCGAGGTGCTGAGGTAAACCATAAATGAGCCAGTTATAAAACCTGATAGCAGTGTGTATATTACCGCAGATTTTATTCTGAAAAATTGTACAGTACCAGTTTTGAAAATTGTCAGTCTGTATGGAATTCGATATTTATCTTTTAAGGTTTCAGGCTGTCTTAACCAGAACCATATGATTACTATAGCTCCAAATAATAATGTAAAAGTGAAAATAAACTGCCAGTTATAATGATTCATTAAAAACTGTCCGAGCGTAGGCGCCACGACAGGTACAAGAATAAAAACCATAACAACAATTGATAGTATTTTCGCCATATAATCACCTTCGTAGGAATCTCGGACCATAGCAATACACATTGTTCTGGGTGATGCAAGACCAACACCTTGTAACACCCTACCAAATAGCATCATTTCAAAGTTTTTTGTTGTAATGCAAATAATAGAAGCGATAACAAAAAGTATAAAGCCAGCATAGACTATTGGTTTTCTACCAAAACTATCTGAAAGCGGTCCAAAGATCAATTGTCCAAAGCCGAGTCCTAAAAAGATAGAAGTTATCAACTTAGGATTATCTAAAGGACTTGTTACGCTTAAATATTCGCCAATCATAGGTAATGCAGGAAGAACTGCATCTATTGACAACGCTACGATAGACATTAACGCAGCCATTAAGACGACAAATTCAAACTGTGAGCGCTGTTGGTTTTGCATTGTGCAAAAGTAAGCTAATTATAAAGTGTAGGTCATAGACTTTATAATAATCATAACATAAAAAGACCTTTTAAACTTTAAGGTCTAAAAGGTCTTTAAATTAACAATTGATTAATTAGTTATAGTGGGATATTTCCGTGCTTCCGTTTAGGTTTATTCACTTCCTTATTTTCTAGCATATTAAATGCTTTAATTAGTTTGCGCCTTGTATTTTTTGGTAAAATTACTTCATCGATGTAACCACGTTCCGCGGCACTATATGGGTTTGCGAATAACTCGGCATATTCTGCTTCTTTTTCTTTCCACTTTTCTTCTGGATCATCAGCCGAAACAATTTCACGTTTAAAAATAATTTCTGCGGCACCTTTTGCACCCATAACTGCAATCTCTGCATTTGGCCATGCAAAATTCATATCGGCTCCAATATGCTTAGAATTCATAACATCGTAGGCACCACCATAAGCTTTACGTGTAATTACGGTCACTCTAGGCACAGTAGCTTCACTAAAGGCATACAGTAATTTTGCACCGTTAACAATAATACCATTCCATTCTTGGTCTGTTCCAGGTAAGAATCCTGGTACATCTTCTAATACAAGAAGTGGTATGTTAAAACAATCACAGAAACGAACAAATCGAGCGCCTTTCTTAGAACTATCAACGCCTAATACACCAGCCAAGAACATAGGTTGATTTGCCACAATACCGACAGATTTACCTCCTAATCTTGCAAAACCAACTATAATGTTTTCTGCATAATCTTTATGAATTTCATAGAAAGAATCTTCATCAATAATACCTTCAATAACCTGATGCATGTCATAAGGCTTATTAGAGTTTTCAGGCACAATTTCTGATAAGCTCTCACGAACTTCATCTTCTAGTTTAAATTCTATATCATGAGGAAACTCTCTATTGCTTTGTGGTAAATAACTCAGCAGTTTCTTTACATCTTCCAAGCATTCAATATCATTTGCAGAAGTTTTATGAGCTACACCAGATTTTGTGGAATGTACACTGGCACCACCTAATTCTTCGCTCGTTACTTCTTCATTGGTTACTGTTTTCACCACATTTGGTCCAGTTACAAACATGTAGCTCGTATCCTGAACCATAATGGTAAAGTCAGTCATTGCTGGAGAATACACAGCACCACCTGCACAAGGCCCCATAATTGCTGAAATTTGAGGAATTACGCCAGAAGCTTGTACATTTCTGTAAAAAATATCTGCATAACCTCCTAATGAACGTACACCTTCTTGGATACGTGCACCACCAGAATCATTCAATCCAATTATTGGAGCACCCACATTTACAGCCATATCCATAATCTTACAGATTTTTTCGGCATGGGTTTCCGACAGAGACCCACCAAAAACTGTAAAGTCTTGAGCAAAAACATAGATTAATCGGTTATTAACTGTACCATAGCCAGTAACAACACCATCGCCATAAAACTTTTGATTTTCCATACCAAAGTCTTTTGTTCTGTGTGTTACTAAAGCTCCAATTTCCTCAAAAGAGCCTTCATCTAATAGGTAAAGAATACGTTCTCTAGCCGTTAGTTTTTTCTTTTGGTGTTGTTTGTCTATTCTGGATTGACCACCACCAAGCTTTGATAGTTCAATTCTTTTATTGAGTTCTTTTATTTTGGTATCCATTGCTGTCTAATTTTTAGTGATGAAGAAATTAATCAACTATTCTTAATAGCTTTTGATCTTCTAAATATTGTTTCAGTGCTAGCTGCGCTGCCAATTTTGCTTCGGATTTTATAGCCTCTTCGAGTATACTAGGTGAGTAGTAATTTTTTACAAAATGTGTATCAAAATTACCGCTTCTAAAGGCCTCGTGCTTACAAACAAATCTTCCGAAAGGTAACGTGGTCCTTACACCTTTAACATGATAGTTATCAATAGCATAAATCATCCATTCAATAGCTTCACTTCTGGTTTTTCCATAAGTTATAAGCTTTGATAGCATAGGATCATAATAAATTGGAATATCCATACCTTCTTCAAAACCGTTATCTACACGAACATGTTCTCCGGTAGGTAATTGATAGACTTCTAAGTTGCCAACACTTGGTAAGAAGTCGTTCATTGGATCTTCGGCATAAACACGCAGCTCTACTGCATGACCATTAATTTTTAAATCTGCTTGTTTTATTTTAAGTTCTTCCCCACGTGCTACATTGATTTGTAATTCAACCAAATCCACTCCAGTAATCCATTCTGAAACTGGATGCTCAACTTGAAGTCGCGTATTCATTTCCAAGAAATAGAAATTGTGGTCTGCGTCCATTAAGAATTCCACTGTGCCAGCTCCGATATAATCACAAGATCTTGCAACATTAATTGCTGCTTGACCCATTTTTGCTCTTAACTGAGGCGTGAGAATTGAAGACGGCGCTTCTTCTACAACCTTTTGGTGTCGTCTTTGTATGGAACATTCACGCTCAAAAAAGTGTAAATAATTACCATGCATATCTGCCATAACTTGTATTTCGATATGTCTTGGTGAAGTCACATATTTTTCAATAAATACAGAACCATCACCAAAAGCGGATTTAGCTTCACTTATGGCTCTATTCATCTGAGATTCAAGGTCAGATTCTTTATCCACGATTCGCATACCTTTTCCGCCACCACCTGCTGCGGCTTTTATAAGAATAGGAAACCCGATATCTTTTGCAACCTTAATGGCTTCTTTTGGATCTGTAATAGCGTGGTCTACACCTGGAACCATAGGGATGTTGTAATCCTTAACGGCATCTTTGGCGGCCAATTTATCACCCATCATTTTAATGGCTTTCGATCTAGGACCAATAAAAATAATATCATTGGCTTCACAAAGTTCTGCGAAGTCTGCATTTTCACTTAAAAAACCATATCCTGGATGTATAGCATCTACATTTAAAGATTTTGCAACTTCAATTATTTTATCGCCTCGTAAGTACGATTCGCTTGATGGTGCTGGACCAATACAAACTGCTTCACCAGCATATTTAACATGTGGAGCATGTCTATCTACTTCAGAAAAAACGGCGACTGTTTTTATACCCATTTGTTTAGCGGTTCGCATAACTCGTATGGCTATCTCACCGCGGTTGGCAACTAATATTTTTTTCATCTTATTCGAATTCGATTAGAAGTGAGTCTTTATCTACAGTTTCACCTTGATTAACACTTACTGTTTTAACTATGCCATCGCACGGAGAATTAATAACGTTTTCCATTTTCATAGCTTCTAGTATTAGTAAAGGATCATCTTCTTTAACTTCTTGACCTTCGTTTATATTAATTTCTAGAATTAAACCAGGCATTGGTGCCTTGATTTCATTGACTTTCTTAGAGCCACCAATTTCAAAACCTAAATCCTCAATTTGCTGATCTAAAGCGTTTTTAATATCAACTTCATATGTATTGTTGTTAATCTTAACCGTATACTTTTTGTTGTTGAAATCAGATTTTAGAATTTTAGATTTTACTGAGGCATTTTCTTGTAAAATGTGAAAATTGTTTGGCGAAGTTTCGATGCAATCTAGTGCCTCAATTTGCTTCTCATCAACTTCAAATTGATGCGTAGCATTCACTTTGATTTTATACATAATTGCGTATTTAAGAGTGCTAAATTATACATTAAAGAATTCCCAAAATATGAAATATATCATGTTTTATCTAGTACTTATTTAAGTTTTAAATTTCGAATTGTTTTGATGTGTTTCTATTGCTTTTTTTGATAGTAATACACCGATAATCAGCGATATAAATGCACCAATAGAAATACCAGGAATAAAATTGATAAATAGAAAAAAATCATATGCACCATGAAATAATACAGCCAATAATAATCCTGTAATATTAAGTCGCAAACGGTGTTTAGAAAATTTAGCTTTTCCCATGTAATAACCCATCAATATACCAAAAGTTGCATGCGCAGGTACAGCAGTAAATGCTCTTAACACTGCTATTTGATAACCACCTTCTAAAACATAAAGGACATTCTCCGTACATGCAAAACCCATGGAGACCATTACGGCATAGACAATACCATCATATTGTTCGTTGAATGCTTTGCGAGGTTGGGCAAAGTACTTAACTATTATGTATTTGCTAAATTCTTCTGAAAGACCCACTACCAAAAATGCCTGGATAAATTGTTGCCAAATACTGTACTTATCTGTAACTGGTATAAAATGACCTGTAAATAGGTAAATAATTGTAACAATTATGATACTAACTATAGCACCAAGAATAAAGTTTAGGATTAATAAACCAACAGGTTCCTTCTCGTACTTGTCCTGAAGATAAATATATATTAAAATAACTAGAACTGGTGCAACAGCAAATAATACTAAGTTCATATACTTAATGTTGTTTTAATAGCATTAAGTACAAATTCGTAATATGGTTTATTTTTTGGAACAAAATGACTGTTTTCTTCGCTTTGTGAAAGTAATGCTTCAAATTGGTCGTAATTAACCAATTTCAGCGCTTCAACTTCATCTTCTTGAGGTTTTAGCTTACTTATTTCAGTTTTTAAATTAGCTATATATACTTGGTGAAATTCATAGTCTCTTATATTCCCGTTATCGTACGAGGATTCATGAAGTTTAACACCAATTTTTTTTAAGTCGTTTGGATTTAAATCCAAACCAATTTCTTCTTTTGTTTCCCTCAGCGCAGCTTCAATAAATGATTCACCAGCATCAATATGGCCTGCAACTGAGACGTCCCAAAGCAAAGGGAAAATCAATTTTTTATGAGACCGCTGTTGAAGCAAAATTTCACCATTAGATGTATATAGCCAAAGATGAATGGTGTTATGATACCAACCATTTTTATGCGCTTCAGATTTAAGCGCTATCTTACCTGTATGCCTACCAGATTTTGTTACTATGTCTATATACTCATCCATAAAATTAGCCTCAAATAATTGAGGCTATAATTCTATTCAAAATAACTAAATGTTGCACCATCTTCTATTTTAAGAAGCGATTCGTAAATTAATCTAATTACATTTTCAACATCTTCTTTATGTACCATTTCTACGGTTGTATGCATATACCTCAATGGCAAAGAAATTAAGGCAGAAGCAACGCCACCATTACTATATGCAAAAGCATCAGTATCTGTGCCTGTTGCTCTAGACAAGGCTGCACGTTGAAAAGGTATTTTCTTTTCCTCTGCTGTATCCGTAATCAAATCTCTTAGTTTTTGTTGTACTGCTGGTGCATAGGCCACAACAGGTCCTTTACCAATCTCAGCATAACCTTGTTTCTTTTGATCTATCATTGGTGTGGTAGTATCGTGGGTAACATCAGTTACTATAGCAACATTTGGTTTTATCGTCTGCGTTATCATTTCAGCACCACGTAAACCAATTTCTTCTTGTACAGAATTGGTTACGTATAGCCCAAATGGTAATTTCTTTTTGTTTTGATGTAATAAACGAGCCACTTCAGCAATCATAAATCCACCCATTCTATTGTCTAAAGCACGGCAGACAAATTTATCTCCATTTAATATGTGAAATTCATCCGGATAGGTAATCACACAACCTACATGAACTCCCATTTTTTCAACTTCGGCTTTGTCCTTTGCACCAATATCAATACAGATGTTATCTGGTTTTGGTGGTTCTTCCTTAGCTCTATTTCTTGTGTGTATAGCAGGCCATCCAAATACTCCCTTTACAATACCTTTCTTGGTATGAATATTTACTATTTTACTTGGCGCGATTTGATGATCACTACCACCATTTCTAACAACGTATAAAAGACCTTTATCTGAAATATAATTGACGTACCAAGAGATCTCATCGGCATGTCCTTCAATAACTACTTTATATTTTGCCTTTGGATTTATTACTGCCACAGCTGAACCATAGGTGTCTGTAATGAACTCATCTACATAAGGTTTTAGATAATCCATCCATAGTTTTTGCCCATCCCATTCATATCCTGTTGGTGATGCATTATTTAGATATTTCTCTAAAAAGTCCATTGACTTTTTTGTCAATAATTGCTTTTTTGCCATGTGTAAAAATTTTTGTTTAAAAATAATAATATTAATACGAATTTAGGGTTTATGGTAGTATTAATTATTAATTTTGATATGTCCTAAAATGAGTTCTTTGGAATGATTTTATAAGGAGTTTATTTATGAAATATATAATCATCATATTTTTATTTTTTAACCCTATTTTAACGGCTCAAGTAGATCCAGTAAAACAAGATTCTACAGTTGTTGAATATATTATAATTGAAGGTGATTCTATACCAAGAACAGCTATAGATTTAGATGAAGTACTCGTTTTACCTGAGCTGAATTTTAAAAGTAGAGATGAAAGGATAAGGTATTTAGTGTTACGCCGTAAAACACTCAAAGTATATCCTTACGCAAAACTGGCTGCAGAACGTTTGGAGTCATTACAAGAACGTTTATCAAAACTAAAGCGAAAGCGAGAGAAAAAACGTTACTCAAAGGTGATACAAAAATATATTGAGGATGAGTTTTCAGCCGAGCTTAAAAAACTGACTAAAACAGAGGGGCAAATCTTAGTAAAACTTATACACAGACAGACAGGTACAACGACCTTTGATTTAATCAAAGAATTACGTAGTGGCTGGAGAGCATTTTGGTTTAATAATACCGCTAAGGTTTTTGATATTTCATTAAAAAAAGAATTTAGTCCGATAGACGAAAAAGAAGACTATTTAATTGAAGACATCTTGCAACGTGCATTTCAGAATGAACAGTTAGATAGGCAAAAACCTGCCTTTGAAATTGATTTTTATGCATGCGTAAATAAATGGGGTAAACCAAAAACTAAAAGCTAATGAGAGCTCAAACTAAGCTCGAGGAACAACTTAATTCATGGTCTCATGGTATCGGAGCATGTCTTGGAATTGCTGGTTTGGTGCTGTTGATTTTAAGTGTCGATCAAACAAAATCATTTCATCTGTTCAGTGTTATTGTTTACGGCATATCTATTATAGTACTTTTTTTAGCATCTACTTTATATCACGCTGTGGAGAGTGAAAAACGAAAACATTACTTTAGAATTATTGATCATATTAGTATTTATTTACTAATTGCAGGTACTTATACACCAGTATTACTTATTCAGCTAACAGACAGTTTAGGTTGGACCTTATTTTGGACTGTTTGGGGAATCGCTTTGTTTGGAGTAATCCTTAAACTATTTTTTACTGGTAAGTTTGAAGTATTTTCTACATCACTTTATTTAATAATGGGCTGGTTGATAGTGTTTGACTTCTCCAACTTGTCGGATGCATTAGGTTCAAACGGTGTACTTTGGTTATTTGCAGGAGGACTTTTCTATACTGTTGGAATAATTTTCTATGCAATTCAGCGCCTACCTTTTAATCATGTAATTTGGCACTTTTTCGTTTTAGGTGGTGCAATTTGCCATTTCTTTATGATCTATTTCCACGTTATTTAATTTTTCTCATTCTTTAATAAACACCATGCAATGTTGCCATGGTAAATTGCTAATGTTTTTTTTTAATTTAAAACCTGAAGCTTTTAATTCTTTGACTGCTTGGTTTTCAGTCATTTTGTGAAGTCTTTTTATAGGTACAGTATTGTCTTCGCCTCTATATTCAATTAAGTAAATTTCTCCATTTGGTTTTAAAGCTTTTTTTATCGACATCAACATTTCAAATGGATAACTAAATTCATGATAAACATCTACCATCAAAACCTTATCCACAGTGTTTTCTGGCAAGTTGACTGATTTTTCACTTCCTAGAATAGTTTCAATAGTATTATACTTATTGAATTTTGGATTCATCATTAGAGCAGTAAGCATTTCTTCCTGTATGTCAACGGCAAATACTTTTCCTTTTTTTGTTAAAGGAGCCATTTTATATACGTGGTAACCAGAGCCAGCTCCGATGTCTGCTATAACATCAGTAGATTGGATGTCCATGTTTTTTATGAGCTTAGTTGTTTGTTCTTCTTTTTCGCGTTCTGGTCGTTCTAACCAATTAATGCCTTGATAGCCCATCACATAGGCAATTTCTCTACCCATATACCATTTGCCTATGCCATTGTAATCTCCTTCTTTTAATGTATAGCGATCTATTGCTGTACTATCCTGAGCGCTTATGCTAGCTACAGTCAACACAAATATTATTAGAAAGCTAAAGGAGCTTATATACTTCATAATATTTAAAATTCTAATTATTAGCATCTGCTAACGGCGAAATCATAATGTGTGCCCTATGTGTTCCGGGATTCATAATCCAAGGATGATTCGAGGCTACAGGAGCTTCAGGAAGGCCTGTAGATTCTGCAGTGGCAAATGGTAAGTACACTACATAACGGTATTTTGCTCCTTCAACTAATGACGTTATCGGGTCGTAAAGTTCGCCTGATCCGTAATAAATATGAAGAGTAGAGCCAGGCTTTCCCATGCTTAATTTCCCTGATTTTGCTTCTTCTCCTCTGATATCAAAAATTTCCGTTCCAGTTTTACCCTCGGCTTTAAGTTCTCTGCCTCTGGCCATAAAAGGTTCTAAACTTTTATGGTAACACGCTACGCTGAATCCAGATTTTTTTGGATCATCTGCGATAACAATAAATTCATTATTACCTTCTCTTAGAGTAACAAATTCACCAGCCATATTATAGCCTATAACTTTGCAATTGTCTCTACTTGCTTTAGGCGCAGCCATTACTGCCGTAGCAATCAAAGCTTCATCCGAATCTATTGGGATTAACTCTTTTTCTATATCATTTGATGAAGCATCATTGTTAGTTACCGTAGAAGGTGATTCGTTTGGTTCAATTTTGGTCTTTTCTGATGAATTGCAAGACATTAATAATCCTGCTAGGCTGAATATTATAATACTATATTTCATGATAATATGTTTATTTACTTTCCGATTGTTTTCGCTAGATTAGAAGAATTAACTTCATATAAAAATAAGCATTTCTATATTCAAACTAAGAGCTACGAAACGTCTTTAAGAATTTTAGGAATTTATAATATCTCGATATTCCTCAAAAAATGTTTCAAATAACACCATATTGGTATTAAAGAATTCCATCACATCACGCCATGTGTTTTTATTGTGTATGGATACTTTTTGCTCTAAAGGCAAATAGATACGTGAGATTTCTTTACCGTTATCTAAATAGTATTCCTCTTCGTAAATAGCATCTGGTAAGTATTCATTTAGGAGTATACCTTTTAGTGCAACTAGCTTTTCCCAGCAATTTATTCTGTTTTCTAAATTATCTTCTAAATCTAGTGCTATAAGAGCTTTTTTAGTATCAAAATGAAATTTAAAGGATAGGCCTTTAATCTTAGTATTATACAACAGCCATTTTCTTGGAAAGGATTTTCCGAAGCTTGTCCAGAATTCTTGGCGAAGTAATCTACTTTCTTCTTTCGAGAACATTAAATAAAATATGCAATTAATACACCTAACACAATGGCAAGAAGCTTTGATAAATTGAATTTGTGACCTTCGCCAGTTTCAAATAGAATTGTTGTAGAAATATGTAAAAAGATTCCAATGGCCACTGCACTAATAATATCTACATATTCTGCCGCAATTGAAGTGTTATTTGAAATTATTGTTCCTAAAGGTGTCATGGTGCCGAAGAAGATTAAAAAACCAACGACTTGAATCTTATTATAATTTGATTGTAATAAAAACACTGTGATTAGAGCTGCTATGGGTATTTTATGAATAAATACACCATAAACCATATCGTTATGCTGATGAATAGGGAAACCTTCAATAAAACTATGAATACATAAACTTATAAATAACAACCAAGGAAACCTTGTTTCTTCTTTATGAATATGTACATGGCCATGTTCTGCACCTTTTGAAAAAAATTCCAAAATAATTTGAAGCAAAATACCACACATAATAAATAGTCCGGTACGCTTAGCTTCTAGGTGTTCATATACCTCTGGTAATAGATCAAAAAGCGTAAGCGCCAATAGAAAAGCTCCACTAAAGGATAACAAAAGTTTTGTACCTATTGTTTTTTGCTTTTTGGTTAAAATTGCAATTGCAACTCCGATTATGATAGCATAAATAGGAAAAAGATACTTATTCATACCTGCAATTTACTTAAAAATCATAATGAGACGTTCTGAGGAGTTAGGATGAAATTTTTGAAGATTATAATCTCCAAATATATCTAACAAGTGAACTCCCGCTTTTTCAAATAATTCTTTAAAATCTTCAAGTGTAAAAGCCTTAACGCGCTCCTGAAACTCATAATGTTCTCCATCAACTTCAAAACTTATATCTTTAATAATATAACCGTCAATAATGCTTCGTTTTTGATAAAAATCAATTCCATCAACCGATTTAACATCTTGAGCTACTAAATTGGATGTAACATAATTGGTGTTCATAAAATCAATAACTCCAAAACCAAATTCATTAAGCTCTGATTTTATTGCCTTAATTGTATTAAGATTACAGCTTTCGTCGTCAAAATAGCCAAAGCTTGTAAAGAGGTTAAAGACAGCATCAAACTTACCTTGGTAGGGTTTGCTCATATCATGTACCTTAAACTTTAAGGTATCATTTTCAAATTGTTTGGCGTGTTTAATACTTTGTTCTGATAAATCTACACCAGTGACATTATAGCCTAGTGTATTAAGGTATACAGAATGCCTTCCTTTACCACATGCTAAATCTAATATTTTACTTTGTTTAGGTAGATTTAGATAATCTGTAAGATTATCCATGAAACCCTGAGCTTCAGAATAATCTCTGTCTTTATATAAAATGTGGTAATAAGGTGTATCAAACCACGAGGCATACCATTGTTCAGTGGATTTATTCATATCAATAAATGTCGCACAAAAATACTGTATTTTTGCAATCTATTAGACGTTACTTATGGACAATAATTTCAAGATGGTTGCCAAAACTTTATTTGGCTTTGAAGATATTTTGGCAAAAGAATTGACACAGTTGGGTGCTATGCATGTAGAGAAAGGTGTTCGTAATGTTAGTTTTGTAGGTGACAAAGGATTTATGTACAAAGCAAATCTTGGACTTAGAACTGCTATAAAGATTTTAAAGCCAATCGATTCTTTTAGAGTTACCAGAGAGGAAGATTTATATAACAACGTTAAAAAAATTAAATGGGAGAACTACCTTAAAACTGATGGATCACTTTCGGTTGATGCAACAGTACATCACAGTATATTTACGCATTCACAATATACTGCTCTTAAAACGAAAGATGCTATTGTCGACAGATTTAGAGATACAACTGGTACAAGACCAAATGTAGATCTTCGCTTCCCTGATTTAAAAATAAACGTACATATTGATAGACAACGCTGTACGATATCTCTTGATACTTCTGGAGAATCCTTGCATAGAAGAGGGTACAAAATTGCAACCAATATTGCGCCAATAAACGAGGTTTTAGCTGCAGGATTGATTATGATGAGTGGTTGGGATGGACAAACTGATTTTATGGATCCGATGTGTGGTAGTGGAACTATTTTAGCAGAAGCAGCGATGATAGCGTGTAATATTCCACCTAACCTTATGCGTAAGGAATTTGGATTTGAACGCTGGGAGGATTGGGATGTAGATTTATTTGAAAAAATTGAAGAATCATTATTAAAGAAAACAAGGGACTTTCATTATAAAATCTTAGGTTATGATAAGTCGCCATCGGCTGTGAAAAAGGCTAAGGAGAATATCAAAAATGCACATTTAGATGAGTTTATTACCATAAAGCATGAAGATTTCTTTAAAACTCAAAAGGCTGGAACCGACAAATTGCATATGGTTTTTAATCCGCCATATGGTGAGCGTTTAGAGAATCTTAACGCTGAAGAATTTTATGGAGATATAGGTACAACGCTTAAACATGGATATCCTAATACAAATGCCTGGCTCATAACCTCTAACATAGAGGCACTCAAATTTGTTGGTCTTAGACCATCTAGAAAGATTAAAGTTTTTAATGCCAAATTAGAGTCGCGTTTAGTTAAATACGAAATGTATGAAGGTAGCCGAAAGGCAAAAAAACAAGCCAATAATTAAAACGAATCATATTCTTTTGATTCATCAGGATTCTTAGCTACAAGAGTTTTTGGGTAAGTATCATAAAGGTCTCTTACTAATTCGTTAATGTATGGTTTCAATTTTTTATCTGATTGTTTGAGATCACAAACAATAGAAGCATGCCAAATTACCTTTTTAGTTTCAAAATCTGCGACATAAACAACCAATGTCTCTTCTTCATAAGTTTCGGTATGGATTGTACAGCTCTCCCAATATTCTAACTCTTCTGAGTGTTCACAGTCAGTAAACTCAGCGGTTTCTTCGCTTATTAGTAATCTAAATCCGGCTTGTAATTGAGGATTTAATACATTAGTACGATGCCCCTTATTTTCAATTTCTAGAGCAACTGCATCACCTATAATTCTTCTAACTTCTTCATTATCTAAGTCAGGATGGTTTGTGTGTTCCACAAAAAAATCGTCCACACATAATACGTATGTTTCATATTGGTTAAAATCTATTTCTAGGTTATAATCGTAAACGACTTCGCTAGTAGTGGCACAGCTAAAAACAAGTGCAAATATTAAGAATAAAAGTTTGTTGTGAATTTTCATAACGCCAGAATTTAGAATGTATCTAAAGTTCTTAATAATGGTGCAGAATAACTATGATAAATGTCAAGTTTATAAAAAGATGATTTATTTTAAATTTTCAATTTCTTCTAATTGCATATTATAATCATATTGCAGGTCTTCATGAAGGGCTGTAATTTTCTTTTGCATAGAAGCTACCTGTCTATGATAAAGATTGCTTAGAGTTTTATTTCTGTGTATAGAAGGTGATAATTCATTCAGACGTTCACAGAAATAAAGAAGTAGTTCTACTTCAGTTGATTTTTTGTTAGAATACCGACTATATATTCTAATTTGTCTTAGAATCTTTCGAATGGTTTTTTTCATGTAGAAGTAACTATCTGTGTTCATCGTTTCAAAAAGTTCATCTAAGCTGTTTTTTACGCTGATTACATATCCGTCTTCATCATGGGACTCAAATAATAAATAGGTGAGGAGTGCTTTGTTTTCTTTTTTAAATCTGCCTAATCGTAAACAAAGGGCTAATAAATCTTCCTTTGGGAGGTGTTTTAATTCCTTCTTAATGGTTACAATGGATTCGATCTTCATATTACAAATTTAAGGCATTTAAAACAGATTGCTTATAAGTTTGTCCTATAGGAATCGTGTGTTTTTCTATGGTTATTTGATTGCCTGATATTTGGCTCATTTTATTAAGATTAACGCTAAATGATTTATGAACACGTAAGAAGTGATTTGGCAGATTGTTAATGAAATTAGAAAACGTACTATGTGTAACAATGGTTTTTAAATTGGTATGGATTTTAACATAGTCGCCATAGGCCTCAATATAT
The DNA here is from genome assembly GCF_046762865.1 of Winogradskyella sp. A2. Lineage (NCBI taxonomy): Bacteria > Pseudomonadati > Bacteroidota > Flavobacteriia > Flavobacteriales > Flavobacteriaceae > Winogradskyella > Winogradskyella sp. A2. Next base: position 119,911 of record NZ_JBKQXM010000006.1, read on the forward strand.
TGAATATCACCAAACAAGACTTTGTGCAACGATTTGTTTTCCTTTAGAATAATGAATTCTGAAGTTTCATTATCAATATTTAATGCACGTATGGTCTTATTTATAGCTGTTAAAAACCGCTCAAATGAAATGGGTTTTAATAAATAATCAATAGCGTTTACTTCAAATCCTTCAACTGCATATTGCGAATATGCGGTAGTGAAGATTACCTTAGGTGGATCATTAAGTGTTTTATAAAATTCTAGACCAGTTTGATTGGGCATATTAATATCTAAAAATAATAAATCAACTTTGCTATTTAATTGAAGGTATTTAAAAGCTTCACCAGCATTATTACAAGTGGCTTTTAACTCTAGAGTACTTACCTCTGCAATGAAATGTTGTAAAACCTTTTGAGAGGAAATTTCATCATCTACAATTATACACGTAATAGTATTAGATTTCATTGGTTAAGGTTAAAGTCACTTTATAATTGTCTGAATTATCGTCAATAATTAATTTGTGGTTGTTAGGATACACCAATTTAAGATTATTTTTCAGGTTGTTTATGCCTACTCCAGAATGCTTATCCTCTAGTGTATTAGTTTTTAGATTTGCATTTGAGATGGAAAAGGAAAAGGTTTTATTTTGTTGCTTGACACTAATTGTTATTGGTGTTTGTGTTTCGCCAGAAACAATTCCATGTTTATAACTATTTTCCAAAAGTGGCAATAAAAGCATTGGGTAAATTTGATAATTTTCATTTTCAACTTCAATGGTGAGTTTGGTAGTATTAGGGGTTTTTACTCTATAATTTTGAAATGCAATATAATTTTTAAGCAGAATAATTTCTTCATTAAGACTTACACGATCCATATCAGAATCATAAATCACGTAACGTAAAATATCAGATAACTGAATAATAGCTTGAGAAATATCTTCTTTTTTTTCTAAGGCTAGTGCATAAATTACATTTAATGAATTGAATAAAAAATGTGGATTTATTTGAGACCTTAAGGAAGACAATTGTGTTTCAAATTGAAGGCTTTTTAGTTTTAAAATCTTATTCTCATTGGAGTTAAAATAGAACCAATCTTCACCAAGTTTTAAAAGCGTTGTGCTTACTAAGAATATAGAAATAACAATAATTAAATTGTTATTAGTTAAATATGAGATGAAAAAATAAGAAGGAAATAATTCATCCAATATTGGTTGAAAATACCTGTAAATGAAATAACCAAATAATAAACCTGTAATAATAAAACCAAAACTATATTTTAGATAGTATTCCTTTTTGAGAAATTTAGGAATAAGCCAGTAAAAATTTATACATACTGGTATTGCAATTAATATTAGAAATCCGATGGTGTAAACAAAGTCTATAGTAACAGGAAGTTTCCCTTTTGTAAAGACAAATATTAAAATTACAAAAGCTAATGTCCACAGAATACTATGAAATAATAGTGGTCTGTGAACATTTTTAGATTTTATGATTTGATTTAAATTAAGGCTTGGCATTGCTTGGTTTTAAAGTTTTGATCACATCCTTATCCCATTTGTTTTCAATATTGGAGGCCATAAATTTTTGAAGGAATCTATAAAGCTCCTCACTACTAGCAGTAAGTACTAAGTCCTCATCAATCCCAGTTTGTTCGTGCTTAATCCTAATTTTATTTTCATTTATTAGGTTTTTCACTACGGATTCATCTAACCATTTTAGTTTGATTGAACCATCTTCTTGAAAATCTACAAATGTTACACTGTGTGTTTTTAATAGATGTTGTGCGGCCAAACTATTTAGGCCACTATCTTCATAGTCGAACGGTGTGAAATCTAAAAACAAATGCTCATCAACCATAAAAGGCATAACAAGGAATAGTGCTTCTTTATCAGAACTATTGTAATTTACCACATAAGCATCTTTATATAATTCATAAGCTTCCTTATCTTCTTTCAATAACTCAACGTCACCTTCATTATCTTTTTCCCAAGATTCTTTAAAGGATAAAAATTCCCAAGTACTTGTTTTTCCTGTTGTCCAACTACCCAAAAGTTTTTCATTGAATTTTATGTGGTCTTTAAGATAAAATGGCTGTATAGATTTTACGATACAAGAACTAAATAGCAGAAATAAACCAACTACTAATATAGATTTGAACTTTTTCATGTCTTTTGGCTTTAAAGTTTAAGCTAAATTCTAAATCTTAAAATTGTATAACAACAAATTTCGACAAACACGATTCTGCTCATGCCAAACAATTGAGATTTATTATTTGACAATGATTTTTATCAAATTATTCTTTATAGTGTTTGCGTATCTTACGTTTAACTCTTAACAGCCTGAAAATGCCAATGGCTAGGATAATCACCGAAATATTGACTAGTACTATACCAAATGATTCTATATCAGAAAACATATCTAATTTAATAATTGTAACACCTGTGCCCAAAAGGACAAGAAAGGTCCTGAAGTAGGCCAGGAAAGTCCGTTCGTTTGCAAGTTTGGTGCGCTCAATGGCTAACCAATCTCGAGTGATTAATTGATTTTCATCCTTATTTGACATTAATCTTTTCCTTTTAATAGGTTAATACTAACCGTGGCCAATTCACTATTTGGAAATCTTGCAAAATGATTATCATCTGGTACAAGTCCTGCTTTTTCTGCCATGGATCTAAATACGTCTACTTCTAAAATATATTGGTCACTAAAGCCATGTGTTGCATTGTATGCTGTCGCAGGTGTTTTACCAATATTATTTGCTACAAACTGTGGGTTTATGGTATGTAATTCGATAATTAATAATCCAAATTTTTCCACAAATGGTTTCCATTTGCTCAAATGTTCAAATAGTGAGGCTTCAACATCATTATTAGATAATCTTAAGCCATCGCTTGCAAATGCTCCTGTAGATTTACTAATTATATCATGTTTTTGCTTTGGTGAATTCCAAATTCTGTTGTGATCTAAAAATGTTCTTACATTTAATAAATCTCTTAGTTCAATATTGTAGTCGTCTTTTAAATCTAAAGCCAGCAGGTCGGGTCTTCCAATATCGCCCCAAATTACTTTGGCCCAAATATCTGCTTTGATAAGATTTGCTCGTGTTACTTTTAAGGCAGCCTTATTAAAGTCTGCGCCAACTAAAAGGAGTGGATATTCATCTAACATTGTACCTCTTAAGGTTTGTTGATCAATAACATTAAAAATATGCTCAATAAATGCACCGTTGCCACAACCCATGTCTAAAATTCCTTTTGGTTGTTCATCAATAGGTCTATTAAACAATTCTATAATAACTTTATCTATTACCTTAAAATAAGTTGCATGAGCACCACCGCTTCCCCAAACGTTCATTTCCCTATGGACGTGTTTTTCCGTTTCGTTAGGCGTTGAGGTCTTTAATATTTTAGAGTTACCAAAAATGAGTTCATCTAATTGTAAAAATGTTGGAATATAAGACACTGTTACACCATAAGCACTAGCACGCTTAGCAAAAAATAAACCTTTGTCCGTGAATTGATAGGTGTTTTTCTTTTTATTAAACCAACCTAAATGAGCTAAAAAATCTAATATTTTTCTGAAACTTTCAGGATCTCTATGGTATTCTTCGGCTGTAAAAGACGCTTCCATAAAGTATTTATGAAATAAACCATTTACACCTAATAATACGATAATTGGACCCGCTATAACACCTTCAATATGCTTCAATATTTGATACTCAATCGAAGATTCATCCGAAGTTGTTAAACCGTAATTACCTTCAAATTTCTTAAAGATTCGTTCTAATGTAATGAAGGCATCTACGCTGATCATTTTATCCTCAGCAAATCGATCTGAATATTTTAAAAGATTAACCACATCTTCATATAGCGGAACTAACTCAAAAGCAATTTTACTATTGGTATTAGTTTTATAGATGACCTTGTTTGATACATTATCAAGTTCTTGAATGAGCCATCCTTGAGAACACAGAACTCTGAGAGCTACATTTAAATAACCTTCGTTAGCCGTGAATTTTTTAGTTAAGTCAATAAGTGGTACACTCTCATTTTTTAGAAGATATTCTAAGATGTTATGTTTGTGTAATGTATAAGCCGATGGAGCAGTGGCTATACCGTCTAAATGTCTAAATATTGTAGATCTTAATTTTGATTTATCTGATTTTTTCAGCATAAATTATCTTTGACTTAAAGATATAAAAAAAGCACCTACAGGGTAAGTGCTTTGTATTTTAATTGATGTCTTATTAATTATTAAATGGATTACTCCATTTCTCGTCAGTATAAACATTGTTGCCTGCAAGTGTATTGATAAAAGCGATTACAGCATCTCTTTCTGTATCAGTAATATTTAGCTGTTGGCCTATACCATTTGGTCTTAAACGAGGATCTAAGTTAGGATTGTTACCAACGGTTATTTGATTATAATGGTTTATAGTTGTCACCAGATTATTACTTAATCCAATATGCATAAATGGTCCATTGCTGGTACCATCTGCCTTAACCACATCTCTGAGACTTGGTGATCTTGTATTGTTAAAATCAAAACCAGACTGATCTGCAGTACTAATTATTCCATTATTTAAGGAGTTAGGGTCTATGCTGAATTCTGGTGGTTGATGACAACCTGCACAACCTAGACCACCATTAATTCTGATACCTTGATTATTGAATGCAGGCGGTTGTAAAAATAAATTCTTGCCTTGGTTTTCTTCAACGGTATAATTGTTAAATGGCTGGCCATCATTAATGGCAACACTTCTTCCTTGGTCATATTTGCTATCAAAGGATTGTATGCTTCTTATAAATTGTGCAAGAGCTTGTTGTATCCTGGTTTCATTTATTGTTTCGGAACCAAATGCGAGGTTAAATAACTCAGGATAATATTCAGTATTTTCTAATTTTGAAATTAAGTCATTGAATGAAAGATCTCCATTTTCTCCACTAAAACCCATTTCAATATGATCTTGAATAGGCATTGTCGTTTGTACTTCTAAACTACCAGCATGCTCATCCCAAAAGAAATTATTTTCATCAGCAAATCTAGAATTTACTAACCTCATGGAATGCCTGCCAGTTAATCCATTTATACCAATGCTTACACTAGCATTGTCGCTAAATGCCAGTTCTTGTTTATGGCAACTAGCGCATGATACTGTATTGTCAGTAGATAAATTTTGGTCATAGAACAATATACGTCCTAAAGTAGCTCCTTCGTCGGTAATTGGATTGTTAATTGGTGTGTTATCTCGCGTTATATAAGAAGGAATTGTTTGATTTTGATAATTTGGCAAGGCATCAAAATCAATATTAAAATAGGTGCTTAGGTCAATATTATCTGGGTTTTCAGTTGTAGTACTGTCATCATTAGAGCTACAATTATATAAAAGTGCTAAAATTAATAAGGAAACAATCTTATGCATTGATTGATGGATTTAGTGGTTTTATATTATTTAGACCTTAAGATTTTTAAAAGGTTTAAATTAAAAAAGGTTAATAATTTTCCCTTCATCTTCTTTTTTGATTTTTACAAGAAGTTTTTTAAAACCAAGTGCACTTACTTTATATACTTTTGTTCCAACAGACCAGTTTTCTTTGCGTTTTGAATTAGGCATCATAGGAAACCCATAACTGAATTTTGAACCATCGGGTTTTGGACCTACTACGTAAAAGTGGTTCCTATTGAATGAATTATTCTTTATCCTAAATTTAATGAACTTAGCATCTGGCTTTTTAAGAGTTTCAACTTCAGAAAGTGCTATAATTTTACCGCCACTTTTAGTTTTCTTACTTATCGATTCAGGTGTGTTTACATAAATTAATCTTCCATCGTTTGATACATCAGCCCATAACTTATTTTGAGGATTAACCGTTATTTTACCGTATTTCCAGAGATTTACATATACATTTTCAGCTACTAATTCAGAAGCATCAATAGTGGCTAATTCTGCACCTAAACGTAACTCCCTCGTTTCACCTTCAATGATTACATTACCTATTGGTGCCATTACCTGTAGACTTTCATTATTTATGTTTATAATTCTAGTTGTATCATGTGTACCCTGGTCTATACGCTTAATGTTTGGAGCTCCTATCTTTATTAGGATACTTTGGGATGCCGAAATCCACTCTTTTTGATTTAGAGCTAAAGTACCATCTTCAACATCTTTTTCGATTAAATCAAACAAGTTTTTATCAGTGGTAATTGTTATAGAATTTTCAGTTGCAGATTGGTCGATAGTTACTTTTGCATACAAATTAATAGTTATACGTTCTATGGTCTCTGTTTTGAATGTTTTCGTTTCAATAAGCTTGTTTCCTTTTACCTGTGCAATACCTGTTAAGCCAACAAGCAAAAGCAATAATGTTAAATTTTTCATGGTTTAGTTTTTTGTGATTTTTTCTTCTGGGTTATTAAAGACAGCTTCGTATGTTATGATTTCTGGCTTGTATTCAAATTGGATAACTCTATTATTAAAATTTTTCAATTCATATTCATTTTCACCATTTACAAATTTGAATTCTATTTGATTTACAGCAGTTTCTTCAGAAACTGTCACTTCATATATACCATCATTATTTTCATCTGTTAGAAAAATCGTTTCATTCCATGAATTAGTAGTAAAATTACCTCTAACCCCAACATCAATTGGTTGTTCAATCGCATTCATATCTACCATAAAGGTTACTGTCTTTAGATGAACTTCTTGCACACAACTTGTTAGAATAAATGAGATAAAAAAGATTATTGTTTTTTTGAAATATTTCATGGCTTTATTGTTTTTTTGAGAATTCATAGGTGTTTCTGACAAAACGTTTATCATCGTATTTGTACTGAACTTCTTTGATGGTTTTTAAAACGTCCTTACTAAAGATGTGGGTTATGTAGATGTCAGCTTTTCTCCCATTATCCTTGCCCTCATAATATGTGACAAAAGTGCGTTGGTTGTTTTCGAGAGCGTTACTAATGAGTTTCTCATTTCCATAATAAGTGCCACCTTTTTTAAGTTTTACAGAAGAAGAATTATTTTTGTTAGGTTCGTAGGTATATTGAATATTAGTAATTATTCGGTCTTTTTTAATCTTCATCTGCATGGTAGCGTCAACAGAACTTAATTCTCCAGATTGATAATCTTTGTAAGTCAATTTACCTTCCCAGGCAGTATTATTAAGTATTTGGAAGTCTTCTATTTTTAAAGGTTCTTGAGCATTACCTGTTAATAGCAAACCGAATATGCATATTGTAAAAAGTGTTGTTTTCATAGCTGTTTTATTATTTTAATTTTTTACTGATTAAATAGTCCAGACCAAAACGACCAGAACCTAATATGAGATTATAGATGGCAACCCATAGGAATCCAATTGCCGGTAACATACCCCAAAGTCCTTGATTCCATTTTTGCATAAAAATAGCCACTAACATGGTGCACATAATTAAGAATGAAGCTATTCTGGTCTTAAGGCCAAACATCAGAAATAAACCACCTACGGCTTCACTGAATGCGCCCATCCATGCAAAGAATACAGGAGCCACAGCAAAGATACCTCCATAGGAAGCCACATCTTCTGGAAACCAAGCCGAGACTTCAAATAGATTTAGATTTTGACTTTCTGCTGTCCATGGCATACCAAATTTGTCTGCACCAAACATGGCAGTTAACCATAATCCACATAGAACGCGTGGTATAGCTAAGACTAGATCTGATATCCAATGTTTTTGAATAACAGGTGTAATTAGGAATTTTAAAATAGCGTATAATCGTTTCATTGCTGTTGTGTTTTTGTTCGTTGGTACAAATTTGCAATGAATGTTTTCGCTAAAGGACTTAAAATGTATTTGGGTGTCTTAAATACGATTTGAGACGTCTCAAATACTTTTAGATTTAAGATATTCAGTAGGAGAGGAGTTGGTTATTTTTTTGAAGACACGATTGAATGTAGCTTTGCTATTAAAACCGCATTCTTCAGCAATACCAATTAATGACAGCTGTTTATGCTTGTCATTATTCAACATATCTTTAAAGGCATTTACTCTGTATTCGTTTACAAAATCATTAAAATTTTTGTTGAATCCAGAATTTATAGTTTCAGATAGTTGTGCTCTGCTCATATGAGCCATTTTTGCTAAATCTGATAGGTTTAGATCAGAATTCAGATAGGCTTTTTCAATTTCCATAAGCCTAGTTACTTTTTTAATATCTTCTTCGGAAATGGTCTTTACTTCTTGATCTGAATTAGATTCAGGAATTCCTATTGTTTTAGGCGTAAAGGTGAAATCTAACTTATTAAGCTTTGTTGTATCGGTGAAATACCCCTTGATACCAACATATAATGTCACTAAAGCAACAAAAAGGTTAAGCCACCATCGCTGTTCATAACCTAAATCCATAAAACGCGCTGCTACAATATCTTGTATGACACCATATAAAAATGAAAGACTAAACAATATTAAGAAGCTTAGTATCCAATTAAGCTCTAGTTTAAAAGTGTTGGAGAAATATTGAATGATTTTTTTTCGATAATTATAGAATAGTTGAAATGTAAATGCCAGATAAACAAGTATAAATGGTGCTTCGATATAACTCATAATGGATTGCACATAAGTCTCATCTAGTTCAATTTTCAAAACACCATTTTGTGTGGCGTTAAAACCTGGTTGCAACGCATCATAGGTATAAATGCCAAAACGATAAATAATTACGGCTAATGCTAATGAGAAATGCCACCAATATGATTTCTTAAACTTGAAATTTGAAGTAGTTATCGATTTTACATACAGAAAAATAAGCGGTGCTAAACCAATTCCAATATTAATAAGAAAATAATTGATTTTGGTGGTCCTAAATTCATCATACCAACCCATGAAACCAACTGTGTAACAAATTTGACTATAGCAGGTGAGTAATAATATTAAACCTAAAAATAAATCTGAAATATTTCGTTTTATGACATATCGGTGAAGTAGTAGTATAGCAAATATCAATCCTTGAAGAACAAGAATTAATAAAGGTAAACTATATCTATTAAAATCTGGAAACACTTAAGATCAAAAACCTAAAGTTATAAAAAGAATCTTAACGAATATAAATAATCTTGAAGTTGTTACTCGCCGTGTACTATTGTCTTAAATGTCTTTGGCTTAATTTTTTCCGTATCCTTTATTTCATAAGGTATATTTTGAAGAATGTATTCAAAAGCTCGGATTCTAGCGTTGGTTTTTCTATTTGCCTTAATTATTTTCCAAGGTGCGGCTACTTGAGTATTTTCAAACATGGCTTCTTTATACTTTGTATATTCGTCCCATAACGTCAATGCACGTTTATCTACCTCACTATATTTCCATTTTTTATGAGATGAGTTGATGATATCTTTAAAACGTCTTTCTTGTTCGTTTTTAGTTATGGAGAAATATAACTTTAGAAAAATGATACCGGAATCTTGAATCATTTTTTCAAATTCATTAACCTGGCCCATGAAAACCTCATACTCTTTTCTACTGCAAAAACCATTCACAGGTTCAACAACAGCTCTGTTGTACCAGCTTCTATCAAAAAAAACAATCTCACCATTGTTTGGCAATCGGTTGATATAACGTTGAAAATACCATTGCCCTAATTCTGTTTGATTTGGTTTAGGTAAGGCTACAACTCTTATTGCTCTTGGGGGCAGGTGTTGAATAATACGTCTTATAGCTCCACCTTTGCCTGCGGCGTCACGACCCTCAAAAAGTATAATTACTTTCTTATTGTTTTTGGCAACCCATTGCTGAAGAATTAACATTTCCTCTTGAAGTTTTTCGAGGCGCTTCTCGTATTTCACACTTTTAAGAGATTTTTGAATGTCGAGTTTGCTTTGTCTTAATAATGCCTCTAAACCTTTTCTGCTATTTAGAATGTTGAGATCTTTATCTGTTATATTATATATCTTAGTCATTATCGGTCTAGTTGTATGGTGTTTCTAAAATAGCGTTGTACAATATTAGGGTCTGGCAACAAGTTTTTGCAAATTGCTCCCTTATTTTCGTAATCAAACAAGCTCAGTACATATTTAATACTTTCAAGTCTTGCCTGTTTTTTGTCATTAGATTTTATGACTACCCATGGACTGAAGTGGTTATGGGTTCTACTGAACATTTGGTTTTTATAAGTAGTAAATTTATCCCATAGTTCTTGTCCTTTCTCGTCTACTGGACTAAATTTCCACTTTTTTAAAGGGTTATTTAAACGTTTCTCAAAACGTCGCTGTTGCTCATCCTTAGAAACGGAAAACCAAAATTTAATAATAAGTGTACCAGATTCAAATAACATGTGTTCAAATTCTGGAACCTGAATCATAAAACGATCGTATTGTGTTTTATCACAGAAACCCATAACAGGTTCTACAACAGCTCTGTTGTACCAACTTCTATCAAAGAAAACAATTTCACCAGCATTTGGTAATTCTTTAATATAGCGATTAAAGTACCACTGGTTTCTTTCTACTTCAGTAGGTTTGTTTAAGGCAACAACACGCATTGCCCTTGGATTAAGATGTTCCTTAAATCGTTTAATTGTTCCTCCTTTACCAGAAGCATCCCTTCCTTCAAAAATGATTGCTATTTTTTTATTTTCTTTTTGTACCCATCTTTGAAATTGAACAAGTTCTGCTTGTAGTGGTAATAGTTCTTGTTCATATTCGTGCTTTTCTAAAGCTTTCTCGTAGTTTAAATCTGAAGCTTTATTAGTCTCTAAATAATCGATAAGATCAGACTTCTTTTTAAAGGAATTTATCAGTTCTCTTGTTAGCATAGAATAGTATTGTTAATAATAGTTTCTCAAATCTATTTAATACACCTTAAATATATTATGATTTATGTCATAAGAAAAAATAAAGCTCTCAAAAAATTGAGAGCTTTATGGATTGCTATAATCAATATAACTTTATCGTAATGCGGGATAGTTAGTTGGATTTAATTCGTGCATTATCGCATAAACTGTTTCGAAAATATCTTCAACCGATGGTTTTGAAAAATAATCACCATCCGTACCATATGCAGGTCTATGTGGCTTAGATGCCAATGTTTTTGGCTGACTATCCAAATATTGAAAAGCATTTTGCTTGTTTAAAATCTCATTCAAAATGTATGCAGAGGCACCACCTTCAACGTCTTCGTCAATAATTAAAACTCGATTAGTTTTAGCTATACTTTTTACAATATCATGATTGAGATCAAAAGGCAATAAAGACTGTACATCAATTACTTCTGCATCGATCCCAACTTCTTGCAATTCTCTTGTAGCTTCCATGACCAATCTCAAAGTAGAACCATATGACACTAAGGTAATGTCATCGCCGTCTTTCAATGTTTCCACTACACCAACAGGTGTTTTAAACTCACCTATATTGCTTGGTAATTTCTCTTTTAATCTGTACCCATTAAGGCATTCTACAATCAAGGCAGGTTCGTCACTTTCTAATAAGATGTTGTAAAAACCTGCAGCTTTGGTCATATTACGTGGCACTAGGACGTGAATTCCTCTTATAAGATTTAATATACCACCCATTTGAGATCCTGAGTGCCATATTCCTTCTAATCTATGTCCGCGTGTTCTAACAATTAATGGTGCTTTTTGACGTCCTTTGGTTCTGTACTGTACCGTTGCTAAGTCATCACTCATAATTTGAAGTGCGTACATCAAATAATCTAGATATTGTATTTCCGCAATTGGTCTTAAACCGCGCATTGCCATACCGATTCCCTGACCAACAATTGTGGCTTCTCTAATACCTGTATCTGATACTCTCAGTTCTCCATGCTTTTCTTGCAAGCCTTCTAACCCTTGATTTACATCTCCAATATAACCTGAGTCTTCTCCAAAAATTAATGTTTCTGGATATTTATTAAAGATTGCGTCAAAATTTTCACGTAAAACAATACGACCATCAACAACTTTTGAATCTCTATCATAAATAGGCTCTACTGGTGTTTGTTTCAATACATTTTTATCTGATGCACTATGAAGATGAGAACTATATTTAGGTTGAACTGTATCTAGATAGCTATTTATCCAGTTTTGAAGTGCAGTTTTTTCCTTGGTATCCTCAGATAAAACATACCTCAAAGCCTTTCGTGCAATTGATAAAACATCTCGTCTCAATGGCTCATCAGAAGAATCTATCCTGTCTTTTAGTTTATTTATAAAGACACTATTGGGACTTGATGCAGCGAGTTGATTTAATAAACCCACAACTTCACTTTTTTCCTTTATCATAGGTTTTAAGAATGCAGACCATGCTGCCTTTTTTCCTTCCCTTACAGCCTTTTTAATACCACGTTCAATACCAGTCAACTCCTCATCTGACGCAATATTATTGCTAATCATCCATTTCCTCATTTGTGCATTACAATCGTGCTCAACTTCCCAAGTCAACCTGTCATTATCCTTATAGCGCTCATGAGAACCTGATGTAGAATGTCCTTGTGGTTGTGTTAACTCTTGAACATGAATTAAAACAGGAACATGTTCATTACGAGCAATTTGACCTGCACGTTGGTAAACGTCAATAAGTTCAGGATAATTCCAGCCATTTACTCGAAAAATCTCATATCCAGCTTCATTTTCATTTCGTTGGAATCCTTTGAGAATTTCAGATATGTTTTCTTTAGTAGTTTGGTGTTTTGCATGTACTGAAATACCATAGTCATCATCCCAAACACTTATTACCATTGGTACTTGTAAAACACCAGCCGCATTTACAGTTTCAAAAAACAGACCTTCACTTGTACTTGCATTACCTATTGTTCCCCAAGCAACTTCGTTTCCTTGATTTGAAAAATTAGTAGTATCAATACCTTTAACGTTTCTGTATATTTTAGATGCTTGTGCTAACCCCAAAAGTCTTGGCATCTGACCAGCTGTTGGTGAGATATCAGCACTAGAATTTTTTTGTTTGGTTAAATCTTTCCAGTTCCCTTTTTCATCTAAACTATGAGTTGTAAAGTGTCCACCCATTTGACGACCTGCAGACATTGGCTCTTGTTTAATGTCCGTATTGGCATATAATCCTGCAAAGAATTGCTCAATTGTCAATTCTCCTATGGCCATCATAAAAGTTTGGTCTCTATAATAACCAGATCTAAAATCACCATTATCAAAAGCTTTTGCCCATGCTATTTGAGGAATTTCCTTTCCTCCTCCAAAGATTCCAAATTTTGCCTTACCGGTTAAAACTTCCCTACGACCAAGAAGACTACATTCACGACTCGTGACAGCAAGCTTATAATCATTTAATACTTCAGCTTTAAAATTTTCGAATGTAATTTCTGTTTTAATATCTGGGTTGGTCTTCATTCAGGTCTAAAATTAGATATGCAAAGGTAAAAAAATTAAAAATTTTACGCAACCTATTGAAATGTTATAAAATTGAATAATTCTTAAAAAAAAGATGTTTATATTAATTATACTTAAAAAAAATTAAAAAAATTAACATTAAGCTAAGAATATGTTAATACCATTTACGTCTAAATAAGCCTAAAAGAACTTGCGGATCAACAGTAATTATAAAACGAATTTTCTCACCATAATTTGGCTGGGCAATCTCCCAACCTAAATTGGAATAAATAGGAAAGTACAATTCAAAATAATCTTCAACAAGGTTTAACCTGATACCGGAGTCATATACAAAATTTACTTTTCTGAATTTGTTTTTTACCAAACCAATGTCGCCGTAGGCTTGTATATAGCGCCAAATCGAAGTACTCAAATTTGCAGTAGTCATCCATTGATTTGCAAAGGGAGTGTCTAGCATTGACTTAAAACCGCCTTCTGCAATAATAATTTGTTGGCTAAATAAACCAGCGTCCTCAGAACGACCTAAATAATTTAAATCAAACAAATAATCTGTAGGTCTGTCTAATGCAAAACTGAAATAATCAGAATTAGGATCAGAGTTGTTATCCAAGAATATACCTGCGAAGAACCTAAAATTGATATTTCTATTGCCTTTAGTAAGTCTTCTAAACTCATAGTTTATAGAAAGTTTACTAAACTGATCTGCAAGTTGAAAATCTGCATTGAATTTTGAAAAATTAATTATTCCTGGATTAGAATGGGTATATCTTAAATTAAAAACGCCGTAGTCTGGCTCATCAACTACTACTGTGGCATCTTCACCTATATCTCTAGTTATACTTACGTATCTGGCTGTTATTAAATCACGTCTATCTGCCCTAAAATCGTTATCGTTTCTAAAAGTGAACGAAATCGAAGGTCTTATTCTGGTAAAGAACGCATCTTGAGCAAACGATTGGTATCCTGCAGACAGACTATAACTAATAGAAAAAAGATTTTGGTTTTCTAAATTATGTGTATAAAATGCAGAAGCAGAACCAGTTAAGGACTTAGATCTTAATGCATACTGTGGCGAGAATCTATAATTAAGACGTTTTCTTAAAATGGTCTTATTGTATATTTTGGTTCCTAAAGTTAGTCCGTCATAGATATTGTTAAACTCAACTAAAGGCATAAAAAATATTTGATTATAATCTGGGTCTTCAATATCCTTAAACAGCCTGAATTGAAATGGTTTGTTATTTAAGAATGAACCATTGACTGCCTTATAATTATCTCTTTGATTAAATTCTGGTATGACATTGTTATAATCTAGCACAAACTTTTCGGTACTATCTTTAGGTATTATAATTGTTTTAGTTCCTACTATATTCTCTACCCATGTTTTACCAATAACAGAATCATTTTTTAGCTTAAAAAGAGAAATGGGCATGGTATTATTCCTCTTGTTTTTAATGGTTACTTTAATTGAATCTCCTTTTGTTTCAACATCCTTAATTTTAAAATCAATCTTTTTTCTGGTGCCAACATAATCTTTAAAAAACCAATCAATGTCTTTAGAAGTTTCACTTTTAATAAATGTTTCGAAATCTCTAACACTAGTATTTTTGGTTTTATTAGCCTTAAGGAATTTGGTGATACTTTGTTTTAAAACAATATCATCTGCAAATTCGTCTAGATAATTTAAGCCAATTCCAGCCTTATATTTATTAGCAATATTTGCATTGAACTTAATAAGAGAGTCTTTTGATGTTGCCAAAGGTTGGTCTCTATTTTTTCTTGCAATTTCCATTGAGTATAAAAAGTACTGAAAATTAAAGTCGAGATCAGCAGCATGAAAAGCTCTAATACCCCAAATGTTTGCAAGAGTACCTATCAATTTCATATCAGGATAGTGTTCTTCAACATATTTAATAAGAAAATATATTTGAAGCCCGTCACTTAGCCAATATTCTTTACGAGGATTTATTAGTAATATATTATCAATGTACTTTTTCAAGGCTGTTTTCAGAAGCTTCAATTCATATTGAAATTCTTTTGGGAATGGCCTTAAAAAATCAGGTAATTGGTTAAGACCGTACAATGGGTTCTTGTTATATTCAATTTCGGTAACCAATAATTGATTGTGTGGGTATTCCCCTAGATTATCAGTTAAAAACCGAGTGATCTTATCTGTTAAAACTGCTTTGTCTGTTGGTGCAAGTCCCTTTTCGTTGATATTTGAGAGAACAATAAAATTGTCAGTTTGCACAAAACTAAAACGTGGAAATCTATTTATAGATAAATAGGTGTCAATCCTATCCTTACCATTTAGATAAGTGATTTGAGACTTTTTATCTTCAGTAAGTTCCAAGCGCATTAAATCTAATTCTGAACTCACCTTATAATTTAGAGGATGTGTGATTTTAAGTTCTAAATCTGCTTTGGGAACAAATAAATCATTTAAGTCTTTGTTACTGTAATAGTTCCATTTACCATTATAGACGGTTGGGGTTAAGTACCAGTATTTAAGATCAAAGTTCTTATTCTTAGTAAAACCATAATCCGTAAATGTTGCGTCTGGAAGTACAAGGTTATATTTTAAGTTTAAATGGTAAGATTCACCAGGGTTTAAAGGAGACTTTAATGAAACCTTTACTATATCTGGATGGTTCTCTAAATTGGTAAATTCTAATTCATTGTTAGAATTATCAGTTAAGGATGTAATGGTGGTAAATCCACGTTGTTCACTTTTTGCTAAATGAAATTTGGTACTAAACTCCTCTTCAAATCGTTTTGCAAGCGGTGTTGTTTTGGTAGAGTAGCTGTTATTCCAATCATTCAAATAAATTTCACTTAATCTATCTGTTGATTCATTTGTATAAATTATTGTTTGTGATATTGCAATGGACTTGGTATCAACATCTACAACAGCATCAACAACAATTTTATTCTGACCAAATAAAAATGATGCAAAACAGAAGAATAAAAATGCTATGTAATTTTTATAAATCAATGAGAAACGAAAAATTTAAGAGGTTTAATATCAAAATTTGGGATAGTTAATAAGTACATTCCGTTTGCCAAATTAGAACAGTTAATTTCAGAATTTACATTAGAGCCTAGTTTAACTTTTCTTATCATTTTACCATAACTATTATAAATGAGCACGTCAGTATTAAAAAGTTTAGTCGATATATCTAAAATTCGAAGCTTCGAATCTACAATACTTTTTTCTAAGGTAAATTGTGATTGACCAACTAATTCTTCTACACTAAGAAGATTTTCATCTATTTCTAGGTTTAATGTTACAGGTAAATGATCACTGAAATTGTGCAAAGCATCTCTTATTTCAAATGAAAACTCAGAACCGGGTATTGCACATGCAGATGAGTTTATAGCACTATTATAACATGCAGATAATCCATTATTACCGTATACCTGATATGAATCTGACTCGTAGGTGATATTGGCGGTAGTCAGCATATTTTCTGATGTCAGTATAAAATCAAATCTATCATCAAATCCTCCAGTTGTACCACCTAAACCTGTTTGTGTTCTTGTTGATTGCGTAAATACATCAACAAAATTTGGGTTGTTATTCCAACTACCAACTCTATTTGCAGGATCGGTAAAAGTTATATTATTAGTGTCTTGCAACAACAGTTGAAACGCAGGTTCTGATGCTGTATAAATATTTAAATCACCTCCTAAAACAACATTGGAATCTGAAGGCAATGTACTTAAGTAGTTGTCTAATTCAACAATCATATTAAAACGTCGCAATTGATTCTGGGTTCCGCTTGATGCCTTTAAATGACAGACTATAACATAAAACTCAATTGGATTTGTAGCCTGATCTGTTGTATTAACCTTAAGTTTATACACATTGAAATCCCTCAAATCTGTTGGTACAATTATTTCATCTTCTAAAATGAATTTTGAACTATCGTAATACAATTGATTTTGTAAATCATTTTGATCTCCCGTAGTATCATCTGAAGTATTTGATACATATGTAGCCATTTCAAAACTTGTGGAAATCGTAGATTTGGTCATGTTTAAAACATTGTTTGCGCCAGTAACATTGTTAAGTTCACAAACTAAAAATAAATCGGGTTGATAATCAGAAAGAATGAATTCTAAATCATCTTCGCGATTTGGCACTGCATCTTCTAAAGGATAATTGAGCAGGTTGTAAAACATTACTTTAAATGTTTCTTGGCCAGCAACATCCATCCAGAACAAGCAGGTGAGCATCAAACATCCAATTATTTTCTTTTTCATAGCGGTGAAATTAATAAAGGACAATTCTAGAAATTTGGGCTAAGTCTAAATTCTTTATAAAAATCGTTTAATATTTCAATAACATCGTCAGCATCATCAACCACATGAAAAAGGTCTAAATCTTCAGAGCTGATATTGCCAGCTTCAATTAATGTGTTTTTAATCCAATCTACCAATCCGCCCCAGAATTCTGTTCCTACTAGTATAATTGGGAATGTTTCGATCTTTAACGTTTGTATAAGTGTCATGGCCTCAAAGAGTTCATCTAAGGTTCCGAAACCTCCTGGCATGACTACAAAACCTTGAGAATATTTTACAAACATAACCTTACGAACAAAGAAGTAATCGAAGTCTAGGCTTTTATCATTGTCAATGTACGGATTATCGTGTTGTTCAAAAGGTAATTCAATATTTAATCCAACTGATGTACCACCAGCGATATAGGCTCCTTTATTACCTGCTTCCATAATCCCTGGACCTCCTCCAGTAATCACACCATATCCATGCTCTACAATTTTATTAGCAACATCTACTGCTAATTGATAATATTTGTGATCTGGTTTTGTTCTTGCAGATCCAAAAATTGAAATACAAGGTCCAATTTTACTGAGTTTTTCGTATCCACTTACAAACTCACCCATAATTTTAAAAATGGCCCATGAATCGTTAGTTTTTATTTCGTTCCAACTCTTGTGTTTATGCTCTTTTCTCATAAAATATCTCTTATTTCTTCTTAGAAAACTTACTAATATAACTTTTTATTGTTGTTCTTTATACAGGTTTAATTGTAAAAAAAACTTAATATTAAATCAGTTCTTTTTTTAAGAATTTGGCTGTATAGCTCTTTTTGTCTTTAATAATTTGCTCTGGTGTTCCTTTGGCAACAATTTCCCCACCACCTTTACCACCTTCGTAACCAATATCAATAATGTAATCTACAGTTTTAATTACGTCTAGGTTATGCTCAATTATCAAAACCGTATTTCCTTTGTCTACAAGTTTATTCAGTACTTTCATCAATACTCTAATATCTTCGAAATGAAGTCCGGTTGTTGGTTCATCTAAAATATAAAAGGTATTACCTGTATCTCTTTTACTAAGTTCTGTTGCCAACTTAATCCGTTGTGCCTCACCACCTGATAATGTTGTACTTTGTTGGCCTAATGTAATGTAGCCAAGACCAACGTCCTCAATAGTTTTTAATTTTCTGTAAATTTTAGGTATGTGCTCAAAGAATATAACGGCTTCTTCAATAGTCATATTTAAAACATCACTTATTGATTTGCCCTTATACCTTATTTCTAGTGTTTCTCTGTTAAATCGTTTTCCTTGACATGTTTCACATTCTACATAAACATCCGGAAGAAAGTTCATTTCTATTACTCTAAGGCCACCGCCTTGACACGTTTCACATCTCCCACCTGCAACGTTAAAACTGAAACGGCCTGCTTTATAACCACGAATCATAGCTTCAGGTATCTGAGCAAATAGCTTTCTGATTTCATCGAAAGTTTTGGTATAGGTTGCAGGATTGCTGCGAGGTGTACGACCTATTGGAGATTGGTTAATATCAATGACTTTGTCAACATTTTCTAACCCTTTAATTGATTTATAAGGCATTGGTTTTTTAACTGCATTAAAAAAATGCGCATTTAAAATTGGATAGAGGGTTTCGTTAACTAAAGTAGATTTGCCACTACCAGAAACACCAGTGACACCAATCATTTTACCAAGCGGAAATTCTACATCAACATTCTTTAAGTTATTACCTGTACAACCTTTTAAAACTATTTTTTTATTGTTTCCTTTTCTTCGTTTTTTAGGTATTTCAATTTCTTTCTCACCATTTAAGTAAGAAGCCGTTAAAGTGTGATGCTCTAATAGTTCTTTTGGTGTGCCTTCACTAATAATTTCGCCTCCATGTTTGCCTGCAAATGGTCCAATATCAATAACATGATCTGCACGTTCAATCATATCTTTATCGTGTTCTACCACAATAACTGAGTTGCCAACATCTCTAAGTGATGCTAAGGAGTTGATCAATTTCTCATTATCGCGTTGGTGTAGACCTATACTTGGTTCATCTAAAATATATAGTACACCGACAAGTTGCGAACCAATTTGTGTCGCGAGCCTAATACGCTGTGCTTCACCACCAGATAGAGATTTAGAACTTCTGTTTAGTGATAAATATGTAAGACCAACATCTAATAAAAATTGAACCCTGTTTTTTATTTCTTTCAATATTTCAGTTGAAATTTTCAACTGTTTATCAGATAAACGTTCAGAAAGTTTTTCTAGCCATTCTCCCAGCTCAATGACATCCATTTTAACCAACTCTGCAATACTTTTTCCGTCTACTTTGAAATTGAGAGATTCTTTTCTTAAGCGCGAGCCTTGACAAGCAGGACATTCAATTTTGTCCATATATTCCTTGGCCCATCGCACTAACGAAGTAGAATTTGATTTATGTTGACTTTCAATGAAGTTCGCGACACCTTCAAAATCAATATTATAGTCTCTTGTAACTCCTAGCAACTTACTCTCAACAGTGAATTTATCTTTTCCTCCATATAAGATCATCTGTTTAGCCTCATTGGGAATATCTTTCCAAGGGTCATTGAGTGAAAAATCAAAGCGTTGGGAAATGGTATCAAACTGTTTGAAAATCCAACTTTTTTTCTGTGGTCCATGTGGAGCCAAAGCACCATTATTAATAGATAATGTTTCATCCGGAACCAACTTATCTTCATTTACTACAAATTTCTCACCAATTCCATTACAATTAGGGCAGGCTCCTTTTGGTGAATTAAATGAAAAGTTATTTGGTTCTGGGTTAGGATAAGAAATACCAGATGAAGGGCACATTAAATTTCTACTGAAATAGCGTGGTTCATTTGTTTCTTGGTCAATTACCATTAGTACATCGTCACCATGATACATTGCTGTATTGATAGATTCCATAAGACGTTTTTCATTGTCTTGGGAATCATCAATTTTTAATCGGTCTATTACAATCTCGATATCGTGGGTAACATAGCGGTCTAATTTCATACCTTTTTCAAGGTCTACAATCTCACCATCTGTGCGTACTTTTACAAAGCCTTGTTTTGCAATTTGCTCAAAAAGTTCTCTGTAGTGTCCTTTGCGCGAACGAATTACAGGCGAAAGAATGTTTATGCGTTTACCTTTGTAAGCTTCTAGAATTAATTCTTTGATTTGCTCATCGCTGTAGCTCACCATTTTCTCGCCAGTTTCATAGCTAAAAGCATCTGCAGCTCTGGCATATAGAAGCCTTAGAAAATCATAAATCTCAGTTATTGTACCTACTGTAGAGCGTGGTGATTTACTTGTTGTTTTTTGTTCAATTGCAATGACTGGAGAAAGCCCATCTATTTTATCTACATCAGGTCGCTCTAAACTTCCTAAAAATTGGCGCGCATATGCCGAAAAGGTTTCAATATACCTGCGTTGTCCTTCTGCATAAATGGTATCAAAAGCCAAAGACGATTTACCACTACCAGACAATCCCGTAATTACCACAAGTTTTTCTCTAGGTATAGTGACATCAATATTTTTGAGATTGTGTACACGAGCACCTTTAACTTCAATAGAATCGTCAAATGTTGTCATATAAAACTAGTAGAATTGTATAAATTGGCAAAGTTGCAAAGGTACAATTTTTAGTTGTTAATTTAATGTGAAGGTTTATTGTAAAAGGTGTTATATAAACAAAAAAAAGTGCATTGATATCAATGCACCCTCCATATATAGCAATTTTTTTACTTTTATTTTGAAGGATTTAATTCACCTGCTTCAATGGATTTGTTATAATTAGCTTTGACATTTTTTAAATATCCAAAGAACTTAGATCCATCTTTTTTTTGAAGAAGCACAAATGTAGACCCATCCTCCTTGGTCATGACTTCTTTAACTATTACAGTATTTCCATAAACACTTTTATAATTAGCTACTTTTCCTTTTTTGGCTAAAATGTTTAATCGAGGAAATTTTACATACCTATAATTCTGTGCCACAGGTTCTTTTATAACTAATTCGTCACCAACATTGGGTTGGCTTTGAGCTGTAGCAAAAATACAGAATCCTAAAAATAACAGGGTTAAAAATATATTTTTCATAATTAAATAGGTTAAAATTAAGAATTATGCAAAATTAAGAATTTTAGAGGAGATTTTCAAATTACCTAAAGGCAATTTTATTCCCATTATTCAATTATTTTGAATACTGTAAATTAACCCTTACAACTAATGCAATAATTAATCAATTCATCATAATAATTTTTATTTTTAAGTTTTAAATCTAATTGAAAGACATATGAAATTATTAGGAATTGGTTCTCGAATTAATCACACCGAATTTGGTAAAGGCGTAGTTACAAATGTGACTTCTAAACATTATTGGGTAACATTTATAGAAGGTGGATTAGAAACCCTTGAAATTGACGATGAATTCGATGTAATTGAAGCTACTGAAGATGATGTTGACACAGTAAGTTTTTATGAAGTTGAAAAAAGTCTACGAAATATACTTAAGAAATGGTCTGATGTTTCTGAAGTTATTTCAATAGCTGATAAATGGAAAGGTGGTAAGCTAATACTGGAACCTGGTGATATTAACTTGCAAGGAAAGGAATTGCCTATTGATACGTTCTTCCATAAAATCACTATGGTTAGAGATAGGCTCAGAGTCATGGAACAGAAGATTAACTCTAGTAATCTTGATGAGCAGGATAAAATAGACCTACAACAGTATATAACAAGAAGCTACGGTAGTTTAACAAGTTTTAATGTTCTATTTAAGCTTAAGAGTCAGCAGTTTGTAGGGCAACGTAGTAAATAAACGCCTGATAATCTGTCAGTAAAGAATACTTTGGAGCAAGAATTGTTCACTGATTACCATGCTTAAAGTATTAACTCGAATAAAACGTGTTGCCTATTTATTTATGGTAGCTTGGATGTTAGGTGTTTCAAATGTCATTTTAGAAGAAACTCGAATGGTTCATGATACCCGCTCAGTTATTGAGCAACAAGAAGAAGTTCCAGACACTGATTTTGATTCAGAAGATTTAATTCTTTAAGGTTGTACCTTTTATGTTGTCTATTTCCAGTCCTAAGAATAATAGTTTATGAAAAGTTGGAAGTTGGGCACCACTTTCTGTAGTGATCCATTTTTCCCAAGTGGCCTCAAGCCCACCAATCGGTAGAATATTTACCCACATTTGATAACTTTTTGGTAGTCCATTTTCATCAAAATGCCATAAATATGAATCACCAGGTGTTGAACCTCCTTTGGTATAGGTAACCAGCAAAGCTTGTTTACCATCTTCGGTAATTACAAGTTGTCGCTCAACACCTTTATCAAATACTTTATATGGTGCAACTAGCCAAAAGGAATCATTATTGAAATACGATTCTGCTTTATGTATATAGTCATGTTTTTCTATGCCATTATATTCTTGTTCTGCGACAAATACTTTAGAATCATCGTGGTTATTCAAATCAAGTTCTACTTTAAAATCATCCCAATAAACTTCACATCTATTATCTGTTTTATACCATTTGTAATGATGACTGCCCTTAAAGGTCCACTCTAAATAATCTGTAGCTTCATAAGCTTCATAATCCATGTTACTTAGCATAGTTGTAGCGAGTAAATCTGCTTTGTTGCCAATTTCACCAATTGGTAAATCTTCATTGTATTTTAAATAAATAAAGCCAAAAAAGAGTAGGGAAGGCAGAGTAAAGAAAATTATGAGTCCACCTATTATTTTAAAGATTCTTTTAGTCAGTGATGCTTTAGCCAAAATTATAAATATTTAAAGCAAAGATAATTTTTCTTTTGTGGCTTTAGCTAAAACATTTGCCGCATTAGGATTGTTTCTAAACCAAAGTTCTGGTTCTATTAATTCGAGTTCCGCTAATGCTATTTTACCATCATTATCATTAAAAATATCTACTCTCGCATATAATGGTAGTTCTTTACAAGCATTCACAGCACTTATGGCAAATTCAATTTCTGCTTGAGTAGGTATATAATCATGTACGGTTCCGCCAAAATCATCTTGTACTCTAAAATCACCTGGCTTTGCTTTTTTTAGTATTGCATGTGTAAATTGCCCATTAAAAACCATCATAGAAACTTCGCCCTCAGATACAATTTTGTGTTGAAATGGTTGAAGCATCATAGCCTCGTGGGCTATTAACTCCTGAAAAATAGTTTCATGTTTCAGCACATTATCTGCATTAAGTTTATAGGTATGTCTTGCTGCACCGGATATACACGGTTTTAAGACTGTTGTGTTCCATTTTGTTTCTTCATGTAGCTCTTCTAAGCTAGTCTTAGTTCCTTGTTTAATAAAAAGGGTTTCTGCAATATGAACACCCTTATTTCTAAGGTCTTGTAAATAGTGTTTATCTATATTCCAATGAATGGTGGCCTCTGAATTAATGAGTGTTGTAACTTGAGAAACTTGTTTTAACCATTTTGAAAATTTGGTAAAATCATCAAAATAATCCCATGTTGTTCGGAACATGATGGCTTTGGTGTTTGACCAATCAAAAAGAGGGTCATTCCAGGCTTTTCTATTTACCTTCAATCCTTCTGATAATAATGCATCACATACCAAGGCATCTTCATAGAATACATTATGGTAGTAAGGGTCTGAACTATCTTTTAAATAGCGACTGTCCGTAAGTACAACAACATCATATTTCATCTAAAATGTTTAAGTGCTTCTCTTTTACTAAGTGGTTTTAAATCTGTGCTTTCTACAAAATTAATAACTGCATAGCTATTGTATTTTGCAAATTCTCTTAAAGCCCAACCAATCGCTTTTTTAATAAAAAATTCGTTGGAATCTTTATGCATTATAGCAAGATTTGAAAGTATGCTGAAATCCGTCTTTTCTTTGTAACCAAGTTGAAATAGAATTGCTGACCGATTCAACCACATATTATCGTCAGTAGAGTATTTTTGGATAACTTCATCTCGCATTTCTGGCAATTCCATCAAGAATTGACCTAGAATATGTTTCGCAATAAAATCTACCGTATCCCAATGCGAATTTTCAGTGATTAAAAACTCAATAAACATAATGTCACTTTTGATATAATGTCGTTTTTTGAATCTGGCGTAAATCTCCATAGCACAGTAATGAAGTTCTCGTTCAGGCTTTTTAAATAACGTTTTGGATATTTCAGTTAGGTTTGACTTTACTTCACCTTTGTTTGCATTTACAACTTCTCTCAATAAAGATTTTCGTAACATCGATTTTATACCAAAAAAGGCAAACTTATGTTTCATATAAGCGCGCATTGGTATAGCATTAGCTTCATTTCTATGATTCTCGAATGAAGATATGAGTTGTGCTACAAAAGACATTTGCTCTTATCGAATCTTAATTGGATATTGAATTAATTATCGTTCTTGTAACCAGCGGGACGTTTCCATCTTACTGGTGCTTTTGGCTCAGGTTTTAACTGAAACTCATTGCCTTTTAATAATTTCAATGCCTCTTCTACAGCACGCTCTAATTGAGGATCATTACCTTTTGTGGTTTCTCTTGGATGCTGAATCACTTCAATATCTGGTGCAACACCTTCGCCTTCTACAGCCCAATTACCATCAACATCATAAAATCCTCCTCTTGGTGCCACCATACGTCCACCATCAATAAATCTTGGTGTATCCCAAGTACCTACTAATCCTCCCCAAGTTCTTGTACCAATTAGAGGGCCAATATCTTTAATTTTAAACATATATGGTAACAAGTCACCACCAGAGCCAGCACGTTCGTTAATGATCATGACTTTAGGTCCCCAGATACCAGCCATTGGTGTGGTCCATGGTCTGTTGTCATTTGCTTTACTATTGAAATAGCCAAACAATTCGCGAGACATTACATCAATCATATAATCTGCTGCCGATCCACCACCATTATTACGTTCGTCAATGACTGCTCCCTTTTTATCTTGTTGAGAAAAATAATATCTGTTGAATGAGGTAAAGCCACCACCACCTGTATTTGGTACATAGACATATGCTAATTTGCCATTAGACAACTCATCTACTTGTCGTCGGTTTTCTTCAATCCATTCAATGCTGCGCAGACTACGCTCATTACCAACTGGTTTCACCAATATGGTTTTTGGGTTACTACCATTTGATGAACTGCTTACAGTTATATTTATTTCACGTCCTGATGTCTGTTCTAAGTGTTCATAGATATTGTCATTACCAGAAAGTGACTTTCCATTTACAGAAATGATATAGTCACCTTCATTTACATCTATTCCTGGTTGAGCTAATGGCGCTTTGGTTGAAGGGTTCCAGCGTTCACCATTAAAAATCTTTGTGATTTGATATTTACCATTACTTATTTTAAAATCACATCCTAACAAACCAACAGGTACATAGTCTAAATCAGGAAAATCACCGCCGGACACATACGAATGGCCTACTGCTACCTCGCCGCTCATAATATCTACTACATAGTTTAAATCTGTTCTATGACGTACATGGTCAATCCAAGGCGAATACCATTTGTATACTTCATCCCAAGGTGCACCATGTACATTATCTACATAGAGAAAATCACGCATGTAGCGCCATCCCTCTTTAAAAATCTGATGCGCTTCAGCTTTAGGGTCTAACTTAATTTTCATGTTAGTTTTTAACTTATCGTCACCAGGTTTTGGTTTTGACGCTGAGCTAGTTAAAATCCAATTTCCGTTTTGACGAAGTAATATTGATTTTCTGTCATTTGATGCTACCATTTGAGACACACCTTTAGCAAAGTCTGAAGGTTTTTCTTTTTCTACATCATAAGAATGAACTTTTAAACCATTTTCATTAGGTATAGCCTCTGCAATAAACATCTTATGCTTTGGCCCTTTTAATAAAGCGACATAATTTCTAGCTGGCAATTTTAAAGCTACAGCTCTATCAAAGATGCCATTTTCATCAATTACAACAGTAACGTCAGAATCCTTCTTTTTGTCCTTTTTATCTTTTTCATCATCATCAGACTTATCTTCAGCTTTTGCTTCCTCCATATCATTTTTAGGAAGATTAGGTGCCTTATCAGATGAGTTAAGAACAACTGCATACAAACTTCTTGTTAGGTTAGAGCCTGGATCATAATTGCTCATATCTAACCAACCTGTAGAAAGTCCATAATTGGTGCTGGCAAGGGTATATATATATTTACCAGATTCATCCCAAACAGGCGTTATAGCATCTGCAATTGGATCTGTAATTTGAATAGTTTTTCCTGTTTCAACATTATATGTAAAAATAGATTTGAAATGACTTTCTTGTTGCTTTGCAAACGCAATCCATTTACTGTCAGGTGACCACACAGGATTCATACTTCTATTTGGATGCGCATATCTATCTGTAGCAACTATCTTTGTTTTCTTGGCATCTAGATTTACAATCCAAACATTATAATGCGTATCTGTATAGGCGATGTATTTACCATCTGGTGACCAATCTGGTTGAAAATAGAATGTTGGATTTGGTAATTTAATGGTTTCAGGATTTTGTCCATTTTGGTTGGCGATTACAAGACTATATTCACCACTATTATCAGAAAACCATGCGATTTTATCACCTTTGGGCGACCAGATTGGACTACGATCAGCCACGCCTGGTGTATTTGTAATATTTATCCAAGTTCCATTTTCTTTTGGCACTGTAAAAATTTCTCCTCTATATTCAAAAACAGCGCGTTTACCTTTTGGGGATAAATTAGGGTTTGATAAATTTCTTCCAGATACCTCATCCCACTTTGTTCTGTAGAAAGTTAAATCGGCCTTAACCTCGATATTTAGTTGGTTGGTATTGTTTGTACTAGGATCATAGACATGTAAATAACCACCTTGCTCGTAAACTATTTTATCATTACTCGAATCTAGGCTCTTGACATCAAATTTTTTGTGAAAGGTAATTTGCTTTTCTTCTTTAGTACTTGGATTAAAGGACCAAATATTCATGGTATAGTCACGCTCAGACATAAAATATACAATACCATTGAGCCAAACCGGATCAAGATGTCGTTCCTTTGTAGGCTGTGTTGTCCTAATGAGTTCTTTGGTCTTCATATCAACAACCCAAATTGGCATTGCTTGACCACCGCGATAATTGCGCCATTCAGCATCCCAACCTGTTATTGGTGTATAAGCTAAATGTTTACCATCTCGAGACATTTCTCCATAGGCTGCTCTAGGGATTTCTAGTGCCTCTGGTAAGCCACCTTTTGTAGAAACTGTAAAGAATTTATTGGTCATTGTTGGTTGACTTTCTCTACCTGATCTAAAAAGTACTTTACCATTTGGTGTCCATCCTTGTACAAAATCACCACCTGGATGATAGGTTAATCTTTTAGGTTCACCACCTTCGGCTGGCATTACGAAGACATCTACATTACCATCATATTGTGCGGTGAATGCAATCAATTTACCGTCATTTGAGTAGTGCGGACTCGATTCGTAACCTTCATCACTTGTGAGTCTAATTGCGGTTCCACCTTCTGTAGAGGCTTTCCAAAGATCATTTGCATAAACAAAGACCACATCATCTCCGTGTAATGTTGGTTGCCTTAAAAGTTGAGTACCTTGTGAAAAACTGATTGAACAAAATAAAAGTGCAAGAATGCCTGTAAAATATCGCATGTTTGGTTGATTTTTGTTGTAGATTAAGAAATGTGATTGGTGCTCATAAAGATACAACTTAAGGAAGGCTGATATTTTAAAAAGATGTTAAAACTAGAAACCTATAGCAGTATCATCACCACGTTTGTCCGCACCACCTTCAAGTCGTCCGTCTTCAAGCATTAAAATACCATCAACTCTGCCAATTACTGGTGATTTTATTAGGTTAATGATGTATCCTTTATTTTCAAGTTGTTCAATCAAATTTTCATCAAACGAATTTTGCTCCATTCGTATTTCATCAGGTAACCATTGATGATGAAATCTAGGCGCATTGACCGCTTCGTGCATAGTTAAATCAAATTCATGTACATTTAAAATGGTTTGCAAAACAGATGTAATTATTGTTGAGCCTCCTGGAGTGCCCAAGGACATAAAGAATTCACCATCTTTTTCAATTATAGTGGGTGTCATGGAACTTAGCATACGTTTTTCAGGTGCTATGCTATTGGCTTCAGCTCCAATTAAACCAAAATAATTAGGTTCGCCAGGTTTACTACTAAAATCATCCATTTCATTGTTTAGAAAGAACCCAAGTTCATCAGCATATAATTTAGAACCATAACCACCATTTAAAGTTGTTGTAACTGCAATAGCATTGCCAAACTGATCTACGATAGAGTAATGGGTTGTTTCATCGCTTTCATAACCAATAATGTTACCATGAGAAATGGAATCTACCTGAGTGGCTTTATTAAAAGTAAAATCGCTTATTCTATTTTCGAGATATACATCACTTGTTAGCGTCTTAACAGGAATATCTGTGAAATCGGGATCACCTAAAAAGTAGCTTCGATCTGCATAAGCACGTTTCTCAGCTTCAACAATAACTTGAATGGATTTTAAAGAGTTGTGACCATAGTCTTTAAGGTCAAAAGACTCTAGCATTGTCATTATCTGGTTAAGAATTATACCGCCAGAAGAAGGCGGAGACATAGATGTTATGGTTAAATCATCGTATTGAAACGTAATAGGATCTCTCCATATAGCTTCGTACTTATCTAGATCTTCCATTGTAATTAGGCTACCTTTTGATTGTAGAAATGCCACTAATTTTTTTGCAGTTTCGCCTTTATAGAATTCATCACGACCATTTTCAGCTATACGCTTCAAGGTTGTAGCTAAGGCATAATTCTTAATAGAATCACCACTTTTTAAACTTCTATTGAATAAAATCTGTTTGCCATTAACACTATTTAATATGCTGTCGTATTCAGTAAATCTTGAGGCTTGTTTATCGGTAATTTCAAAACCATTGTTTGCTAATTCAATAACAGGTTTTAAAATGGTTTCAACATCTAACGCACCAAAACGTTCTTGCGCTTTAAAAACACCTGCTATTGTACCAGGAATACCAATGGCCATTGGACCTACTGTACTTTTGCCTTTAATAACATTTCCGTCCTCATCTAGATACATGTTTTTAGTAGCACCTAATGGTGCCTTTTCTCGGTAATCCAATGTACCTTTTGTACCATCTGCAAGTCTGTAAACTAAAAAGCCACCTCCTCCAAGATTACCAGCGTATGGGTAAGCAACAGCCAATGCCATTTCTGTTGCCATCATAGCATCAAAGGCATTACCACCTTTATTTAATATCTCGACTCCAATTTTTGAAGCCTCCGCTCTAGCACTAACCACCATTACATTATCTGTAATGAGACCTCTATCTAAGGATTGAATTTCCTTTGTTTTGGTTTTGTTTTTACAACTTGTGAGTAGTATAATAACAAGTAACAGGGATCTTACTAGTATTCTCATATCTTGTATTCTTTTTGAAGTTTTAAGAGTTTCGTGTTGCTAAACGCTATTAATTCAGTAAAAAACTCCGTAAAATCATTTTCAAACTCATTGTAGAATAATTTAAGTTCTTTGGTTGCTAAATTCATTTTAGAACGACCCTCAGTGCGTCGGTTCATGCCATTTAAAACTGATTGTATACCATCAATTTTGGCATAACTTAGTAACCAATTACCCTCTATCATAAATGGCGTCAGATGTTTAAATTTTGGAGGTAATATCTCAAAATTTTCTTCAAGGCTTTTGTAAAAATTATCTACATAAATATCCAAAGGCTTATTAGAATACTGATCCCAATTTTTTGCCAAATAATGATCGTAAAAAATATCTATAATAACACCGCTGTAGTGGCCATATGGCTTGTGTAATCGTTTTGTACTTCTTCTAAAGACTGCGTGCGCATCTGTGAAAGTGTCAATAGCACGGTGCAGTAGGATACCAACCTGAATTTCATCAGGATATTGCATATATTTTTTACCTCTTATACCATCGGCAACAAAATTACCGATAGTAACTAATTCATTATTACCAGAAAGATAAATATGAGCTAAAAAATTCATTTTCCGAATTTACAAATTCATTATAACAAAATAGGATTTAGATATTATATTTGCTCAAAATCAAAATCAAATGACTTTAATAAAATCTATTTCAGGTATTCGTGGTACAATTGGAGGTAAGGTTGAAGATAATTTAACGCCAATTGATGCTGTAAAATTCGCAGCTGCTTATGGCACTTGGCTAAAGCAACAACGTAATAAGGAAAACTATAAAGTTGTAGTAGGCAGAGATGCCAGAATATCAGGAGAAATGATTCAGAATTTGGTGATGAATACTTTGGTAGGATTGGGAATTCATGTGGTAGATGTAGGTTTGTCAACTACACCAACAGTAGAAGTTGCAGTACCAATGGAACATGCTGATGGTGGAATTATTTTAACAGCAAGTCATAATCCTAAACAATGGAATGCTTTAAAATTACTAAACGCAAAAGGAGAGTTTTTAAATGGTGCTGAAGGACAAAAAATCTTGGAGATTGCAGAATCTGATAGTATGATTTTTTCTGAGGTTGATAACTTAGGGAAAATAACAAAAAATGAAGCTTATATAGATTTACATATCGACGAGGTTTTAGATTTAGCTCTGGTTAATAAAAAAGCTATTGAGGATGCTAATTTTAAAGTAGTGGTTGATGGCGTGAATTCTACCGGAGGAATTGCTATTCCTTTATTATTGGAAAGATTAGGTGTACATGCTGTAAAACTCTATTGTGACCCAACAGGTCATTTTCCTCATAATCCTGAACCACTAAAAGAGCATCTGGGAGATTTGGCGAAAGCCGTTGTAAAGGAACATGCTGATTTTGGTATTGTTGTAGATCCAGATGTTGATCGTTTAGCTTTTATGGATGAAACTGGTGAAATGTTTGGTGAGGAGTACACACTGGTAGCTTGTGCAGATTATGTTTTGAGTAAAAACCCTGGGAACACTGTAAGTAACATGAGTTCTACAAGGGCACTAAGAGATATTACAGAAAAACATGGTGGAATATATGAAGCCAGTGCGGTTGGAGAGGTGAATGTTGTAGAACTTATGAAAAAAAATAATGTTGTCATAGGTGGAGAAGGTAATGGAGGTATAATTTATCCTGAATTACATTATGGAAGGGATGCGTTAGTTGGTGTGGCTTTATTTTTAAGTTTATTGGCTGAGAAAAAAATGAAAGTAAGCGAATTACGTGCTACTTATCCAAATTATTTTATGAGCAAGAAGAAAATTCAGTTAACACCTGGATTAGATGTAGATGGAATTTTAAAAACAATGGAGTCTAACTACAGCCATGAGAAATTAACGACAATTGACGGCGTAAAAATAGATTTTGCAGATAGTTGGGTACATCTTCGTAAAAGTAACACTGAACCAATTATTAGAATATATACTGAGGCACCAACTCAAGATTCTGCTGATATTTTAGCGGATAGGTTCATTGCTGAGATTAAGGCCATTGCTAATATTTAGTATCTTTGTTTATCTACTAAAAGAATTGCTATACATATGATTTCTGAGACTGTTACAAATAAAGTATCTGATTTAGAAGCTTATTTTAATAGGTTTAGGGCACATATCATTGGGCAAGATCAGACTTTTATATCTCCATACGGTGAACAAAAAATAATATATACAGATTGGACAGCATCCGGAAGGCTATATAGACCCATTGAAGAAAAACTTCTTAACGAATTTGGACCTTTTGTAGCAAACACCCATACTGAAACTACGGTTTCAGGTACTGCCATGACTAAGGCGTATCATAAGGCAAAGGATATTATTAAAAGTCATGTTAATGCTAATGAAGATGACGTTATAATTGTTTCTGGCAATGGTATGACGGGCGTTGTGAATAAATTTCAAAGGATATTGGGATTAAAGGTTCCAGAAAACCTTAGAAAATATACAGAAATACCAGATGAAATCCGTCCAGTAGTATTTATTTCTCATATGGAACATCATTCTAATCAAACTTCATGGTTAGAAACTATGGCAAAAGTTGAAGTAGTTCCACCAGATGTCAATGGACTTTTCAGTTTAGAAAACTTAGAAAAATTATTATTAGAATATAAAGACAGAACCCTTAAGATAGCTTCAGTTATTGGAGGGTCTAATGTAACTGGTATACAAACACCGTATCACGATATAGCGAAGCTAATGCATAATCATGGAGGCGTATGCTTTGTGGATTTTGCCTGTTCAGCACCTTACGTTGACATAAATATGCACCCTAAAGAAAAGGATGCACAATTAGACGCCATTTTCTTCTCACCACATAAGTTTTTAGGTGGGCCAGGAACCTCTGGCGTTTTGATATTTAATAAAAAGCTATATAAAAACATGGTCCCAGATTGCCCAGGAGGTGGTACAGTAAGTTGGACAAACCCATGGGGAGAACATAAGTATATTGATAATATTGAAGATAGAGAGGATGGTGGCACACCAGGCTTTCTTCAAACTATAAAAGCCGCACTTTCTGTAAATCTTAAAGAGCAAATGGGTGTAGATAATATGTTACAAAGGGAGCACGAGCTTACGGATATTGTATTTAAGAAATTAGAACCTATCTCTAACATTAATATACTAGCCGGTCAGCACAAGGATCGCCTAGGCGTGATATCATTTTATATTGATGATCTACATTATAACCTTGGTGTAAAGTTGTTGAATGACCGCTTTGGTGTGCAAACCAGAGGTGGTTGTAGTTGTGCAGGAACTTATGGGCATTTCTTATTGCACGTAGATCAGAAAATGTCTAATGAATTAACTAATGAAATTTCTATTGGTGATTTAGTTAGAAAACCAGGTTGGATTCGTATGTCTATTCATCCAACAACCACCAATGCTGAAATAGAATTTGTTTGTGATAGTATTATTGACTTAGCGAAGAACCATCAGGCTTGGAAAAAGGATTACGAGTATTCAAAATGCAACAATGAATTTATTCACAAATCACTTGTTGACCAACCTTGCACTGCAACCAATGTGGATGCTTGGTTTGAATTAGATTAAAAGATTCTATTGAAATTTAGACGGGACTTTATTTCTGTGTTTCCAACGCTTATGGGTCCAGAGATAATATTGCGGAGCTTCTAGAATTTGTTCTTCTACCTTTTTAAAGAAAATATCTGTAATCTCGTAGTTTTCGTATTCTTTTGGGTTTTCGGTAATCGTTTCAAAGGTTAACTCATAATAACCACGTTTTTTTCGCTTCACCCTAAAAAACACAACAGCCATATCGAGTTTTTTAGCTAGAATTTCTGCTCCGGTATGCATCGGTACTTTTATACCCATAAACTTATTCCAATAGTACGCCTTATGTACCTTTGGTGATTGGTCAGAAATAAAGCCATTAAGCGTTAATTCTCCATCAGCTGTGGCTTGAGTCAATGTTTTTATAGCCTGTTTATTAGTAATAAGATAGGTGTTGTATTTAGCTCTTATGCGTTTTACCAATCTATCGAAATATTTATTGGTTAAACGCTTGTATATGGCATAACCTTTATAGTTAATCGATTTTTGAATTATAAAAATCCATTCCCAACTCCCATAATGAGCACACATAAGGATTATGGATTTTTGTTTTACTTCAAGGTCATGGATAAGTTCAATATTTGTAGCAACAAAACGTTTTTTTAATTCTTTCTCCGAAATGGTTAACGATTTTATAGATTCTAAAATCATATCGCACAGATGATGGTAAAATAAGCTTGTTAATTCTAATATTTCCTTTTCCGATTTTTCAGGGAATACTAATTTTAAGTTTGGAATAACGGTTTTCTTGCGATAACCAAATATTTTATAAACAAACAGATAGGCAATATCCGACAGCATATACAGTAATCGAAAGGGTAAGATGGAAATTAACCAAAGGAATGGGTAAATTAAAATATAGGCAATAAGTTGCATTAAAGTAAGTTAGCTTTTAAGCACAAATATATATTATATTTGACTTAATAGAATAGAGTTTATGTACAATTTAGGATTGGTTACAATTGTTATTATTGCGGCAAACGTTATTATGTCTTTTAAAGGATTTGATGATCGTCTGTTTTTTGAAAAGTACAAGTTCAATGTTGGTAATATAAGAAGGGGCGAACAAATTAGAATGATTAGTTCTGGCTTTTTACATGCCGATACTACGCATTTATTAATGAATATGATTACCCTATATTTCTTTGCTGGTACTGTTATAAACCAGTTGGGTAATTTCAATTTTGTAATAATTTATATTGCCAGTTTAGTTTTTGGAAACTTACTATCTCTATATTTTCATAAAGACGAGTATTGGTATAGTGCTATAGGAGCTAGTGGAGCTGTAACAGGAATTTTATATGCAGCAATTTTGTTAGAACCGAGTATGAGCTTATATATGTTTTTTATTCCCATTCCAATACCAGGTTATGTGTTTGGTATTGGATATTTATTGTATTCTATTTATGGTATAAAAAATAGAGTTGGTAATATCGGGCACGATGCACATTTTGGTGGTGCTGTAGGTGGTTATGTATTAACACTTTTATTAATGCCAAGTTTATTTAAAACCGATTTAGGTCATGTAGGCCTATTAGCTATACCAATTATTATACTATTTGTTATGCATAAAACTGGTAAGCTGGGTTGATTTAAAAATTATAAGACTTATTGCTTAAGCAACTGTTGCACTTTAGATTCTAACTGTCTACCTCTAAGATTTTTTGCGACAATCTTTCCGTCTTTGTCCAAAATATATGTTGCAGGAATAGCATTAACGTCATAGAGGCGCGCAACTGGATCATTAAAGTATTTTAAATGTGATACTTGTGTCCATGTAAGCTTATCTTTTTCAATAGCATCTAACCAAGCTTGTTTAGGATTTTGCTGACGAGATGTACCATCTAGTGAAACACCAATAATTTCAAGACCATCATCGTGATATTCATTATAAATCCTAACCACATTAGGGTTTTCCCTTCTACATGGACCACACCATGCCGCCCAAAAATCAATGATAGTAACTTTACCTTTAAGTTCTTCTAACGAAACGATGGTACCGTCTGGTTTTGGCGCTTCAAAATTCGGTGCAACTTTACCAACTTGCAGGTGTGCTGTTTTTTGGTATTCTACATTTATACTGTCTAATTTCCGCTTTACTTTTATACCCATTGGAGTCTCCTTTAAATTTGGAGTTAAATTATCATAGGCTTCCAAAAAGTCTTCAATGTCAAATTTTGGCTTGTTTGCTTCAAGTCCAACTAAATTTAAACTGAAATAACTATTATTATTTTCCTTAATATATTTTGCGGGAAACTTTAAAAAACGTTGGCCATGATCTTCAAGTATTACTTTCATGGAGTCTAGTTTTACAGTGTCCTTATCTTTTCTATACTTCATGAAGGCATTAACCATAGTTCTATTTTCCTCTTGTAACTTTTTAATACCACTTTGATACGCCACCAAGTCATTATGGGTTTTGGATCCAGTAGCCTTAGAATCAAGCATCAATTGCTTATTAATTTCAATTTCAATTTTGCTATTTTCCAACATAAAGAGAAATTCTCCTTGCACACCTTGTATCTCTAAAAACCTCACCTTTGGTTCGTCAACACTACCTTTTAAGGTAAATTTACCATCCATAACAATGGCTGTGTCTGTATAGACTTCTCTTCCAAGATTGCTCACATCTTTTAAATACACTCTAGAACCATTGTAGACATCTGTTGCAATACCATTTATTACAAAATCTGTTCTAGGCTCTTGTTTACAACTTATTAGTGCTAATGACAGTAAAAATAAAGTAAGAATTCTTTTCATCATTTTTCTTTTAATTAACGAACAGCTAGTAGATAAATATGCTGTTACTAACCATGCAAATATATAAACTAACACTAAAATTTATTGATATAGGTTGTGAATTAAATCATAAAATACCACATTGGGTTATGGAAGAATCTTTTTATTTGCAATACTTTTGCAATAAATTGAATTCTTATGCATAACGATACGATTGTAGCTTTGGCAACACCATCTGGAAATGGTGCAATCGCTGTTGTCAGATTATCTGGTAACGATGCTATTAGTATTGTAAATGCACATTTTAAATCTGTAACCAATAACAAATCGCTCGAAAAGCAAAGAACTCATACCATTCATCTTGGACATATAGTTGACGACAACCGCACCATAGATGAAGTATTGGTCTCAATTTTTAAGAATCCTAATTCTTACACTGGTGAGGATGTTGTTGAGGTATCATGTCATGGCTCAGCGTATATTCAGCAAGAAATTATACAGTTATTCTTAAGAAATGGTTGTCGTATGGCTACTGCAGGCGAATTTACATTGCGTGCATTTTTGAATGGGAAATTAGACTTAAGTCAAGCTGAGGCCGTAGCAGATTTAATTTCAAGTGATAATGAAGCCTCTCACAAAATTGCTATGCAACAGATGCGTGGTGGTTTTTCATCAGAAATCGCGAAACTAAGAGAGGAATTATTGAATTTTGCTTCATTGATTGAATTAGAACTAGATTTCGCTGAGGAAGATGTTGAATTTGCAGATAGATCTCAGTTTAAAGATTTAGTAGAGCGAATAACCTTTGTTTTAAAACGCTTAATAGATTCCTTTGCAGTTGGCAATGTGATAAAAAACGGTATTCCGGTAGCGATTGTAGGAGAACCAAATGTTGGTAAGTCAACCTTATTGAATGCCCTATTAAATGAAGACAGAGCCATTGTTTCTGAAATAGCAGGGACGACCAGAGATACTATTGAAGATGAAATTTCAATAGGAGGCATCGGTTTCAGATTTATTGATACTGCAGGTATAAGAGATACTCAAGATGTTGTTGAAAGTATCGGAATAAAGAAAACCTTCGAAAAGATTGACCAATCACAGGTTGTGATTTACCTTTTTGATGCACAGAATAATATTGATCAATTAGAATCGGTAAGAATAGAAATTGAGAAAATACGAAATAAACATCCTCAGAAACCACTATTGGTTATTGCAAATAAAATTGATAAACTTGATGACATCCAACTGGCAGAAATCAATAATACTATAGCAGATGTATTGTTAATATCAGCCAAAACAGGGTTTGGTATAGAGCAATTAACCAATTCACTTCTCAATTTAATAAACACTGGATCTTTGAGGAATGATGAAACCATAGTCACCAATTCTCGTCATTATGATGCCTTATTAAAAGCCTTTGAGGAAATTCAAAAAGTACAACTTGGCCTAGAAACAGGTTTATCTGGAGATTTATTAGCCATAGATATTCGCCAAGCATTATTCCATTTTGGTGAGATTACAGGAGAGATTACTAACGATGATCTCCTTGGTAATATTTTTGCTAATTTCTGTATCGGGAAGTAATTCCTATTGACTGTTAATTTTTAATGCTATTGATTCAAAATTAAATATGGTTAATCAATTATCCATTAGAAATAGCTTTCTCTTAACTATAACTAAAGATAAGTCGAACGAGTATGCTTAGCTGAAGATGTATTAAAATTAAAATAAATAATAAATGAAAAAATTATCATTGCTACTATTGTTAATAACACCTACTGTATACTTTGCACAAATTGATTCAGTACTTGTAAGTGATGTAAAATTTAAAAACTCAAAATTTAATAATCCTCATGCAGGTAGTGGGTTTTTGTTAGAGTATGATGGTAAAACTTTTGGAATCACGGCTAAACATGTACTTTTTTTTGCAAAAACTGATAGCATGACAACCATCAGTTTTGGAGATGAGTTAGAATCATGGGATTTAAGCTCTAAATCTCAGAAAAGTAAAAAAATTAAAACGGGGAAACTTATAAATGAAAACACTGAAGAATTAATAGAAATGCCACCCAAAGGCGATTGGTTAATTTTTGAAATTGAAGGACATATTCCAGAGGATATTGTAGTTTATTCTTTAAGAGAAAAGCCTTTGGATAAAGGAGATGAAGTTCGTTTTTTAGGTTACCCATACAAGGCAGAAAAACCTGTAAGTGTTAAAGGTAGTTTTTTAGGACATACAGATGATAACAATTTAAGACTCGAAGTTCCAAACGGAGTATATGGAGGTTGTAGTGGAGGTCCTGTACTAGATGAAAGCGGAAAACTAGTTGGAATTGTTTCGATGGGTTACTTCAACCAAAAAGAACAGAAATTCATTTTTGAACCCGCTTCATTAGAATATTTCAAAGCTGTAATGCAAGAACACTGAATAATTTTAAATCTTAAAACGAAAAGAGATTCAGAATGAAATTGAAAGCTATAAATTAGAAACTGGCTTGTCTGGTGATTTATTAGCTATTGATATAGGGCAGGCATTATACCATTTTGGTGAGATTAGAGGAGTGACTACTAAGATGATTTATTAGGAAATATCTTCGACAATTTCTGTATCGGGAATTAACATTTCTTGAAAAACCAAACTCTTTTTTTTTTAAATTCAATTCATCCATCAGAATTTACAGTTCGGTATTTCTTTTTTCGCGTCATGGTTTCTTAGGAAGATATTTGCGGTATCAATTTCAATTAATAATAACAAATCATGACAAAAATTAAAATTAATTCTTTAAGAACAATCGTAAACTTTTCGTTAGCAATTCTTTTATTAAGTACTTCCTGTAAGAACTCAACACAGAATTCCGAAGTAACTGCTGCCAACGAAGTAACTAGTGTATCAAGTGCTAAAGTGCCAGACATTGATATACAGCTTGCAATATTATCTAATAACATTGAAGAGGTTAAACAACATATTGATGCCGGTACAGATCTCAATAAAAAGGATGCCATGAGTGGTTCTACACCATTGATCACGGCCTCTAGTTTTGGAAAAAAGGAAATAACAAAGTTACTCGTAGATGCTGGTGCAGATTTGAGCCTAAAGAACAATGATGGGGCTACAGCACTTCACACCGCTGCTTTTTTCTGTAGAGTAGATATATTGAATACACTATTGGAAGCAGGAGCGGATAAAACATTGCGTAATAATTTTGGTGCTACTCCAAGGGAAACAGTAATGGGTCCGTTTGAGCAAATAAAACCAATTTACGAAATGCTTCAACAACAATTACAGCCTATGGGTATGGAATTTGATTTAGGTCACATCCAAAATACGAGACCGATTATAGCAGAAATGTTAAAGTAATTAACCTAATCTAACATTACATTACAATGTCAACAGAAAGAAGATACGATATAGATTGGTTACGAGTCATTGCTATTGGTTTGTTGCTTATTTATCATATAGCTATAGTATTTCAGCCTTGGGCAATGTTCATTGCCTTTATTAGAAGTAATGAATTCTTAGAAGGATTATGGAAGCCTATGACCATGCTCAATGTATGGCGCATACCAATTTTATTCTATGTTTCTGGTATGGGATTGTATTTTGCTATGCGTAAGAGAAATTGGATGCAGTTAGTTTTAGAGCGCTCTAAGAGAATACTTTTACCATTTCTTTTTGGAATAGTAGCCATAACACCCTTACATATGTTTCTGTTTCAGGAATATTATAATATGCCTCTAAGCTATTATTCTCATTTTGGACATTTATGGTTCTTAGGAAACATTTTTGTTTATGTATTACTATGCTTACCGCTTTTTATCTATATCAAGAAAAATGAAAATAGTTTGTTTAAAAGAAGATTATCTAAGTTGATGAACAATCCTTTTGGACCGATGACAATACTTGTATTTTTTATTGCTGAAGTTTTATTGGTTAAACCACAACTCTTTGCTATGTATGCAGAGACTTGGCATGGGTTTTTTATTGGACTTATCGCATTCTTCTTCGGATTTCTTTTTATGTATGTAGGTAAATCTTTTTGGCAAACTGTTTTGAAATGGAGATGGCTATACGTTGGATTAGCTACAGTTTTATTTGGTATTCGTTACCTTGTTTTCAATACGGAGGCACCAGGATATTTAACAGCTATAGAATCTAACTTATGGATTTTTGGAGTCTTTGGTTTATGTTTTAAATACCTTAACAAGCCAAGTAAAACACTCGGTTATTTAAGTAAGGCTGCTTATCCAGTTTACATCATTCATATGTTTGTACTTTATGCTGCGGCAATGCTTATCTTGCCATTGAATTTACCTGCGTTTATATCGTTTTTAGCAATCAAACTATTTACTTTTATTGTTTGTTTCTTTATTTATGAATTTATAATTAGAAGAGTTGAGTTTTTAGGCCCTTTCTTTGGTCTTAAATGGAGTTTTAATTATTTGAATAGGTCGAAACTTCAGGTTTCCAGAGACGCCAAAGGTTAAAGAGATATTTTTTAAATTTGTGATATGACGAGAGATACCATAAATATTAATGATTTTATCATTTTGGTTGAAGAGGCAAAATCAGATGAAACAACTATAGACTCTTGTTTCTTTGATGAGCCTATTATTGCTGTGGCATTTTATGGATCAGGAAATGTAGATTTATCCGTAAAGTATGGAAATAAGCAGAAAGAGTTTAACTATACAAAAGGGTTAGCACTTTCATTTTATGCCGACGATAATGTAGAATTCATACATACGGTTTCGGCATCAAAACCATTAGAGTGTTTGGTAATTGCCACATCAATAAATGCCATTGAAGCATTACCAAATGATGAGGGTGAACTATTCAGTGAAATGCTTAATCAGCTGGTAAACCCTTCCGATCATTATGTTGAAGGGCCTTCGTTTTTTATGACACCAGATATGCAGTCTATTGTTGATTCCTTATTCAATATTAAGTATAAAGGCAAGACTAAAATGATGTTTTTTAGAAGCCAGATAACCGCTTTACTCTCACATTTTTTCGGTCAACTAGCAACTTTGAAAACGGAAAAAATTAAATCATTAGAACGCGAAAAGCTAGATTTAGCAAAAAAAATACTTCTAGATAATATCGATGACCCACCTTCCTTAACTGAACTTTCAAAACAAATAGGTTTAAACACTTTTAAGCTTAAAAGAGATTTTAAAGCACTCTTTGGAGTACCAGTTTTTAAGTATCTTCAAAATGAGCGCTTGACACTTGCGAATAAAATGATAAGGAATGAAGAAGCAACAGTCCAAGAAGCGGCATGGCACGTGGGTTACGATAGTCTGAGTTCCTTTTCTAATGCCTTCGAAAAAAAATTTGGTTATCGTCCAAGCCAGATTAAGTAACAACTTCTCGAACAAATCATTATCCTTTTAGGACAAACCTCTCATTTGTCTTCCTCATAATTTTGTCTTGTAATTAAAACTTATAAAGACATGAAAACACAACGCGCCATTTTATTAGGTATAGTCATTTGGACAATCGCTATACTATTTTATTCAATTTCCTATGCCATTCCAATTTTAGATAATCAAGACACACAGGCCAATATCGTTTTGTTTGTTGTAGTAATGCCACTAGTTTGGTTAGGATGTTATTTCTACTACAAAAAGGATAACAAAACCCACGGACTTAAAGTTGGTCAAGTATTATTACTAACCGCAGTTGCATTAGATGCGCTCATAACAGTACCGCTTTTTGTGATGCCTAATGGTGGAAATCACTATAGCTTTTTTACCTCTTTAGGTTTCTGGATTATAGCCTTTGAATTTCTACTGGTTGCAAGTTTATACTGGTATGCATGTGTATATGCAAAACGTTCAATTCTGAAAAAATAGCATTATGGATTTTACACTTCAACATATTGTAACCATTGTACTTGTCTTATTGCTCGGCTTATCGGCTGGATTATGTTTTACTTGGAATAATGCAGTAACTCCAGGAATAGGTCAATTAGATGATATCGGTTTTTTAAGTGCCTTTCAACAGATGAATAGAAGTATTATTAATCCGCTTTTTATACTTGTATTTTTTGGTCCATTTTTTTTAGGCCTTATCAATTT
The DNA here is from genome assembly GCF_046762865.1 of Winogradskyella sp. A2. Lineage (NCBI taxonomy): Bacteria > Pseudomonadati > Bacteroidota > Flavobacteriia > Flavobacteriales > Flavobacteriaceae > Winogradskyella > Winogradskyella sp. A2. The sequence goes on from NZ_JBKQXM010000006.1 coordinate 162,425, forward strand.
GTACTTGTATAAAAATGCATCCAACACTGTAATATGGCTTTTAATTTTTGCCATTGCCATCTACTTTTTTGGAGTGTTATTAGTTACCATTTTCGGAAACGTACCACTTAATGAGATTTTAGATAAAACGGATTTGGGCAAAGCAAGTATAGAAGACTTGAAACAACTGCGAGAGCGGTTTGAAGATAAATGGAATCGTTTGCACCTTATTAGAACTATAAGTTCTGCAATTGCATTCCTTCTGCTTATACTAACCTTATTAATAAAAAAATAAATTAAAATTAAATATTATGAAAGACAACATTTTAGTCATTGGAGGAACTGGAAAAACAGGCCGCAAAGTCGCAAGTAAATTAGTAAACTTAGGACACAACGTAAGAATTGGTTCTAGATCTGCATCACCAGCATTTGACTGGGATCATTCAGAAACATGGAGAGAATCACTGCAAGGTATGAATAAAGTATACATTACATTTCAACCAGATTTGGCTGTGCCAGGTGCATTAGAAGCGATAGAAGAACTTACCAGACAGGCAAAAAGATCTGGTGTAAAAAAAATGGTTTTACTTTCTGGTAAAGGTGAGAGAGAAGCAGAGCTTTGTGAACAGGTTGTAATGCATTCAGGATTAGATTTTACAATCGTTCGTGCGAGTTGGTTTAATCAAAATTTCAGTGAGAGCTTTTTCTTAGAGCCCATACTTGAAGGATTTGTTGCTTTACCACAAGCAGAGGTCAAAGTCCCTTATGTTGATACAGAAGATATTGCTGATGTAGCTGTTGCTGCATTATTAAATGACAAACATAATGGTAAAACCTATCAACTCACAGGACCTAGAGCACTCACTTTTAAAGAGGTTATTGCAGAAATATCTGAAGTTTCTGGGAGAGATATCGCCTTTACGCCAATTGCTTTACCAGCTTATGTTAACGTAATGAAACAACAAGGTGTACCAGCTGATTTTGTCTGGTTAATTGAATATCTGTTTACTGAAGTTTTAGGTAACCCTAATAATGCTGAAATTACTAATGATATTGAGCATGTATTAGGGAGACAACCAAAAGATTTTTCAGATTATGTTAAGGAAACAACCACAACTGGAGTTTGGAACCCTAAAGCTTTAGTTTAAAGTAAATTTCATCAATCAAAAACGAACATTATGATACATCTGGTACAATTAGCCCTAATATTATTCAATTATTAAAGTAAATAGGTATTTCAATGTAAAACATATACACTAATCTTCTTTATAATTTTATTAAGATGTACTTTTTTTTTACTAATAAAATTACTATCTTATGATGTATTCTCTCCTTAAGAATATATGATTTAGTTCGGATAATTAAAGCTTGCTGACGCATAACTTTAATTGGGATATGACTGATAGGGAACGACTAATAAATGAACTCACTAGATTAAATCTATTGTTTGAAGATTCAAGTGAGGCTGCAAAGGTAGGTGGTTGGGAGATTGACCTAGAAAACGACACCATTGCATTTACAAACGAAACATTCGATATATACGAGCTGCCTCGTGGTGAATTACCTTCTATGGATGAAGGTATTGGATATTATCATCCAGAACACCAGCAACTAATTAGGGATGCAGTAACTAATGCCATAGAAAATAACCAACATTACGATTTAGATGTAAAACTTATCACTGCAAAGAACAATGAAATTTGGGTTAATACTAAAGGCAGAACAACTTTAAAAAAAGGGAAAGTCATAAGGCTTTATGGATCTATTCAGGATATAACCGATAAAAAAAATGCTGAAATAGAACTAAAGAAGGCCCAAGAAATTGCCAAGCTAGGTAGCTGGTACTTGAATACTACAACTGGTGAGGTGTCGTGGTCAGAAGAACTATACAAAATGTATGGTTTTGACCCTAATGAGCCAATACCACCATACGAGGAACATGCAAAATTCATGACACATGAAAGCTGGAAACTCTTAAATTCTAGCATCGCAAACACAGCCAAAACTGGTGAACCATATACTCTAGAGCTAAAAACTATTAAAAATGAAGGTGATTGGCAATGGATGTATGCCGAGGGAGAAGCCATATTTAATAGTAAAAAAGAAATTATTGGATTACGGGGAATTGCTCAAGACATTACAAGCAGAAAACTTGCAGAAGAGAAAATCAAAGAAAGTGAGAGAAGTATAAGTTCCTTACTCAATTCTTTTGAGGATATTGTTTGCGTAATTGATGATAACGGCAATATATTAAAGGTAAACGATGCCTGGGTTGAATTTGGCCAAAGGAATGATAATGATATTTCGGCTATAGGGCACACTAAATTTAATTATTTTGATGCTTGTGATCCAGATGCCATGGATGAGCATGCCATTGCCGTTTTTGAAGGATTAAAAGAGATAATTAAAGGAAATAAAAAGCAGTTTAGTTATGAATATCCATGCCATGGGCTAGATAAAAAGCAATGGTTTTTAATGCGTGCGACCTTGATGAAGACTAGAAAGAAACAAGTAGCTATTTCTCATATAGACGTTACGGAGCGTAAGGAAGCCCAATTAGCACTTGTAGAAAGTGAGAAACGATTCCAACATATTTCTAATAATCTTGTAGGTGCCATCCTTCAATATGTGCTTAGACCTGATGGTTCTGATGCTATACCATATATGAGCTCTAGTTGTTACGAATTATGGGAAGTTGATGCTAACACTGTTATTGAAGATGTTAATATCTTATGGGATATGGTGCATCCTGATTATGTTCCACTTTTTTACGAATCGATACAGAAGTCTGCAGAGCTACTTGAACCATGGTTTTTTGAATGGCAAATAATTACACCTTCTGGCAAGCATAAATGGCTTGAAGGAACAGGAAGACCAGAAAAAATGGACAATGGAGATATGTTATGGGATGTAATTATTATGGATGTTACCCAGAGAAAAATAGCAGAAATGAATTTTCAAGAAAGTGAAGAACGATTCAAGGCATTTATGGAAAATATACCTGCTTTTATATTTATTAAAGATAAGCAGTTAAGACATGTATATGGAAACAAGCGAATGTTAGATTTATTTGGTAAATCAACCGATGAATACAAGGGTACAACGGCTCACGATTTTTTAGACAGTCATGTGGCAAGTGAATTAGATAAAGCCGATATGGAAGTACTAAAAGCCAAAAAGAAGGTTGAAATTGAAATTCCTATCAATAGAGATGGCATAGACATGTGGATACGCGATATCAAATTTCCAATTGAATTACCTAGTGGAGAAATTTATATTGGAGGCCTCGTTTTTGATATTACAAATAAAAAACAGGATGAATTAGCTCTCAAAGATGCTCTTAATCAGGTAACAGAGTTGAAAAATAAATATGAAAAGGAAAACATTTACCTGAAAGAAGAAATTGGTCTTGCTTTTAACTATAAAGACATGATTTATGCTAGTGATGAAATTTCTGAAGTATTGAATCAAGTGGATATGGTAGCGGGAACCGACGCAACTGTACTTTTACAAGGTGAAACAGGTACTGGAAAGGAGATTGTTGCTAGGGCCATTCACAGCAATAGTCTTAAGAGTGAAAATCCGTTCATAAAAATAAATTGTGCCGCCATTCCGAGAGAATTAATTGAAAGTGAACTCTTTGGGCATAAAAAAGGATCATTCACGGGTGCAATTTGTGATAGGGTAGGTAAATTTGAGTTAGCTAATGGTGGTACCCTATTTTTAGATGAGATTGGTGAACTGCCCATAGAAATGCAACCCAAACTATTAAGGGTATTACAAGAAGGTGAAATTGAACCGATAGGAGGTTCTAAAATCGTGAAGGTGGATGTTAGAATAGTAGCTGCTACCAATAGGAATCTATTGGAAGAAATAGAAAATGGAAATTTTAGAGAAGATTTATATTTTAGGTTAAATGTTTTTCCAATTAATATACCACCTCTAAGAGAACGCAAGAAAGATATTCCTGTTTTGATTAATCATTTTGTTACTAAATTTTCTGATCAATACCGAAAAGAACTTAAGCATATTTTAAAAGATGACCTTCAAGCCATGATGAATTATGATTGGCCTGGAAACGTTAGAGAACTTGAGAATTTTATTGAACGTTCAGTAATCGTTTCTCAAGGAGATTATATATCATTTAATTTGGGAACAAAAAACGATGATTCAGAAAAGAGAGCTATAAAATCTATAGGTAAAACCTTGGATGATGTACAACGTGAGCATATCACACAAACATTAATTGCAACAAAGTGGAAAATTGCTGGAGCTGATGGTGCAGCTGCAATTCTAGATATTAAACCTAGCACACTTAGAGACCGAATGAAAAAGCTTAATATTCAAAAACCATAAGTAACGGTAATCCGTGTATAGAACTTCCTGCAACAAAATACTCACGGTATACCGTGAGTGTTATTTTGGGAGTAAAAATTTTCATATTTTATAAAATTCTGTAAATCAAGTACTTATATTAATATATCTTCTATTGATTCAATTTTGGCACGGCATTAGCAATATAATAATTGAATTATTAAGATAAAGTTATATTGAGAGGAACTGTAGGCTATATTAAGAGGTTTACTGGGACTAAACTAAAGGCAACTCTAAGATGGTTAAGGCACCTTGGAGATATCTTCTCCTTTTAATTAATAATTCACTGATCAAGCTTCCATAAACGTAGTTTGTTAAAAGACACTTAATATGGTTGTATAAAATAAAATAGAGAAGAACTAACCCACCAATAAGGCGAATTATTGGGTAATAGGCGAATTATTGGTTAATAAACAAGTGGGAACTCCTAGGTGACCTAACCATTTAGGAGGGTTCCTCTCTTTTTATTTAAAAATTAAGAATTATCATTCCGTTAATAAGACTTATTAACAGTTAAATAAAGTGGATTATACAGTTAAAATAGAGAAGAACTGTCCCACAGATTCAGCGGTTTATTTGGAATGTTTCAAATGGGAACTCCAAGTAGTCCTATACAACCTGGATGGTTCTTCTCTATTTAATTAAAAAATCACAAGTCATTTTTAATTAATAACAAGCATAACATAATTTTAAATGCATCATTATTCGGTCAACTAATCCCTAGTAAGCCCTATGTAATGCCTTTGCTAAGGCGAGCTAAGATCCCCAGCTCGTCTTAGTTTTTGCTTTATAAAGTTAATTTAAGCAAAGAACCGAAAAGTAACCAAAGTTACAAATCTATACATAAGGTTCAGACCGAATTAGAAATACAATTATCTAATTAGTTACTACTATAAAAATAGGTATTAATAATTGGTTAATCAATGGGTTAGCAATATATGTTATCAACATAATATAAGAAGAGTCCATTACGAGAATCGACATATTCAATTTTATTATAGTTTGACTGATTTGTAGGCTAATTGTATCAATTTGGTACCCTTAAGCCTAAAGGTATTATAAACATTGATAGATTACTTTCTGTATCGGGAAGTAACTTTTTTTGTAAACTCAAACTCTTTTTATTTAAAAAATCACAAATCATTTTCTACATTAATAAAAAGCATAACATAAATCTAAACTGTATTATTATTCGGTCAATTAATACCTTGTAAGCTCTATATATACAAGAAAAGAGGTCCGGTATATTGGCTTATATGCTCGACGCACTTCAAAGTAAAAAAAAAGCCTGTCAATATTGACAGGCTTTTTTTAATATTAATACTTAAATTAATTCATCATCCCAGTTGTTAATGACGGCACTAATTGCATAGTTTCTGTCATTTCGCCCCAGGCTTCGAGGGAATTTCTAAAGTTATCTAAATCCTGATCCCAAGTACCCCAACCGTATTCTTCGTTATAGTCATCTTCCCAGGAATTCTCGTTGTCTTGTGACGTTCTTTCGTCTTGATATGAGTTCCAGCCTCTTACCATGACATACATGTTTTCACTACCACCGCTAATACATCTGAAAAGCAAGAAAGTGTCTTTAACTCCTCTTTTCGTCCTTATTTTGGTGATTCTGTTCATAAAACGTCTGAAATGTGAAACTTTTCCTGGCTTTACGTCATAGGTGGTGCGTTCAAGATATTTGGATGGTGTCCCTGGATTTTCAGGATCCCAGTTGGTAGTGGCATTGTTGATACGATCCCATCGCATCTGCCCACTGGTCCGCTCCACATACTTTGAAACATTTTTGTCCCAATAATCACCCTCTGCTGTACGGTCCATGTCATAATCCTTAGGATATTTCATAGATTCTACACGCTCATAGGTCCCAGTATTTCTTCCCGTAATTATTTTATAGGTGAACATTCCGGTTTCTGCAGAAGCATTGAATTTTTGCATTTTTTTGGCAACGGCAGCCTCAAATTCAGCGGCCATTTCTTTTTTTGGTGTATAGCGCCAGCTATTCCAATAATCGTTGTTAGGATTGCGCTGTCCGTAGATGCTCAAACTAAAAATTAGAATGAGACCAATTACAATGTTTTTCATAATAATAGTGATTAAATTAGTTACCTATAATGTAACATATTTATAATCAACAATATAAAAACTACGTCAAACGTATTGTAAATACCCACTAAAGACTACAAATCACGAAATGCCTTACATAAAGTATTAACATTTAATACCTTGATCAAGTTTTCTATTCTTTTTAAAATTTACTCAACTTAGAATAAAGGTAGGTTACTTCGTAATACAAGCATTTATTTAGAGCGGAGATAGATCCATTTTATGTAACATTCGTTACTTATAGCTAATAGTTAATACCTTAATTTTAACAATAATATATTTACTTATGAAATTATTTGTTATTCTATCATTGATTACATCTTTAATTGCCTGCAATGGTTCTCAAAATGATACAGTTAAAGTGCTTACAACTAAAGAGTTTAAAGAACAAGTAGATAATAAACAAGTGCAACTTATAGATGTTAGAACTCCTAAAGAATTTATTTCTGGTCATATAAAAGGGGCAAGAAATATTGATTTCAATTCAAATAGCTTTGATGAAGAGTTCAATAAGTTAAATAAAGATGAACCTGTGTATATATATTGTAGAAGTGGAGTACGAAGTGGTGAAGCGTCAAAAAAGCTCGAAACTATGGGTTTTAAGGAAATCTACGATTTAAAAGGTGGCATAATAAATTATAAATAATTAAAATATGAAACAGCTAATTTTTATTGGATTGCTATTAATTTTTGCCTTGAGTTGTAATGAATCTATTAACAAAGAATTGTCTGCATTTGATAAGGAAATGACTGCTAGCAAACATCCAGGTAAAAAACTTATGGAAACCAATTGTTACGTATGTCATAGTCCAACTTTAAGTCATGATGAAAGAATAGGGCCACCAATGATTGCAGTTAAAAAACATTATCTAAGAAAAACAACTACCAAAGAAGAATTTAAAAAGGCCATTCAAGATTGGATAGATAATCCAAATGAAAATGATGCCAGAATGCGAGGAGCCGTAAGACGTTTTGGAGTAATGCCTAAACAAACGTTTTCTGAAGAGACCATTGAGCAAATAGCTGATTACATGTTTGACTATGATATCGAACAACCTGAATGGTTTGAAGAACACTTTAAGAATAATAAAAAAAGAGGTATGTGACAAATGTCATATTTATTGATATTATCATAATTTAATTTTACAACCAGAATAAAAGAGAAAAATATGTTTAGTGCTTTATCAACTTTATTATATGATTGGACCAACGGTGTTATTATGATATCTGTTTTTGGCCTGGTTTGTGTTATTTTAATTGGTGTGTTAGTTAATTTTATGACTGGCGGAAAAGGAAAGAAGAAGACTAATAGCAACTAGTTAAAAAATTATTTATCGTTTTTTAAAGCGCACAATTTTTTTGTGCGCTTTTTTTTGTTTCAATTTGAGAAATTTAATAATGTTATTCACAGGATTAAGTAATGTTTGTTTCTGTGAGAAGAGCACCTAATAAGGTGCTCTTTTTTTGCTTGATGGTTTTTAAAGGCCAGTAAAAATGCTATTTCAGTTATTATAATAATCCTCTCGGTAACCTTTGTTACGCAGTAAAACTATCAGTCAACTTAATTTTGGTTTAAATAAAAAAGGAAATGAATACTTATAAATATCTCATAATATGTTTTGCAATTGGTTTTATTAAAAACCTAAGTGCACAAGAGGTAAAACCAATTTCAAAGTCTGAGGTTTTGATCAAAGTTTCAGAAGCAAATCAGAGGATAAGAATATCTACCGAAGCTTTTAATGAAGCAAAAGCTGATTATAAACAAACCAATGCCATTTTTTTACCAAATATTTCAGTTTCACATACCGCCATAGCCACTACAAATCCTTTGATGGCCTTTGGATCTAAGCTTAACCAAGAGATTGTTACACAGTCAGATTTCAATCCAGATGTACTTAATGATCCAAGTCAAATTCAAAATTTCGTAACTGTTTTTGAGTTTCAACAACCATTGGTTAATGCAGATGGTTTCTACCAACGAAAAGCGGCTAAATATAAAATGGAAGCCATGGCCTTACAAACCAATCGCATAAAGGATTACGTGGGTTTTGAAGTGGAAAACTCCTATATGCAATTACAATTAGCTTACAAAGCTGTTGCTGTATTAGAAAAGGCTTTAGAAGCAGCTAATGCAAATTTACAACTTGCAAAAAATAGCTTCGACCAAGGTTATTTGCAACGATCTGATGTATTACTTGTAGAAGTAAGGGTTACAGAGATTAAAAACCAACTGCAAACAGCTATGAGCAATGTTAAAAATGCCTCAAACTACTTATCGTTTTTAATGAACGACCGGTCCGATATAGTTTTTCAACCTATTGATAGTTTAAGCCTAGATAATATAATGTCAGAATCGTCTGGTGAGGTAACGGAAAACCGAGCAGATATTAAAGCAATGCAATTAGCTACAAATGCCAAGGAGACGTTATACAAGTCTGATAAAATGACCTTTCTACCAACTTTAAATGCCTTTGGAAGCTATCAAATGTATGATGATAATATTTTTCAATTTGGAGCTGATGGCTATTTATTTGGCGCCGAATTAAAATGGAATATTCTTGAAGGTACTAAACGTTTTGGTAAAGCTAAGAAAGCCAAAGCGTCTTTTGAGAAGTCAAAATTAGAGTACGAACAATATGTTTCTAAAAGTAAACTAGAGCTAAATAGAACAAAGCGAATGCTCGAAGATGCTTCAAACAAAATTCAATTATCGCAATTAGCCGTAGTACAATCACAAGAAGTCTTGAGGATTAGGACAAATCGATTCAAGGAAGGATTAGAAAAGACAACAGATTTGTTAATGGCAGAAACCCAATATGCACAGAAACAATTAGAATATTATCAAACCATTTTTGAATATAACAGCACTAAAGCATATTTAAAATTTTTAACTACAAATTAAAATGATGAAAACATATATATACAAAGTACTTGCAATAGGATTAATATTTGGATTATTGAGTTGCGGGCAAGATCATAAAACTGTACTAGCAGATGATTCTAAACCAATATTAGTAGAGGTTACAACGTCATCTTCAAATAAAAGTAACACGTCTTTGGTGGTAAGCGGTACAATCCAAGCTGTAAATAGTGCAAATCTCAGTACACGTTTAATGGGTTTTGTTGAGCGCATTAATGTGAAAGTAGGGGACAAGGTATCTAAAGGACAAGTCTTAATTGCGATAAATAATAATGATTTGGAGGCTAAAAGAGCGCAGGTAATTGCTGGTATTTCTGAAGCAACAGCAGCATATAATATTGCTGAAAAAGACTATAATCGATTTAACAACTTGTTTAAACAGAATAGTGCTTCTCAAAAGGAATTAGATGATATAACGGCAAATTATAGAATGGCCAGGGCACGTTTAGAGTCTGCTCAGCAAATGAAGAACGAAATCAACGCCCAATTTCCCTACACCAATATAAAAGCGCCATTTAGTGGTATTGTAACGGCCAAATTTATTGATGAAGGTGCCATGACAAATCCTGGAAAGCCCTTGTTAGCGATTGAATCACCTAATAATTTTGAAGCTGTGGCAAGAGTACCAGAATCTATGATTTCACAGATTTCCAAGGGAGAAGATGTTAATATAGTTGTGTCTTCTATCGATGCAAAGTTTTTAGGAAAAGTTACGGAAGTGAGCACGTCTTCATCACATTCAGGTGGGCAATTCTTGGTAAAGTTAAGTATAGAAGATAGCGATAAAAAATTGCGCTCGGGTATGTTTGCTTCAGTGCAATTTCCAAAGGCAAAAAATGACACTTCAAATTTGGGAGCATCAGTTTTAATTCCTAAAAAGGCCATAGTCACTAATGGCCAACTTTCAGGTATTTACACTGTGAGCCGACAAAATACTGCTTTACTACGATGGTTACGTTTAGGAAAAACTTATGGTGATCAAGTGGAAGTATTATCAGGATTAACAACCGATGAAATTTATATAATTTCTTCTGATGAGAAACTTTTCAACGGAGCAACAATAAGTATACAGTAATTATATCATTTAAAGCAATATAAAATGAAAGAAGGTTTAGCAGGAAAGATTGCCAAAGGCTTTATAAGCTCAAAGCTTACAGTGCTTTTAATGATTGTTTTTATGATTATAGGTGTTTATAGCTCGTTCTTAATTCCAAGAGAAGAAGAACCACAGATCGATGTTCCAATGGCAGATATATTTGTAGGCTATCCTGGTGCAAGTCCAACAGAAATAGAATCGAGAGTTATAAAACCATTAGAAAAACTCATTTCCAATATTAAGGGTGTAGAGTATGTGTACTCTACGTCTATGCAAGAACAAGGGATGGTCATTGTTCAGTTTTATGTTGGTGAAGATATAGAGCGTTCGTTCGTAAAACTATACAATGAAATTAATAAACATATGGACCAAATGCCACAAGGCGTTACACTTCCATTAGTAAAAACACGTGCTATTGATGATGTCCCTATGCTAGGATTAACGTTATGGAGCGAAAATTATGATGATTACCAGTTAAAACAGATAGCACAAGAATTAACTGACGAAATAGAAAAGGTTAATGATGTGGCTATTACACATAAAATTGGAGGTAGAAATCGTGAGCTACGTGTAGTTATAGATAAGAATAAATTAGCATCAAGCGGGCTGGATTTTCTTTCTGTAGCAGAAATGATTAAAGCCAACAATCAGCAATTAAGTTCTGGTAGTTTTGACAGAAATGATAATGAATTCCTTGTGAAAACAGGCGAATTTCTTAAAACTCAGGAAGATGTAGAAAATCTTGTTGTTGGTGTATTTCAAAATCAACCCATTTATTTAAACCAGATTGCAAAGGTTTTGGACGGACCAGAAGTTCCTGTTAATTATGTAAGTCTAGGATTTGGTTCTGGAAGTCAAAAAATCAAAGAGTACAAGTCGGAATATCCTGCCGTTACCATTTCAGTAGCTAAACGAAAAGGTGCTGATGCTATGAAGATATCAGAGGTGATTATTGATAAAGTAAATCGCTTAAGAACGACTTTAATTCCGGATGATATACACGTAGAAATCACGAGAAATTATGGCGAAACAGCATCACAGAAAGTGTCAGAATTATTAATGCACTTAATTGGTGCCATTATAGCGGTAACCATTGTGGTTATGTTAGCCATGGGTTGGCGTGGTGGTTTGGTAGTATTTCTTTCTGTACCGATTACATTCGCATTAACGTTATTGAGTTATTATTTACTCGATTATACTTTAAATCGTATCACTCTTTTTGCCTTGGTTTTTGTGACGGGAATCGTAGTAGATGATTCTATTATCATTGCTGAAAATATGCACAGGCATTTTAAAATGAAACGCCTACCATTTAAACAAGCAGCCTTATATGCCATTAACGAAGTTGGTAATCCAACCATTTTAGCAACATTTACAGTGATTGCATCTGTTTTACCAATGGCTTTTGTTTCTGGGTTAATGGGACCATACATGAGCCCAATGCCAATCGGAGCTTCAATTGCCATGCTATTGTCATTATTTGTAGCCCTAACTATTACACCTTATTTGGGTTATATTTTCTTGCGTGAAAAAGATAAAAAGGGTGAGGCTATTGACCAAGATCAAACTGCAGGGATTTCAGATTCGGCCATTTTCAAACTCTATTCAAAATTTGAAACTCCACTTATTGAGAATAAAACGAAACGATGGTTGTTTTTAGGAATTACATTCCTCTTACTTTTAGGTTCGGTTGGTTTGTTCTTCACAAAGTCTGTTGCAGTTAAGATGTTACCATTTGACAATAAAAACGAGTTTCAGATGGTGATAGATATGCCTGAAGGTACAACTCTAGAGCGTACTGCTGTGGTTACAAAAGAAATAGGTCAATATTTGGCAACAAGGCCTGAAGTGGTTAACTATCAAAGTTATGTTGGCACTTCCGCACCTATTACATTTAATGGTTTGGTACGTCATTACGATTTACGAGGAGGTAGTAATATGGCAGATATACAAGTGAATCTTATAGACAAGCACGATAGATCTGCTCAAAGTCATGATATCGCAAAACTTTTACGTCCAGATATTCAGAATATCGCTTCAAAATATAATGCCAATGTAAAGCTGGTTGAAGTCCCACCAGGGCCACCTGTCTTGTCAACTATTGTTGCTGAAATCTATGGACCTGATTATAATGAACAAATAAGAGTTGCAGATTCTGTTCAGGAGATTTTGAAACGAACAACAGATGTTGTGGATATCGATTGGATGGTTGAAGCTAATCAGAAGGAATTCAACTTTAAAATAAACAAAGAAAAAGCCATGTTAAACGGTATAGCACCACAGCAAATTGCTTATACCATGAATATGGCCTTATCCAATAGAGCAATTACCCATTTGTACGATGAAGACGCTTCTAATCAGGTTGGTTTGGTTTTGGCGTTAGATGAAAGTGAAAAATCTACACTACGAGAAATTGCCAACTTAAAAGTGAGGTCAAAACATGGTAATTTAATTCCGATAGTTGATTTAGTTACTATTGAAGAAGGTATTAAACCAAAAAGTATTTATCATAAAAACCAAAAACGCGTGGTGTATGTTATGGCAGATATGGCAGGTGAATTGGAGAGTCCTGTTTACGCCATTTTAGGAATGTCTGATAAATTACAAGAGATTGATTTACCAAAAGGATACAAAATGGACGAGCTATATATAAAACAACCCGAGTTTGAAGATGATTATACTGTAAAATGGGATGGGGAGTGGCAAATCACTTTAGAAGTGTTTAGGGACCTAGGTATTGCTTTTTTAGGTGTGATTATTATAATCTATATACTGATCGTAGGCTGGTTTCAAAACTTTAAAGCACCTGTTGTAATGATGGTTGCTATTCCACTTTCATTAGTTGGGATAGTCTTAGGGCACTGGATGTTAGGAGCATTCTTTACTGCAACCTCATTTATTGGCATGATTGCGTTAGCCGGAATTATGGTTCGTAATTCTGTATTACTTATTGACTTTGTGAATCTGAGACTAGAAGAAGGTATTCCATTAAAACAAGCCGTTATTGAAGCTGGTGCTGTGCGAACCACACCAATTTTATTAACTGCAGGTACTGTTGTTATAGGAGCATTTGTGATTTTGTTTGATCCTATTTTTCAAGGATTAGCCATTTCATTAATGGGAGGAACGATAGTCTCAACTTTCTTGACTTTATTGGTAGTACCATTGGTGTATTATTTAATAGAACGAAAAAATTATAAATAAAAAATAGAATTATGAAAAATAGAATTGTAAGGGGAATAGCAGGAACTTTTATATTAATTAGCTTATTGTTGGCTATTTATGTGAATTTAAATTGGCTATGGTTTACGGCGTTTGTAGGTGCTAATTTACTACAGTCTTCATTAACTAAATGGTGCCTTATGGACACTATATTAGAAAAGTTGGGTGTAAAAAATTAATATAAAAAGTGTAACATATTAATTTTGTTTGCGTCATATAATTGTAAAATCATCAAAAAATGGAATCAAATTATCATACGCTTAAACGTACGGACAATCAAATGCTAATGATTACGCATTTGTCGCAATTATTGACTTATATCACAGGTTTTGGTGGCTTAATAGTTCCTCTAATACTATGGGCTACGCAAAAAGATAATGTAGAAGGTATGGATGCTCATGGAAAAGCAATTTTGAATTTTCAATTAAGCATTATCATATACTGTATACTAAGTATCCCATTAATTATAGTATTTGGGTTAGGAATATTGACACTGATTTTAATCGGAATATTAGCATTTATAATGCCTATTGTAAATGCAATAAAAGCTAGTAATGGAGAATTACCTAGCTATCCATTATCTCTTAATTTTGTTAGTTAGTTATTAAAGAAATGGAAAACAAAAAGCTCACTTTTCAGTGAGCTTTTTTTATGACTTGTCAAGTCAAGTTTAATTAACACCTATTCTAACCAATATCTTTTAATTGGTTAATTGTTGAGCATCACAGGCATCACAAGCATTGTTATATGCTCACCCTCATCTAAACCGTCAATTGGTGTTAGAATACCTGCTCTGTTTGGTAAACTCATTTCTAACTGTACGTTATTAGAGTTTAAATTGTTTATCATTTCTGTTAAGAAACGAGAATTAAAGCCAATTTGCATATCATCACCTTGATAATCGCAACTTAAGCGTTCTTCTGCTTTATTACTATAATCAATATCTTCAGCAGAAATATTTAATTCAGCACCTGCAATTTTTAATCGTATTTGGTGCGTTGTTTTATTTGAGAAAATACTTACTCGTCTTACTGAGTTTAAGAACTGAGTACGGTCTATAACTAATTTATTAGGATTCTCTTTTGGAATTACAGCTTCGTAATTAGGATACTTTCCGTCTATTAATCGACAAATTAATACTGAATTTTCGAAAGTGAATCTAGCATTAGAATCATTGTATTCTATTAGTACATCATCATCGCTTCCAGCCAAAATACCTTTTAAAAGATTTAATGGTTTTTTAGGCATAATAAATTCAGCCGTTTCTGAAGCGCTAACATCAGTTCTAGTATACTTAACAAGTTTATGAGCATCAGTAGCAACAAATGTTAAATTGTCTTGTGAAAACTGAAAAAATACACCACTCATTACAGGTCTTAAATCATCATTACCAGCTGCAAAAATAGATTTACTGATTGCTGTGGCAAGAATATCACCCATTATGGTCGTTTGGCTTGCATCTTCTACCGTAACTGCATTCGGAAATTCTGCACCATCAGCATAAGCCAATGCATATTTACCATGATTAGAGCTTATTTCTACTATACTATTATCTTCAACCACAAATGTTAATGGTTGTTCTGGAAATGTTTTAAGTGTATCTAATAATAATCTTGCAGGCAATGCAATACTTCCTTCAGAATCACTCTCAACATCTATAGTAGATGACATTGTTGTTTCTAAATCACTTGCAGAAATGGTCAATTTTGATTGACTTAATTCGAACAAGAAATTATCTAGGATAGGTAAAGTATTACTATTGTTAATTACACCTCCTAAAACCTGGAGTTGTTTTAATAAATATGTACTTGAAACTATAAATTTCATGAATGTAAAAATGATTTATATCTAGAATAAAATGTCTTACAAATATATCTTAATAGATGGGTTTTATAAAACAAACTTATTAACAAATTCTAGCTGTATTTTTTCCTTCTAAAGTAGTTGTATAAAAATCCAAAGACACCAAGTAAAACTAACGGTAATGCAATATTTAGGAGTTGCCATTTTGTTTTATTCTCTTTAATACTTTCTGAATCTAAAAGGGCAACACTAACTTCTTTGGCCCTTATGTTTATAAGTCCGGTATCATCCAAAAGATAATTTACAACATTTAATAAAAATTCTTTGTTGCCAAAAGTTTTTCCTGTTACTTCATCAAAGCCTAATTCTTGTGGTCTGTTACGTACTACCTTGTTTTTAATAATATCTCCGTCTGATATCACTACCATTTTAGACGGGATTCCTTTGCTTCGAAAATCTTTTACCTTAAATGGTAATATCCGTTTGTCATAAACGGAGTTAAACTCGCCTTCAAGCAATATGGCTAAGTTTTGACTTCCGTTTTTGTATTCATTACCATCAGGAGTTTTGGTTACCTCGGCCAAAGAAATTTGAGTTGGGACACCTTCAATTTTTGTGTTTGGGGAGCTTCTTAAAAGTATGGTTTTTTCGATATTATTTTTTAAAGTATCTATTGGACTCGCAAAGTCAAATTTGACTAGATTAAGATTTTTAGAAATTGGATGGGTTGGATTAGATGCAGCTAAAGGTGAATACTGCCATTGAATTGGTTGAAGTTGTGCCTGACTTCCCTCTCCAATTGCTAACATAATTGGCGCTGAGAATAAGTCCTTTACAAGACTTGGGTTAACGCGTATACCATATTTAAAGAAAAAGTCATTTAAATTTAAATCTCTTAATATTGAAACACTAGAATTTGTTTCATTATATAAGCTGTCTTTGTCCATAACAACAGATTCTGTTAGCCAAAGACTTTTACCGCCATTCATTATATATTGATCTAACACTAGCTTTTCGTTTTCACTAAAATTTTCAGTCGGTTTTGCTACAACGATCAAGTCGTAAGAATTTAACTTATCTAATGTACCTTGTGGATTGCTGGTTACGCTATCTAAAGTAAATTGCGCAAGGTTATAATAAGGTTTTACCGTCTGAAGAAAATCAGCTATGTAAATATCATTGAGTTCACCATTTCCTTTTAAAACCGCAATGTTTTTACTTTTAGGATTAACGAGTTTATTAAAACCATCTGCAAATGCATATTCTAATGACTGTATAGAATTTGTAATCTGTTCAGGTAAACTTTTGGTTATACTCCGTTTAAGTAATGGGATTTTAACCGTTTTATCTTTATAGCTTGCAAATGCCCATGGAAAAATAATCTCCTGTGTAACTTTACCAGAACTATTATCTGTATTTATAAAAGGTTCTAAGCCAGATTTGGTGAGTTCGTCAATGTTACGTTGACGCGTTGCTTCGTCTACAATTGGATTAATGTAATTTATTAATATTTGATTAGATTCTAAACCGAATTCTTCAAGGATCTGTCTAGTCTCCGACTGCAACAATCTAAATTCAGAAGGGAAATCACCCTCTAAAAACATATCAATTATTAAAGGAGCATCTAAATCCTTAACTAAATCCTTTGAAGTTTCTGATAGTGTATAACGCTTATCTTTCGTGAGATCAAAACGATGATAAACTTTACTAGCTAAAAAATTAACCAAAATTAAGCCTAGCAAAACTCCAACTATATTTCGGATATTTTTATTCATCTTCTTTCTCAAAGGTTATTTCTTCTTGATAGGTTGATAACTTAATAAGTTTATCATTTTCAAATTGTAACTCTACACATTCCTTTTGCTTATTAAAAGCACCAGGCTCAATTCCTAATCCGTAATTCCACTTATTATCATCATAGTCCTTTTTGCCATCATCCCAAGATAACCACTCATATTTACCCAACATTTCTTCAACATTAGATTTTGAAAGTCCGATTAATGTATCAGAATCAAGTGTTTGGTCAATCATCTCATAACGCAAAGCAGGTTTTTCTGTCCAAGCTTCACTATTAAAATATTTCTGGTGGTGATAATTACTAATAATGTTTACGAAAGGGTAAAAAACATAGAAATATACTAAAGGTGTTAATATAAGACTTATTAATGCTGTCAACCATTTACGCCTGTCAACCGTGTTTAAAAACAAAAACAGCAGTATAAAAACTACTATCATAAAGATGACTAAAACTGGAGTTACAATCATAATTATGCGTTTTGTATTTTGAGTTTAGTAAAAAATAAAAATGCAATTGAAATGCTAATGAAATAGATTAGGTCTCTCGTATCAATAACGCCACGGCTCATACTATTAAAGTGACTTGCCATGCCTAAATCTTCTAAATAGAATAAGTCGCCAAATAAGGTGTAATTTGACAGTCCTTCGAACCCGAAATAAAAAAAGAAACAAATAAATACAGCAATTATAAATGCAACAATTTGATTGTCTGAAAGTGTAGATGAAAATATACCAATGGAAGTATATGCACTAATTAAAAAAAGTAAACCAAAATATGATCCAATGGTACTTCCCATGTCAATACTTCTTTCAGGGTTACTTAATTCTGAAATTGAATAAACATATAGCAAAGTTGGTAAAACAGCTAATACTATAAGTACTAAGGCTCCAAAATATTTACCTAAAACAATTTGAAAATAGGTTAATGGTTTAGTAACTAAAAGCTCTAAAGTACCTTGCTTTTTTTCATCACTAAAACTACGCATAGTAACAGCCGGAACAAGAAAAATTAGGATCCAAGGCGCTAAAAGGAAAAATGATGATAGACTTGCTTCTCCAACGTTAAAAATATTAAAGTTGCCTTTAAATACCCATAGAAATAAGCCATTTAATAACAGAAAAACACCAATCACCAAATAACCGATTGGTGAAGCAAAGAAGGTATTTATTTCTTTTTTTAAAATTGCTAACATTAGTTTCTTAAATCTAATTAACTAGTTTAAACTTTCTATCTTATCAACACTCCATGCTTCTGGTTTGGCATTAAAAAGTGCCTTGGTTTTGGTCCAAACAGCATTGAAAAGTTCGGAGTTCCTATAGTTGTTCAATGCTTCTTCAGAATCCCAATAACTATACGTAAAAAAGACGTTTGTATTGTTTTGATCTCTATACAACTCTAAAAAGTTACAACCAATAAAACCTCTTATTCTTGTTTTGTTGGTCTCAAAATTAGTCAAGAATTCATCAATTTTATGAGGCTCAAAACTCATTTTTACAATTCTTACTAACACAACCTAAGATTTAATAAAATTAACAGTAACAGTATCCATGGTTTTTAGTCCCATTAAGGTAGAAGCACTACCTACTGAACTACAATTACTTTTATAGACAGCAATTTCTAAATAATCCGATGAATTAAAAACCACCATACCTTTGCCTTCATCATTACGTTTAGATTCATCGATGTCAAAATTTACAATATCACTATACTTATTGTGAATCTTATTAAATTTATGATTCCGTGCTGAGATTTCAAAAGACCTTGTTTTTTGGATATTTTCAAAAAATTTGCGTTTAATATTGGTAACAACATTTCCATAGTTATCTATATAAATAACGCTACCTATAATTTGATTTTTTTCATCATTAACAAAAGGCACCAAATTCTTAATTGGTTTTATGTTGTTAATAACTTTTCCTATAACCTCAAGTGTGCCACCTCTAGCTATATGACAGGCAACTTTTACAAAAATATCTAACACCGGAAAACTGGTCTCAGTTTTGTCGTGAATATTAATTTCTACAATCTTTTCTGGTGCTATTTCAGAGCATATCATACTCATAATTCCATTATTGGCACAGATAAAGTAATGGTCATCTAGCTTTATTGCAATATGCTTATTTTCAGGACTTAACTCAGAATCTATACCTATAATATGAATGGTTCCTTTAGGGAAACTGCTATAGGCATTCAAAATAATATATGCAGCCTCAGAAATATTAAACGGAGAAACGGAATGCGATATATCTACAATTTTCGTTTTAGAAAGTTCGCTATAAATAGCACCTTTAATTGCTCCGGCAAAGTGGTCTTTTTCTCCAAAATCAGTCGTTAAAGTGATTATTGCCATGAATTAATTGTTGATAATTTTTTTAAGAAACCTGATAGTAAAATTGCTAGATTTGTGTGAACACAAAACTAATAAAAGAAAACAGATTAACATACTAAATCCTTCACGCTTTTGAACGAACTTATACTAGAACTAGAAGAAATTACTCCCAAAGAATTCTTCGGTGCCCAAAATGCTAATATTGAACTTTTAAAGAAGTATTTTCCAAAATTAAAAATTGTTGCTAGAGGTAATAAAATTAAAGCTTATGGCGATGAAGATTTGCTTGAGGAATTTGATCGCAGAATGATGATGTTAATGAAGCATTTCGGTAAGTATAATAAACTTGATGAAAATGTCATCGAACGCGTTTTAACTAGTCAAAGCAGTGATGATTATACAACATCTGCAAAGAGTGGTGAAGTAATAGTTCATGGTGTTGGAGGAAGACTAATTAAGGCGCAAACTGTAAATCAGAGAAAATTAGTTGAAAGCATTCGTAAAAACGATATGGTCTTTGCCATTGGTCCTGCTGGTACTGGTAAAACATATACTGGTGTTGCATTAGCTGTACAAGCATTAAAAAATAAAGAAGTAAAACGTATTATTCTCACTCGACCAGCAGTAGAAGCTGGCGAAAATCTAGGGTTTTTACCTGGTGATTTAAAAGAGAAATTAGATCCTTACATGCAACCTTTGTACGATGCTTTGAGAGATATGATACCACATGAAAAATTGGATGCATACATTGAGAAAGGTGTAATTCAAATTGCACCATTGGCATTTATGAGAGGTCGTACTTTAGACAATGCCTTTGTGATATTAGATGAGGGCCAAAACACAACGCATGCTCAGATGAAGATGTTTTTAACTCGTATGGGAAAACATGCAAAGTTTTTACTTACTGGTGATCCTGGCCAGGTAGATTTACCGAGACGCACAATTTCTGGTTTAAAAGAAGCATTGCTTGTATTAAAAAATGTAGAAGGTATTGGGATGATTTATTTAGATGACAAGGATGTTATTCGTCATAAGTTGGTGAAGAAGGTGATTGCGGCATATAAGAGTATTGAAAATAGAGATTAAGACATGAGCAAAACCATAATAGATACAAATTTTAATTTCCCTAACCAGAAGAGCGTATATAAAGGAAAAGTTAGAGAAGTATATAATATCAATGATGAGCAATTAGTTATGGTTGCTACCGATAGGTTATCTGCTTTCGATGTTGTTATGCCAAAGGGTATTCCTTACAAGGGTCAAATACTAAATCAGATTGCCACCAAGATGATGACAGAAACGGAAGATCTTGTGCCAAATTGGCTCGTAGCGACTCCAGATCCTAATGTTGCAGTTGGTCATCTATGTACACCATTTAAAGTAGAAATGGTAATACGTGGTTATATGTCAGGTCATGCGGCAAGAGAGTATAAGGCAGGTAAACGGTCACTTTGTGGTGTGCAGATGCCGGAAGGAATGAAAGAAAACGACAAATTTCCTGAACCAATTATTACTCCTGCAACCAAGGCAGAAAAAGGAGATCATGATGAGGATATATCTAGAGAAGAAATTTTAAAACGTGGCATAGTATCTGAAGAAGATTATCGAGTACTTGAAGATTATACTAGAAAGTTATTTCAACGCGGCACCGAAATCGCAGCTGAAAGAGGGTTGATCTTAGTTGATACTAAATACGAATTTGGAAAAACAAAAGAAGGTAAAATTGTTTTAATTGATGAAATTCATACTCCAGACTCATCACGTTATTTCTATGCAGAGGGTTATGAAAAGCGTCAAGAAAAAGGTGAAGAACAAAAACAATTATCTAAAGAATTTGTTCGTCAGTGGTTGATTTCTAATGGCTTCCAAGGATTAGAAGGTCAATCAGTGCCTTTTATGTCCGATGAATATATTGCTACAGTGAGTGACAGGTATATTGAGTTATATGAGAATATAACAGGAGAACCCTTTGTGAAAGGAGATATATCTGATATTCAAAGTAGGATAGAAGCAAACGTTATTGCTTACCTAAGTAAATAATTTTTAAGAATATTTATTTTTTAATGTGCTGAGATGATGATCAACATGATAGGCCGTCCACATAATTAATTCTCGTATAGGCATTTTACCCATCAGAGGATGGGGCAAGATAAGATTATCTAAATTTTTGTCACTTATTTTTTTAGTCTTGTATTGAAGCTTTTTGTTTTCAGTTTGAAGTCTGTTTAATATATAATGTTTGTCTGCCAAACTTGGAATTTTCATATTCTGAGAGCCTTTGAATGTCCTACCCTTTGATTCCTCAAGTCTTTCATGATAACGATTTACTATTGTGTCGTATTCTCTAATAGGTCTGTTGGCTTTTCCGAATTTGTATCTTAAGACAAACATAGGTAAGCTTAAAGCATTGTTTAATGGTTTTATACTCTGTAATAGATGCAAGGCTTGTTGCCCTGTTGTCCATTTACCATCTGGCCCTTCAGTCCATTTTTCATCAGGTTGATTTTCTAGCCAAGTAATTAATTCAGAATATTTGTTTTCTAGTAACTCTTCGATTGATTCTTTATCCATATAGGCAAGGTTTGATAAAGAAAAGATAGAAAAAAATGAGCAGACTTAAAATCCTGATTGTGATTTCGGATAATTAACCGACTTTATTCCTCAGCTTCTTTTTCTTGAACTACAATTTTGTCTTTCTTGAAAATTGGAATTAAATAGGATAGGTTAAAGTTAAATCCAGTACCAAAACTTCCACTATCGTATGTACGATTAAATCCTGGAATGTATAGGTTTTCAAAATTGCTTGGCTCTGTTTCGGTAATTAGTCCCTTGAGCTGTACATTAAATCCAGCATAAAAGTTATTGAACAATTCTGCCTTTATACCAATTTGAATTTCTAGCCATATAGCTGTAAGACCATTAAATTCTTCACCTTCTGCTATTGAAACTTGTTCATTCCAGTATTGGTTATTGATATTGTAAATATCATAATTATTTAATGTTTGACTGAATGTACTAGCACCTGCTCTAAAACCAGCGTAAATCATATTTTCCATATCTAGCCAATTCCTGTAGAAATTAAGATCTATTCCACCTTTAAAATAACTTCCTTTGGTGGTATTGTTTAACACCTCATTTTCAATAGTCCGTTCTTCATTACCAATTTCTCCTGCTAAATAAATACGTTTTGTTAGGCGATAATCACCCATAATCTCAAATCCGGTATAATTGTCATCAACAAATGTTCGAGCAATTTTACTGATATCTGCACCCAATCTTAAACCGTACTTTTGCTTAAAGATCAGTGTGTCTTTTACTGTTTCTTTTTCTTCTCCTTGTGCTGTTGCTACGAATGAAATCAACAGCATAACTAATATGCATCTAATGGAAGATGCGAACATGAACTGTGTTTTCATCTTGTACTGTTGTTTCAACGATTTCAATATTACTTATCCATAAATCACTATCTGCTTCAACATTTAAGGATAGGCCAATAAATTGGCTTTTATATCCACATGCTCTTGAAACATATACAAATTCTGTGGTATATGAAATTTCTAAGATATCTATGTTAGAATTTGTAGCATTGTTATCGTTCAATCTCAAATTGGTATCTTTTTCTAATATAAATCTACTCGTATTGAGTTCATTTTCAGTGCCAACAATTAATGGTAGTGAAATTTGATTTGTATTGGTATTAAAAACTAAGGTCTCATCTGTACTTTCCTCTGGATCTGAAATTAATCCTTCGCCATAAACTGTTAATCTAGATACGCTTTTTAGATCATCATTATTAATATCATCGTAAAATTCTATAACTAGCCTTGGTGTTGTTGTAGTAGTTGCTGCACAAATATCATCACGTTCGCATGCAAATAGGAGAGTAGCTAAACTTAGTATTAAAAATTGTATTCTTTTCATATTTACTTTTCAAACAAAACCACAGTTTCAATGTGTGATGTATGCGGAAACTGATCCACTAAACTTAGCTTTTTAATTTTGTAACCTGCTAACATCAACTGCTCTGTATCTCTTGCTTGTGTTGCCGGATTGCAAGATACATAAACCAAACGTTCTGCATTGAGGTTTATTATTTTTTTAAGGGTCTTTGGTGCTATACCAGCACGTGCAGGATCGAGTATAATGGTTCTGATTTTGTTTATATACTCAGGATGCTCAGTTAGAAATTTACCAACATCTGCCGTATAGAATTTTAGACCTTGGATTTCATTACGTTTTGCATTTTTCTCAGCGTCCTCAATGGCTGAAGCTACAATGTCAACTCCAACTATTTGAGCATTAGTAGCCTTACTTGCTAAAATCTGGCCAATTGTTCCTGTGCCACAAAATAAATCTAGCACTATATTGTTATCAATAGAGGCTTTGTCTTCTAAAGCATAATCAATAACCTTGGAGTATAGTTTTTCTGCACATTTCGGATTGGTCTGAAAAAAACTTTTCATACTAATTTCAAAGTTAAGACCCAGTAGCTCCTCAACAATTTTATCATCACCGTACACTAAATTAATAGAACCTGTTGTAGCAATGGTTCTATCTCCGATTTCATCATTTATAGTATGTAATAAGCCAGCAATCCTATCATTAAATAGCTCTACTAAATATTTGGCGAATTCATCTAAATCAAAATTCTCTAAGCAATGGGATGTCGTTACTAAATTAAAAAGAAGTCTATTGGTCTTATAAGACTTTCTTACAACCAAATAACGAAAGAACCCTTCTTTTTTTGGCCCATGCCATGGAGGTAATCCGGTTTTCTGGCAATACTCACGGATATTTTTTAAGTTGTCCTCAACTTCTTCATCAAAGAGGCCTGAATCATTATTCAAATTTTCACCACACCACCAAAGCCCTCTTCTTTTAAATCCTAGCGTAAATTCATCTACATCAGTTTTTAAAGCTCTATCATATCCAATGGCTGAAAAACCGTATTCCATTTTATTTCTATAATGAAAGGTATTTGGTGAACTAACTAATTCATCAAACTTATCTTCAATAGCTGTAACCTTTCCTATACGTTTAAAAAGTTCTAAAGTGCTCTGTTTTTTATACTGGTGTTGCTTTTCAATTGGTAGATTTATGTAAGGTGCTCCTGGTATATCCTGATAAGACATATCAATTTCATCTTCCGATGGCTTCAAAATTTCAAGCAATTTTCCTTCAGCATATTTTTTGCTCGATTTTTTTATTTGAGCTTTTACCAATTGACCAGGGAGCGAATTGGGAACAAATACTATGAATTCCCCAAATTCATTTCGTATACGACCAATACCTTTTCCACCAAAAGCATAATCTTCAATTAAAATTTCAATGATTTGTCCGCGTTTAACAAATTTGTTGCGCTCTCGTCTAGGCATCCATAAGAAAATTAGAGTGCAAATATAGTGGCATTTTAGACTATCTTTAAATAGTTTAAAATAAAATTGAACCTTTTCCAATCTTCTTCGTCTTTAGAGTATGAGAGTTGTTAATATTCACAAACGTACCATAAACCAACCAAAAGAAAAGGTATCTGAATTATTTAGGACATTGGCAACTAAGGAAGATATGATTTGGCCTTATGAGAATTGGCCAGCAATACGTTTTAAAAACGGTTTGACTATTGGATCTCATGGAGGTCATGGGCTTATAAGATATAAGATTGTTGAGTTTAATGAAGGTGAATTTATAAAGTTTCAATTTCTTAAACCAGTTGGGTTTAATGGAACACACGAACTAAATATTACCAGTACTAATGAAACTAAAACAGAGATAGCGCATAAAATAATTATGACAACTTCATTTAGAGCTTCATTATTGTGGGCATTAGCAATTCGTTGGCTTCATGATGCTTTAATAGAAGAAGCGTTTGACAAGGTTGAAAATTACTTTTTAGAACATAAAAAGCAAACAGAATACAAGACATGGGTAAAATTCTTGAGGCGAGCTTATAAAAGGGATTCTTTTAAAAACAAACATGTTTAGTTGAAAGTTAATCAAAATATAGATGAATCTTTAGTAGAGGCATTCAAAGCTGGAGATAGAAAGGCTATGGCATCTTTAGTCAAACGTTGGCACAAAACCTTTTGTAATAAGGCTTACTGGCTGGTAAAAGATAAGGACGTTGCCAAGGATATTGCTCAAGATAGTTGGGCAATTATAATTGATAAAATAGACACACTAAAAGAACCAAGACAGTTTAAATATTGGGCATATAGAATAGTTTGCAATAAATCTATGGATTGGCTTAGGGTTCAATCCATAAAACAGAAAAATACTATTGGTTATGAAATAGAAATTCAGAAAAGCACCCAAGTAGTTTCTGATAATGACAAATTAAAACAACAGCTATTAAAGGCAATTAATGATTTGCCTAGAGCGCAAAAAGCAGTCATTCGGCTTTTTTATTTAGAATCATACACCATAAAACAAATAAGTGATATACTAGATATTTCTGTTGGAACAACTAAATCAAGGCTATTTCATGCGAGAGAAAAATTAAAAATAACATTAAAACATAGAAATTATGAAAACTAATATGGAAGACATCGACAAATTAATTAAGGACACACTAACAAAAGAAGAAGCGAAATTTTATGATGATTTAGATGAGCAGAATCTTTGGCAGATGGTTACAGGTATTTTTTCGGGTAAAAACAGCTGGATTATAATAATGATGAGTATAGTACAGTTTGTCTTTTTTGGTCTATTTATATATTGTGCTATTCAATTTTTTAAAGTAGATGCAACGAATGATTTAATTCGATGGGGATTTTTCGGTTCACTAAGTCTTATGGGATCTAGTATGTTAAAGTTCTACACATGGATGCAAATAGATAAAAAAGCTTTAATTAGAGAAATGAAAAGATTGGAACTACAGGTTTCTTCATTATCTGGGAAAATATCTGAGTAAGTTTTAATTCACATTTATATTTAGTAATTTGCAGGTCTCTAGGGATGATTTCTTTCCCACGCTGAATTTTCGGACTCTTCGAAAGGATAAAGGTAGATAAGGAATGGATATTTTATTCATTTATTAAATTATTTTTAAAATGGCAGTATTAGACCAAATTTCATCGCAAGAGGCGATGGCACTAGAAAACAAGTATGGAGCGCAGAATTATCATCCACTACCAGTAGTATTAAGTAAAGGCGAAGGTGTCTTTGTCTGGGATGTTGAAGGTAAAAAGTACTATGATTTTTTATCTGCGTATTCTTCATTAAATCAAGGGCACTGTCACCCAAAGATTGTCAATGCTATGAATGAACAATCACGGCGTTTAACATTAACATCAAGAGCATTTTATAATGACATGCTTGGGCGCTACGAAAAATACGCAACCGAATATTTTAAGTTTGATAAAATGCTACCTATGAACTCTGGAGCAGAAGCTGTAGAAACTGCAATAAAAGTCTGCAGAAAATGGGCTTATGAGGTAAAAGGCATTGATTTAAATAAAGCTGATATAATTGTATGTAAAGACAACTTCCATGGAAGAACAACAACAATTATATCATTCTCAAATGATCCAGTAGCACGTCAGCATTTTGGACCATATACAGACGGATTTATAAAGATTGAATATGACAATCTTAAAGAATTAGAGGACGTACTCAGTACGAATGAGAATGTTGCAGGATTTTTAATTGAACCAATTCAAGGAGAGGCTGGTGTATATGTACCAAGTGAAAACTATTTAAAAGAAGCAAAGGCTTTATGTGATAAATATAATGTACTATTTATTGCGGATGAGGTACAAACTGGTATAGCACGTACAGGTAGATTATTGGCAACTTGTGGCAACTGTACTTGTGAAAACAAAGACTGTTCGGGAACACCTGATGTTAAACCGGATATTCTTGTATTAGGAAAAGCATTAAGTGGTGGTTTATATCCTGTTTCTGCTGTAATGGCGAGCAATGAAATAATGAATGTTATTCAACCAGGTAATCATGGCAGTACCTTTGGTGGTAATCCTGTTGCTGCAGCAGTAGCTATGGCAGCTCTAGAAGTGGTAAAAGAAGAAAAACTTGCTGAAAATGCAGATTATCTTGGAAATCTCTTTAGAGAAGAAATGAACAAGTATATAGTGAATAGCACTATTGTTAGCTCCGTAAGAGGTAGAGGGTTATTAAATGCCATTGTAATTAATGACGATGAAGATAGTGATACAGCATGGAATATCTGTTTAAAACTTAGGGATAATGGTTTATTGGCAAAACCAACGCATGGTAACATTATTCGTTTTGCGCCTCCATTGGTTATGACGGAAGATCAATTGCTGGATTGTGTGTCTATTATAACAAAGACATTAATAGAGTTTGAAGTTTAAAAAGAATTGAAATAAAAAAAGCGACCAATCGGTCGCTTTTTTTGTATAAAATATATCCTATTGATTCTGCATATCTTCCATTCTTTCCATTAGCATTTCAGGATCTTGTAATGCTTCCCAACCAACTTGACCAATGAACCAAGCCATATAAGCTGCAAATAAGACTCCAAGTGCTACACCAATAATGCCCATAATTTTCCCAGCTTTTACGTTACCGTAGCCAAGATAATTTTCTGGATTTTCTTTATATAATTTTTCAGATTTAGCAGCAATAATAATGGCCACAATTCCAAATATAATTCCTGGTAATCCGTAACAACAACAGCCAACTATTGATAAAATACCCATAACAAGGGCCAGTGTTGCATTAGGTAACATTTGTTTTTCCATGAGAGTTGATTTTTATTAGGTTAAAATGTTTTGATTAAAAAACTTATTACAATAATACTAATATTTAAAATAAAAAGGCCTAGTATAATTTTATGACCATTTTTAAAGTGAAATTTTAAATGAATAAAAAGAAAGGTAAACATCGCTATTAAAGTATAAATAGCAGGATACATATAAAATGCTGCTACAAATTCCCCTTCAAAAACTAAGGCAATTGAGCGTTGCATACCACAACCCATACAATCAACATTGAACGTCTTTTTCCACATGCATGGAAGCATATACTCTTCTATTCCTTTTATTATAAAAAGCATCATGCTAATTTAATAATTGAAAAATACTTTTAGGTATTTGACCCTTAAAAAAGTACTATGCTGTATTTTTGCTTAACAAAACACTAAAGGCAGATGAACTTTTCGAAAATCGTAAATTTATTAGCGATTATTATAGGTGGGGCAGTTGCGCTTTATGCACAGGCTGAAGAAAAACAAGATACTTACTTGTTAATTGGTGGTATCGTATTACTAATGTTTGGCATTTATAGAACATCTAGAAATATCCCAAGTAAATCTGATAAGCAGGAGGAAGAATCATTTATTAAATCGGAAGATGAAGATTAATATTGGTGATAATGTAGAAACCATTGACGATAATATAAAAGGTGTTGTTGTTGATGTTTCCGGGACCACTGTAACTATTGAAGATATGGATGGATTTGACTTGCAATTTGAATCGCATGAATTAATTGTGACTGCATCAGATAAAAAGTTAAGACAAGCGGTTATAAATACAGATTTAGAGCGTATAAAAAAAGAAAAAGAAGTAACAAAAAGGAGGCAGCAACCTTCCTCAAAATCAAAACAAAGACACGCACCAAAAATTTCTGTAGACCTTCATATTCATCATTTAACGGATTCAACTAAAGGTATGTCCAATTTTGATATGTTGAATTTACAAATCGATACAGCAAGAAGACGTTTAGAACATGCAATAAAGAATAGAATACCAAAACTGGTTTTTATTCATGGTGTGGGCGAAGGTGTATTACGACAAGAACTGGAAACACTTTTTAGGCGATATAATAACGTTCAGTTTTACGATGCAGACTATAAAACCTATGGTTTAGGTGCAACTGAAGTAAGGATATTTCAGAATATAAAATCTTAATTAATCATTTTCGGTAGTTATGTTTTCAATAGGGCTAACAAAACTACCAAGGTTTATAATAGTAGCGTCAATGATATCTAAACCAATATCTTCCAGAACAAAGACGCTTGTTGTGGTTCTCGTATACGTATTGTCTATAAAACCAGAATCAGGAAAGGCTTCCATTGCAGTAGGATGATTATACAGAAATCTTCTTACATTCATACCCTCTTCATTAGGTACAAAATCATTTAATGGATTCTCGTCTTCCGTAGGATCCTCAAGACGAGTTAAAATTCCATCGTTGTCATCGTCAGTATCTAAATAATCTGGTTGGTCCTCACCATCAGTATTTCTAGGATTGGTAAATGGATTATTGTCTCCATCATCATTATCATCTTCATTTATTGTTTTAACGTTGTCATTATCATCATCTTCATCTAAATAGTTAGGTATACCATCATTGTCAAAATCATCATTTGTTGGATCTCCATCACCATCTAAATCTTCATCTTCTGTTGGGATACCGTCATTATCGTCATCTACAATCGTAACAGTTACTTTGACAGTGCCACCATCTGTTTCGTAATCATCAATAACCACTATACTAGGGTCTGAGAGTTCATCGCATAGAACATCATCGCCTAGTACATTACTATAGGTTCTATAATTGAATCGTATTCCAGTAGATGATCCTATTTCTACTGAGTGTGGTTCATTTGCTTGCGTTTCATCTGTAAATAAATAGTCAAAAGCTGGTTTTGGTAAGGATAGGATTAGTGCCTCGTTGGGATCTTCCCGTGTATCATATAGCAAATAAAAATTTTCGAAATTATCACATCTATCTAATTCCTCATCAAATTCTAATTGAACATTAATGATGTCACCATCATCACATGTGGACAAAAAGACTAATAAAAAGAAAGCAAAAAAACGACGTGCCATAGATTCAATTTTCAACAAAAATAACGGATTTGTGAAATTATAACGCTGAAGTAATTAAATAATTTTATTTACGATATTTTTGCACCATGAAGTCAGTTTATTTAGATAATGCAGCAACAACTGCCATAAGACCTGAAGTAATAGATAGGATGACTGAAGTTTTAAAGGAAAACTTTGGTAATGCATCTTCTACACATAGTTTTGGTCGCTCATCCAAAGCTCTTTTAGAGCAGTGCAGAAAGAACATTGCGAGCTACTTCAATGTATCTGCATCTGAAATAATATTTACTTCTGGAGGAACTGAAGCAGATAATTTGGCCTTACGCAGTGCAGTTAGAGATTTAGGAGTTAATGAGATTATTATCTCAAAAATTGAACATCACGCAGTTTTACATACAGCTGAGCAGTTAAAGAATGAATATGGAGTAAAACTAAGTTTTGTTGATGTTGATGAAAATGGTTTTGTGAATTACAACCATTTGGAGGAGTTGTTAAAAGCTAGTGAAAAGGCATTGGTAAGTTTAATGCATATAAATAATGAGATTGGTAATATACTTGATATCAATAGGGTTGCAAATTTATGTAAATCATATGGCGCATTATTTCATACAGATACGGTTCAGTCCGTTGGCCATTTTAAATTAGACTTAGACCAAATTCCAGTAGATTTTCTCGCAGCTAGTGCCCATAAATTTCACGGTCCTAAAGGTGTTGGTTTTTGTTTTATTAGAAAAGAATCAGGTCTAAAACCTTTGATTTTTGGAGGAGAGCAGGAGCGAGGTTATAGAGCAGGTACAGAGTCCATCCATAATATTGTTGGAATGGATGAAGCCTTGAAGATGGCATATACTAACTTAGAAAAAGAACATAAATATGTCTCAGACTTAAAATCATATTTTATAAGTAGACTTAAACAGGAACTTCCTGAGATAAGCTTTAATGGAGGCTGTGGAGATTTAAATAAAAGTACATATACCTTAGTAAATATATGTTTACCAATTGCTCCTGAGAAAGCGCCTATGTTACAATTTCAATTGGATTTAAAAGGAATCGCGTGTTCTAAGGGTAGTGCATGTCAGAGCGGTAGCAGTCAACAATCGCATGTATTGAGCACGATCTTAAACAAAGCCGATTTGATAAAACCTTCGGTACGTTTCTCTTTTAGTATATTCAATACCAAAGAAGAATTGGATTATGTTGTTGAGGTGTTGAAGAATTTTGTTAATTCTAAAATCTAGCAGATAAACGTAGATTGAATACTCGTGGTGTAAGGAAATTAGGAATTGCAAATTGTCGTTTACTGTATACGTCTCTTACCCATGTGTTTGTAATGGTGTTTTGGTTATTGAACATGTTGTAAATTTCAAAACCAATCGAGAATTGTTTAAATGCTTTTTTCCAATTACTACTGTATTTTCGCTCTGGATTTACAATTTCATAAGAAATACCCAAATCAGCACGTCGGTAATCCCTAAGGCGTATTTGAAAATCATAAGGGTCGGCATAACTAGGTGACCCTCCGGGAACTCCAGTATTGTAAACAAGGTTTAAATACATTTTTAAATCGGGCATGTTGGGTACATAATCTTGAAACAAAGCACCAAATTTTAGTCTTTGGTCTGTAGGTCTCGCAATATAACCACGATTATCAATATTCTCTTCTGTCTTTAAATATCCAAAGCTAAACCAAGATTCTGTACCTGGCACAAACTCACCATTTAACCTCATATCTAAACCATAAGCATAAGCTTCAGCATTATTTTTCGCTCTATATCTTATCCTTACATTTTCTAAGGTATAAGGATTTACGTCTGTAAGACCTTTGTAATATGCTTCCGTAACCAGTTTAAATGGTCTATCCCACATTTCGAAACTATATTCATTGCCAAGCACTATATGAAATGATTTCTGAGCTTTTACATTGGGCTGTACAACCCCAGAAGAATCTCTTAACTCCCTATAAAAAGGCGGTTGATAATAAAGACCACCAGCAACTCTAAAGAGCATATCCTTGTCCCAATTCGGTTTAATTGCAAATTGAACACGTGGACTAAAAACAGTTTGTGTGTTAGATTCTATTCCTTCACCACTAACAGTCCAATTATGTGCTCTAACTCCTGCATTATAAAATACTTCATTGTCACCCCAAGTAGTTCGCTTACTGTATTGCGCAAATGCTTGAATTCTTTGAATTTTCACCCTATTAAGCGCTCTTATATTTTCAAAAGCGGTAAGAGGTCCCGAGAATGGCTCGTAAGGTTGTAAATTTGGTTGACTGAAATTAGGAGGTCTTATTGAGAAACCTGCAGAGTCAATTACTTCGTATTCCACCAGACGATCACGTATATCTTCATCTGTATACTTAATAGACCACTCTAATGTGCTTTCTTCATCAATACTATAATCTCCTCTATGCTCAACATTAACAATGAAAGCATCTAATTCGTTACGCGCATGTGTTAATTGAGATCCAATACCTTCACTAAATTCAACTTCACCCAAGTCATCATCTCCAATATTGGTGTTTACTTCACCCAATCTATACTGTGCAAATATGTCGAAGAATTCTTGTTCAATAGTGTGATAAGCAGAACCAATGAGCTTTAAAGTAAGATCATCATTAACGAAATAATTGGCTTTAAAAGCTCCGAAGTAAGTTTGGTATTCGTCCTCTTCTTGTCCGTCATAAAACACTAAAAGAGCAACAGGTTCTTCTAAAGTACCAAAATTAGTTTGCCTGTTTTCTGGCTGAAAATTATACTTATTTAACGAAATGTTACCCAAAAAGTTAAGATGAAACTTATCTGAGAAACGATAGGTAAGATAAGTTTGAGCATCAGCAAATACAGGCTCAACATTACCTTCAGTTTCAAGATTATTTAAAATTAAACTATTGTCTCTGTATCTTACTCCAGCAATTCCTGAAAATTTCCCATCTTTTGAAACTGTTTCTCCAGCAATACTTCCCCCTAATAAACTAAGGTCTGCTCTTACTCCAAAATCAACCGGATTGCGATATGTAATGTCTAATACAGACGATAATTTGTCACCATACTTAGATTGAAAACCACCGGCAGAAAAATCTACGTTAGCAACCATATCAGTATTAACAAAACTTAACCCTTCTTGGTTACCAGATCGTATTAAAAACGGACGATAAACCTCAATTTCGTTAACATATACTAAGTTCTCGTCAAAATTGCCACCTCTAACAGAATATTGTGTACTCAATTCGTTTGAGATATTCACTCCTGGTAATGTTTTAAGAATATTCTCTACGCCAGGCTGAGCGCCTTTTATGGTTCTAATAACCTTTGGAGAAATTGTAGTTACACCATTGACCTTTTGCCTCGTATTGCTTGTTAAGACAACAGTGGCTATTTGTTCAGCTTCAATCTTCATAACAGGATTAAACTCAATTTCCTGGCCATTTTTTAAATTAAATACTTGAAGAATTCGTTTATGGCTAATATGTGTAAACTCTACTGAAATTTCTTGACCAGATGGAATTTTTAACTCGTAAAAACCATTGACATTGGTTGCGGTACCTTCACCAGTACTTGCTTTAATATTTACTTCACTGACAGGAAAGTTGTTCTCATCTAATATAACACCTCTAATCGTTGCAGATTGCGAAAAGGACATAAGTCCAATCAAGAGGGTGAAAAATGTTATTAAATGTAAGTGTTTCAAACAGATTAATTTATTTCCTAAAAAAGGTCGCTTCAAAAGTAGAACTATTTCCAATATTATCTGTAACAATTATTTTTAAATCGTTCTTGGTGTCTTTA
Organism: Winogradskyella sp. A2; assembly: GCF_046762865.1. Taxonomy (NCBI): domain Bacteria; kingdom Pseudomonadati; phylum Bacteroidota; class Flavobacteriia; order Flavobacteriales; family Flavobacteriaceae; genus Winogradskyella; species Winogradskyella sp. A2. The sequence goes on from NZ_JBKQXM010000006.1 coordinate 196,663, forward strand.
ACAATATTATCATTGAAATCATGAACAAGAGATTTAGTTTTATAATCATATTCCATTAGTATCCATTTACCATTCACTGTTGCCCTATATTTACTAATTCCAGACAAATCATCATCTATTTTAACCTTTAGGTAACGATATTTGCTTAGCCATTTTTTGTTTTGAAAATTCACAGGTTTAATTGTGGGAGCAATAGTGTCCATCGCAAGTGTATAAGTTCCAAAAACTTTACTACCAGCACTTAATGTATTACCTTTTCTTGTAGTATATACGTAGCTAGGCTTTTTATAATAACCATAAAGCTTAGCAATAAACAGCTTGTCTTGATGTTCGCTTTTATAATTACTTATATCATAATTAATATAGAAGTTCTTTTGCAGAGGTATTTTATCTTCATCCAATTTAAGGGTATCAGAATTTACGCTAAAATCAATCCAAACATCATCATAGACTGTATTTTCATAAAAATTCACCTTCACGTTGCCTGAATTTAAAACGGTGCTCTTATCGTTATATACTAATGATTTTCCATCTATATTTTCCTCTGATTCAGAATTTGGTTTTTTATACTTGCCACTAATAGGGATATTTACCCATGTTTCATTTTGTTTGTAGTCTCTAATCCTAATTTTGTAAACAGATGATGTACTATCTTCAATTTTCACATAGCCATTATCATACGTTTCTTTATATAAGCTTAAAGGATTATTTGATTCTATAAATAATTTTTGAATTCTAGACTTCTTTGTTTTCCAGTATTCGTAATCAATTAATCGCTTAATATGCTTTGTTTCACTGAAGCTGAAACGCTTAAAATCAATCTCTAAACTTTTATTACCATTAAAAAAGGTTTGAATATTGCTAACGCCATTCTTGTTGGGTGCCAAGTCTTGTTTATCGTAGGTTGTAACTCCAAATCCTATGTTGCCATGAGCTGTAATTTTTTCAACTTCGTAATCACCACTTTTTTTTGGGATAAGCCTTAAGGGTATACGCTCGTTTTTACCATTTATAAGTGCATCATTATCTTTAGGATAAGCATAAACACCTATTACAAAGGGCGCTTTGGTATCTTTAATATCTATACCAAAAAGCATAGGGTTCATTGGTCTTTCCTGATTGTCTCTAATTTCAAAATGCAGGTGAGGTCCGCCAGATCCGCCAGTATTACCTGAAAAAGCAATAACCTCGTTGGCATCAACAAGGAGTTCTTCAGGACCAGGAAATACTTCAACTTCAAAACTCTCTTTTTGATACTGGCACATTTTAATGTAATCTTCTAATCGCTTTGAAAATTTCTGTAAATGCCCATAAACCGTGGTATAACCATTTGGATGTGTTATATAAATTGCTTTACCATATCCATAATGCGATATTTTTATACGACTCACATAACCTTTTGCAGAGCTATAAACTTTCAATCCTTGTTTGCCTTGTGTTTTTATATCTAAACCACCATGGAAGTGAGAAGATCTTAATTCAGCAAATGTGCCTGAAAGTACAAGTGTTATATCCAAAGGGTTCTTAAAATAATCCTGAGGGTATTCTGATTGCGAATACAAGGAAGTGCTCAATAAAAGTAGAATCAGAAGATTTCTCATTATAATTTCAATAGTGGCTAATTTATTAATTTGAATAGGAAATGCAAACCCAAATACGGTATTATTTTTCTTAACGAATTAATTTTTTTATTGTTATCTCAGCTAAAAATAATTGTAAAAGAATTGTGTTTTTTAATTTGGTATGTTAACTTTGTTTCAACAGTATTGAATTACTTTAATGAGTAAAATTGAAGACATTGTTGATACCTTAGAGAATAAAATCAGTAAGGTTTTGCACAAACAAGAAGTTTTAAAGCAAACTAATGCAAAACTGTCTGAAAAATTAGAACAGAATCAACAAAAACTCATAGAACAACAAGAGGAAATAGCTTCTTGGAACGAGAAATACGAAACGCTCAAAATTGCAAATTCAATGCTTGGTGGTGACGAAAATAAACGAGATACAAAGCTCAAAATAAATGCACTTATCAGAGATATAGACCATTGTATAAGTCAACTCTCAGAATAAAGTTGTAAATTAGACTAAATGTCAGATCAATTAAAAATTAAGCTTTCAATTGCTAACAGGGTTTATCCATTAACCATTAATCCTCAGCAAGAAGAGGGCTTGAGAAAGGCTACAAAGAAAATTGAAGCTATGATTGGTCAGTTTGAGCAAAATTACTCTGTAAGAGATAAGCAAGATGTACTAGCAATGTGTGCTTTGCAATTTGCAGCTCAAGTAGAGCAAAAGTCAATAGATAAAGAATATGTCAATGAAGAAGTTCAGCAAAAGTTAGAAGCTTTAAATGAACTGTTAAATGCGCATATTTAACTCGTACGTTCTTTAAAATAAAAAGGTTACTGCCTACATTAGTTATATTTTTTGATAAACTCAACGTTAATTCTTTAAAAAGGGTGAGTTGAAGTTGTAAAATCGTGCTGTTAGTGCTAAACGTGTTTGGTATCTTAGACAGATTTTTGATCAGCTTGTTAGCCCTAAACTTGTTTTTAAGGAGTTTATACAGAATCCAAAACTGATGTAGGCTTTTTTATACACTAAAACTAAACAACAAACATGGACACTAACACAATTTTATATATTGTTGGAGGCGTAATTTTAGGATTTATATTAGGTTTGATTATTACCAAATCATTGGGAAAAGGAAAAGCATCAAAATTAATTAAGGATGCAGAAATTGAATCTAAATCCATTCTTAGGCAGGCAAAATCTGATGCCGAAGCGCTAAAGAAAGACAAGATATTACAAGCAAAGGAAAAATTTATTGAACTTAAATCAGAGCATGAGAAGGTAATTTTGTCTAGAGACAAAAAAATGGCTGAAGCTGAGAAACGAATAAGAGATAAAGAATCACAAATCTCAAACGAATTATCAAAAGCAAAAAAATCTAATCAATCATTAGAGAATAAGATTAAGGATTACGACTTCAGGCTAGAGTTTTTAGAGAAGAAGAAAGTTGAAGTTGAAAAAGCCCATAAGAGTCAAATTAAACAACTAGAGGTTATTTCTCAGCTATCTGCGGAAGAGGCGAAAGGACAACTTATAGAATCCTTGAAAGAGGAGGCCAAAACAGATGCTATGGCATTTGTGCAAGACCGCATAGAAGAGGCTAAACTCACTGCTCAGCAAGATGCGAAAAAAATAATCATAAATACAATTCAGAGAATTGGTACTGAAGAGGCCATTGATAATTGCGTCTCTGTATTTAATATAGAATCTGATGATGTTAAGGGTAGAATTATTGGTCGAGAAGGAAGAAATATAAGAGCAATTGAATCTGCAACTGGTGTAGAAATTATTGTTGATGATACACCAGAAGCAATCATATTATCTTGTTTTGATTCTGTTAGACGTGAAATAGCGAGACTGTCTCTACACAAATTGGTAACTGATGGTAGAATTCATCCAGCACGAATTGAAGAGATTGTTAGAAAGACAGAAAAGCAGATTGAGCAAGAAATTATAGAAGTTGGTAAACGCACCGTTATCGATTTGGGTATTCACGGATTACATCCAGAATTGATTAAAATGGTTGGTCGTATGAAGTACCGTTCTTCTTATGGTCAGAACTTGTTGCAACACTCACGAGAAGTTGCTAAACTTTGCGGTGTTATGGCTGCTGAATTAGGACTGAATCCTAAACTAGCAAAACGTGCGGGATTATTGCATGATATTGGGAAAGTTCCATCTTCCGAAGCTGATATTGAAACTCCACACGCTATACTAGGAATGCAGTGGGCTGAGAAATATGGTGAAAAACCAGATGTGTGCAATGCAATAGGAGCACACCATGATGAGATAGAGATGACAACTTTACTTTCACCTATAATTCAAGTTTGTGATGCTATTTCTGGTGCAAGACCAGGAGCAAGACGTCAAGTATTAGATTCGTATATACAACGACTCAAAGATTTGGAGGATGTTGCATTTGGTTTTACGGGTGTTAAGAAAGCATATGCAATTCAGGCAGGTAGAGAACTAAGGGTCATAGTAGAAAGTGAAAAAGTATCAGACGATAAAGCAGCAAGCTTGTCTTTTGAGATTTCACAAAAAATACAAACGGACATGACATATCCAGGACAGGTAAAAGTTACTGTAATAAGAGAAACTAGGGCAGTTAATATTGCCAAATAAGAATAAAGTATTTATTAAATAAAAGCGTTCAATTTTTTGAACGCTTTTTTTATTTTCTTGGATGAAATTTATTTAAAACTTCACTTAAATGAGATCGATCTACATGCATGTATATTTCGGTGGTAGTTATACTCTCATGACCCAACATCATTTGTATAGCTCTTAAATCTGCACCATTTTCTAATAAATGCGTAGCAAAAGAATGCCTGAAGGTGTGAGGTGAAACGTTCTTCTTTAATCCTGACTTTTCTACTGTTTTTTTAATAATTGTAAATACCATGGCACGTGTAAGCTTCTTGCCTTTATAATTTAAGAATAAGACATCCTTAGAATCTGTTTGAACTTTGATATGGTTTCTAATGTCTTTCCAAATGTTTATAAACTTCTGTGTTGTGTTACCTATGGGAACAAATCTTTGTTTATCGCCTTTGCCTGTTACTTTAATGAACCCTTCATCAAAGAACAAGTCTGAAAGCTTTAAATCGATGAGTTCACTTACACGAAGACCACAACTGTATAAAGTTTCTATTATGGCTCTGTTACGCTCTCCAAGATTTATACCTTGATATTGGTAACTTAAATCAATTGAATTTATCAGTATATCAATATCCTCAACAGAAAGCGTATCAGGTAGTTTTCTGCCAATTTTAGGAGATTCAATTAAATCAAGAGGATTTGATGTTCTATAATTTTCAAATATTAGATAATCAAAAAAGTTACGTAAACCTGAAATTAGCCTGGCTTGCGATCTAGGATTAATAGATTTTGATATAAAATAGATAAACTCTTTAATCGTATCATTATCAACATTGATTGGGTTTTTGGGCATTGAATTATCGTTAAGATAATCTATCAACTTCTTTATATCATAACTATAATTCTCAATTGAGTTGGGAGATAATCCACGTTCTATTTTAAGGTAGTGCTGGTAATCTGTTAGCGCATGTTGCCATTTCATACGTTGAAAATAATAAATTCGAGCAACATTTAGCTGTCATTGAATTTCAGATTTTATAAAATGAAATTTAAAGCTAGAAAAGCAAGAATTCATAATTTATAAATTACTGTAAATCAGTATTATAATTTTTAAAAAATTTTAGAGAATAAAGAAAAATCTATAAAGAATACTAGAATAATGTTAATAACATATTTTGTAAATAACTAAAAATCAATAATATATAAAAATATGTTTATAAAATTGTTAATAACTATGACAAAAGTCATGAAAAATTAAATTTTATACACTAGTTTAGCCTTAATCAATTTTAAAACTTTATAATTATGAAAAATTTATTTTTAGCTGTTTTTGCAGTATTTGCTTTTGCAAGTCTAAGTGCACAGAATTTCAGTGCTGGTTTAAATGCGGGAATACCTGTTGGTGATGCTGATACAGCATACAGTTTTAACATTCAATTGGATGTTGCTGCTTTATGGGAAGTGTCAGAAGCTTTTGATGCTGGTGTAACTGCTGGTTATTCTAATACTTCACTTAAATCTGATTTTGATGGTGATGCAGCTGGTTTTATTCCTATTGCTGCTGCAGGTCGTTTTGCAGTTTCTGATGATATATCATTAGGTGCTGACTTAGGTTATGCTATAGGTGTAAATGATGGTAACGATGGTGGCTTTTATTACCGCCCAAGAGCTTCTTATGCTGTAAGTGAAGCTATTGATATTGTACTTGCTTTTTCTAATGTAAGTAATGATGGCTTTACTTTTAGTGCACTAACTTTAGGTGCAGAATTTGGATTATAGTCATTAGATATAATAATAAAAAAAAGAGGGGCAAATTGCCCCTCTTTTTTTATGCTTGTTTTTTAATACTGACCAATATCATTTCATCTGATTTTTTCCGATGATAGTTTTGCAATTGTAATCATTAAATTAAATAATTATGAGAAAACTTTTTTTATTTATGGCATTGGCGTTTTTTGGAACGGCCATCTTGCAGGCCCAAGTAAAATTTGGGGCAAAGGCAGGTGTAAACTTCTCAGATATAACAGGTGAAAGAGTTGATAGTTTTGATGGTAGAACATCATTTCATTTTGGCGCAGTAGCCGAAATTGAGATTTCTGAAAAATTCTCATTTCAACCAGAATTGATATATTCTTCACAGGGATCTGATTATACAGAAGATTTTGAGGGTGATGAGTTGGACGGCTCTGTAAAGGTTGATTATTTAAATGTTCCGTTAATGGCAAAATATTATGTAACTAATGGATTAAGCGTTGAGGCAGGTCCACAAATAGGATTTCTTTTAAGTGCTAAGGATGAATACGATGATGAAGAAGAGGATATTAAAGATTTCTTGAAAAGTACTGATTTTGGAGTAAACTTCGGTTTAGGTTATAAGTTGGATAGTGGGTTGTTTTTCTCAGCGAGATATAATTTAGGTTTAACAGATAACTTAGATGTAGATGAAACTGAATTTGAAACAGAAGGTGCAGAATACAAAAACAGTGTAATCCAAATCGGCATAGGCTATTTCTTCTAAATCTTAATTGATATAATAAAAAACCAAAGCTGACCTGCTTTGGTTTTTTTATATCCTTATTTTAATATCTTTACTTCATGAAGAAATTGATGATAATTAATGGACCTAATTTAAATTTACTTGGTAAGCGTGAACCAGAAATATATGGATCTCAAACTTTTGAAGATTATTTTCAGGAGTTGAAGTCTAAATTTAGGGATGTGAATTTAGAGTATTATCAGTCTAACATTGAAGGAGAAATTATTGATAAATTGCAAAAAGTAGGTTTTAGTTATGATGGCATCATTTTAAACGCAGCTGCTTATACACATACCTCTGTTGGTATTGGTGATGCGATTAAAGGTATTGAAACACCTGTAGTGGAAGTGCATATTTCCAACACATTTGCTCGTGAGGAGTTTAGACATCACTCTTATATTTCACCAAATGCAAAAGGTGTTGTTCTTGGTTTTGGACTAAAAAGTTATGATTTAGCAATTGAAAGTTTTTATTAATTGGATATGAATAAGTTTTTACTCTCCATATTCGTTTTAATATTCCATTTAAGTTCTATTCAAGCACAAACAGAGTTCGGTGTTAAAGGTGGAGTTAATATCACGTTCTTCAAGGTAGATGAAATTAACTTTGGTGAATATCCTGATACAGAATTAGGTTTTTATGGTGGTTTTTTTGCGGATTTTGAAATTGACTCAAGCCTTCATATTCAACCGGAATTGTTATATATAGGTATAAGCGATTTTCAATTTTTGAATGCTCCCATTTATTTGCAATATGATGTCAATAAGAACTTTCACCTACTAATTGGTCCAAGTTTAAATTACTTTTTTGATTTCTTTTCTAACAAATTCAAAGTCCGTGCAGATATAAGTTTAGCATATAATTTATCATCCAATCTTGATATACATATGAAATACACACTTGGTTTTGAGGAGCTTTCACCAAATGTCATGTTTCTAGGTGTTGGTTATAAGCTATAAAAAAAGCGATTCATTTGAATCGCTTTATAAATTATCTAACTGAAATAATTACAAGTGTATTACTTCATCATAAGCATCTGCAACTGCTTCCATTACAGCTTCACTCATTGTTGGATGAGGGTGAACTGCTTTAAGGACTTCGTGACCTGTAGTTTCTAGTTTTCTACCTAATACCGCTTCTGCGATCATATCTGTAACTCCAGCACCAATCATATGACATCCTAACCATTCACCATATTTAGCATCAAAAATTACTTTAACAAAGCCTTCTTTGTTTCCACCAGCACTAGCTTTACCAGAAGCAGAGAATGGGAATTTACCAATCTTAACATCTAGCCCTTGCTCTTTTGCTTGGGCCTCTGTTAAACCAACACTCGCAATTTCTGGTGAACAATACGTACAGCCAGGAACATTTCCGTAGTCTAATGCTTCAACATGGTGACCAGCTATTTTTTCAACACATAAAATACCTTCTGCTGAGGCCACATGGGCCAATGCTTGGCCAGGTGTTACATCACCTATAGCATAATATCCAGGTATATTTGTTTGGTAATAATCATTTACTAAAATCTTGTCTCTATCTACTGCTATACCAACATCTTCTAATCCGATATTCTCAATATTTGATTTTATACCAACAGCAGATAAAACTATATCTGCCTCTAAAACTTCTTCTCCTTTTTTAGTTTTTACAGTAGCTTTTACGCCTTTCCCAGAAGTGTCAACAGATGTTACTTCTGCAGAAGTCATTATTTTTATACCTGACTTTTTAAAGCTACGTTCCAATTGTTTAGAAACTTCATCATCTTCAACAGGTACGATTTTTGGCATATATTCTACAATAGTGACGTCAGTTCCCATTGAGTTGTAGAAGTAGGCAAACTCAACACCAATGGCACCAGAACCTACAACGATCATTTTCTTAGGTTGCTTATCTAAAGTCATCGCCTTCCTATAACCAATAACTTTTTTGCCATCTTGTGGTAAGCTTGGCAATTCTCTTGAGCGGGCACCAGTTGCAATAATAATATTGTCAGCAGTATATTCTTTGCCATCAACATCTATTTTCTTACCTGGTTTTAATTTACCAAATCCTTCAATTACGTCAATTTTGTTCTTTTTCATTAAGAACTTAACACCATTACTCATACCGTCTGCAACACCTCTACTACGTTTTACAACTGCATCAAAGTCATGTTCAGCATCTTTCACTTTAAGACCATAATCTTCAGCGTGCTTGAGATATTCAAATACTTGAGCCGATTTTAATAATGCTTTAGTTGGGATACATCCCCAATTTAAACAAACACCACCTAAGCTTTCTTTTTCTACTACCGCAGTCTTAAAACCTAATTGAGATGCTCTAATCGCTGTTACATAGCCACCTGGACCACTTCCTAGTACAATTATGTCGTATTTACTCATGAGTAATTTTTTAGTTGAATTTTGAGGGTACGAATTTACGAAACGAAAATGTAATATTAAAGGTCTTCCGTAAAATGTCTCTTGCCTTTATCTCGAGCGAATTTTTCTTTATTGTACGTTTTCGATTCACCTTTAGGTATTGACAAGGATTTCCAATCTTTTCCTCGAATGAGCTTTCCTAGAAAAACGATCTGACCAACATGATAGGCATAGTGCATCATTTGACGGTTTATGGCTTCTGTAATTGCATGGCCTTGATTACGAATGTATATTATTCTATCCAAGTTTTTATTATCAATTGGATGTAAAGCGTTGAACAAGCAATCCCACCCTTTATTCCATGAAGTAATTAGATCTTGCTTACTAGTAAAAGTATCAACGAATTCTTGATCGCGTTCACGCCATTCCTTTTCACCATCTTCTGTTAAAAAGTTTGTCCAACGACTTAGCATATTCCCAACCAGATGTTTCACAATTATAGAAATTGAATTTGAATCTGCAACAAACTCTTTTTTAAGTTCATCATAAGATAGTTGCACAAACGTTTGATCTCCCAAACTTTTGTAATATTCAAATTGCTTTATTGTGCTTTCTAAATAATTATTCATCTGTATCTTCCGAAGGCACAAATTTTAGAGCTACACCATTTATACAATGGCGTTTGCCAGTTGTATTGCTAGGGCCATCATTAAATACATGTCCCAAATGTCCGCCACAAGTTGCGCAGTGTTCTTCTGAACGTGCATATCCGATTTTATAATCCGTTGAAAAGGCAACATTACCCTTTATTTCTCTATCAAAACTTGGCCATCCTGTGCCAGAATCAAACTTATGCTCACTTTTAAATAGTGGAGTATTGCAACCAGCACAATGGTAAATTCCAGGCTTATAATTTTTATTTAAAGCACTAGAAAAGGCACGTTCGGTACCTGCTTGGCGTAATACATAATACTGCATTTCTGAAAGTTCACTTTTCCATTCAGTATCTGTTTTTGTAACTTCATAGCTTTCCTTTACGTTTTCCTCTTTCTTTTGTGCAGTTGAGTTGCAACTCAATAAAATACCGAATAATGATGTGATAATGTACTTTTTCATAGTTTCTTTTTAAGTAAAATTACAAGGAACTTATTAATTGATTAAATTTTTAACGAGATATTAAATTTTTAAGCTTAATTAATTCTCAATTTTAGGTCTACAGAATTATATTTTTAATCAGTTTTTAAATGTATTTTATTAATAAATTAATCTTGAAAATAATATGGTCTAATAAATTCATAATTATTACAAATAGTTGTAAATTCATGGCGAATTAACACTTGAATCATTAGTCTAAAATTTCACAAATAACTTACAGAACACTTTATTAATGAAAGTATTATTTCTTACGAGAGAATTTCCGCCATACGTTTACGGAGGCGCAGGAGTACATGTCGAATATTTGGCGAAAGAATTGGCTGAACTTATAGAGGTTGATGTAAGAGCTTTTGGTGATCAAAACACTTCTATGAAGAATCCAAGTGTTAAAGGCTACCCATTTGAAGATGGTTTGTTCGCCGATAGTGACGATAAACTTAAATCGGTTTTTAAGACCTTAAGTACCGGTTTGCATATGAATGCAGATCCGATTGATGCTGATGTTGTGCATTGTCACACTTGGTATTCGCATTTTGCAGGTATAATGGCTAAATTGTGTTATGGAACGCCCTTAGTTGTTACAACACATTCTTTGGAACCCTTAAGACCCTGGAAAAGAGAACAATTGGGAAGAGGGTATGATGCTTCATCATGGGTTGAGAAAACCGCTATTGAAATGGCAGACTGTTTAATTGCAGTTTCAGAGGAGACTAAAGATGACGTTATTAAGCATTTTAATGTTGATGAAAGCAAGATTGAGGTTGTTTATAACGGGATTGATTTAAAGGAGTATGTGGTTGTAAAAGAAACCAACGTTTTAGAAACCTATAGCATAGATAAAACGAAACCTTATGTATTGTTTGTTGGAAGAATTACGAGACAAAAAGGAATTATACATTTAGTCAATGCTATAAAATATATTGATCCTGACACACAGATTGTATTATGTGCAGGAGCACCAGATACTAATGAGATAGCGAAAGAAATGGAAGATGCTGTAGCAGAAGCATCAAAAACCAGGAAAAATATCTTTTGGATTGATAAAATGTTAGATAAGAAGGATGTTATTCAGCTTTATTCTCATGCTGATGTATTTTGTTGTCCATCTATTTACGAACCCTTTGGAATTATAAATATAGAAGCTATGGCTTGTGAAACTGCAGTAGTAGCTAGTGCGGTTGGTGGAATAAAGGAAGTGGTTGTAGAAGGGGAAACAGGATTATTAATTAACTTAGAACAACAAAATGTCGCACCTTTTGAACCTGTTAACCCAGATCAGTTTTCTAGGGATTTAGCAGTCGGTGTAAACAAAGTTATTGACGATAGAAATCTAAGAGAAAAAATGGCGAAAAAGGGTAGAGAACGCGTCGAAGAATTTTTTGATTGGAAAGCAATCGCAAAACAAACTAAATCAATATACAAATCATTAATACAAGACAACTAATGAATGATAAAGTCTTAAGCATTATTTTAGGTGGTGGCCAAGGGTCTAGATTATACCCATTAACAGAAACTAGATCTAAGCCAGCTGTGCCAATTGCTGGAAAATACCGTTTGGTAGATATTCCTATTTCAAATTGTATTAACTCTAGCATTAAACGGATGTATGTTTTAACGCAGTTTAACTCAGCTTCGTTGAATAGGCATATAAAAAACACCTATCACTTTAGTTTTTTCAGCTCGGCATTTGTTGATGTTTTGGCAGCTGAGCAAACCATTGCAAGTGATAAGTGGTTTCAGGGAACAGCTGATGCGGTACGACAAAGTCTTCATCATTTTTTAAGACACAATTTTGAGTACGCACTAATCTTGTCTGGTGATCAACTTTATCAAATGGATTTTAATGAAATGATAGAAGCGCATGAAGCTAGTGGTGCTGAAATTTCAATTGCAACACAGCCAGTAAATGCAAAGGAAGCTACATCATTTGGTATTTTAAAAACAGATGAAAACAACTTCATTTCTTCATTTATAGAAAAACCAGACACTTCGCTATTACCAGACTGGACTTCACCAGTAAGCGAGGATATGAATAACGCAGGTAGAAATTATCTCGCATCAATGGGAATCTATATTTTTAATAGAGACTTATTAGTTGAATTATTGAAATCTCCCGAAACGGTAGATTTTGGTAAAGAAATTATTCCTCAGGCTATCAAAAATCATAAAACCTTGAGTTATCAGTTTGAAGGGTATTGGACTGATATTGGAAATATTGATAGCTTTTTTGATGCTAACCTAGGATTAACGGATGAAATTCCAAAATTTAATCTTTATGATAACGATCAACGTATTTATACAAATGCAAGAATATTACCAACGTCTAAAATATCAGGCACCTTGTTGGATAGGACGGTAATTGCTGAAGGATGTATAATCCATGCCGCGAAAATTGAAAGATCTGTTATTGGTATTCGATCACGAATAGGTACTGAATCCACAGTAATCAACTGCTACATGATGGGTAACGATTACTATGAATCACTTGAGGAGGTCCAGGATAAGGACATTAAAACTTATATGGGAATTGGAGAACGATGCTTCATTAAAAATGTAATCTTAGATAAAAACTGCAGAATCGGAGATGATGTTAGAATTAATGGAGGTAAACATTTAAAGGATAAAGAAACAAAAAGTTACTTGGTTAAGGATGGAATAGTTGTAGTAAAAAAGGATGCTGTTATACCTTCCGGTACCATAATACAATAGATAAACAACTTATATAGTAAATAGTTATCCAATTCAAACGTTATAGTTTAATTCGCTATAGTTTATCTTTTTATTTGTCGATAATGTATAGTAATTTCGCCGTATAATTAACAATCAATCAGCAGTATGCAAAATCAAAGACGTGTTGTCATAGATGCAGTTTCACCTCAATTAAACTGTGGAGAGTTTTTTATAAAACGTGTAGTTAATGAAATTGTAAATGTAGATGCACATGTGCTTGTTGATGGGCACGATATTATTGCAGCTTCAGTGCTTTTTAAACACGAAAGAGAACGCAAATGGAGTGAGGTAAGAATGTATCATAATGTTAATGATGAATGGAATGCATCTTTCAGTGTTGAAAAACAAGGTTTTTATACTTATAAAGTTCAGGGATGGGTAGATCATCCATTGAATTGGCAACATGGAATTGAGCGAAAGATTGATGATAATCAACATGTTAATTCTGAGTTATTAGAAGGCGTTACTTATCTAAAACCATTACTAAAAAAGGCTTCAAAAGAAGAGCAAGAATACCTTAAGTATTGTATTGATTGTTTTAATAATGAGGCAAAATATGATGAAGCTATCAAAGAGGCCGTATCTCATAACTTACATGGTATTTTTGTGAAATATCCGGAAAAATTGAATGCCAATGAATCAAAGGAATTACAGGTTTATGTAGATAGAAAGAAAGCTTTATTCAGTACTTGGTATGAGTTTTTTCCAAGATCTTCATCAGAAAAAGAAGGGCAACACGGTACATTTAAAGATTGTGAGAGATTGTTGCCTAGGGTTGCAGAGATGGGATTTGACACCTTGTATTTTCCACCTATTCATCCCATTGGTGAGGTAAACAGAAAAGGTAGAAACAATACTACTGATGCACAAGAAGGTGATGCTGGTTCTGCATGGGGAATTGGTTCGAAGCATGGTGGACATAAGGAAATTCATCCTCAACTTGGATCACTCAAAGATTTTAAAGCCTTAGTTAAAAAGGCCAAAGAACTTAATATTGAGGTTGCAATGGACTATGCACTGCAGGCTGCACCAGATCATCCTTGGGTGACTGAACATCCAGATTGGTTTAAATGGCGACCAGACGGAACAGTACAGTATGCTGAAAATCCACCTAAGAAATATCAAGACATTTTGCCAATTTACTGGGAAGGTAAAAATTATAAATCTCTTTGGATTGAATGTTTAGACATCCTACTTTATTGGATAGATTGTGGTGTCAATGTCTTTAGAGTAGACAACCCACATACAAAGCCATATTATTTTTGGAATTGGGCAATTGCAGAGGTTAAAAAGAAGCATCCAGACGTTATTTTCTTAGCTGAGGCATTCACAAAACCTAAGGTAATGCAGCAGCTAGCTAAGCAAGGCTATACACAATCTTATACATACTTTACTTGGAGAAACACCAAACATGAGTTGATTGAGTATATGATAGAATTGACGCAAACGGATCAACGCGAGTATATGCGACCTAATTTTTGGCCTAATACACCAGATATTAATCCATATCATTTACAAGGTGCCAATGAGTCTAAGTACATTCAACGTTATGTTCTTGCAGCAACATTAAGTTCTAATATTGGAATTTACGGTCCAGTGTTTGAACAACAGTTGGATGAAGCTATACCCGGAAAAGAAGAATATTATATGTCTGAAAAGTTTGAAGTAAAGCATTACGATTGGAATGTTCCCAACAAGTTGACAGCTATTATTTCTAAAGTAAATGCAATTCGTCATCAACACGAGGCATTACAACAGACTAGCAATATTAAGTTTTGCCATATAGAAAATGATAATCTCATTGCATTTTATAAATGGAATGACTCAAAAACTGATGAATTATTAATAATTGTTAGTTTAGATCAATACTATGCCCAACAAGGTACAGTACAATTACCACTAGGAGATTTAGGGATTCATGAAGGGCAACAAATAACGGTTAATGATTTAGTTACAGGAAGTAGTTATAATTGGTATAATGAGTGGAATTTTGTTGAATTGCATCCAACCTTACCATTTCATATATTTAAGATAAATAAGTAAAATGTCTAAAAAGAAATCCACAACCGTTAACCTTGAAACACTGTACAATTTTGATGTACAGTGGGAAGAGTTAATGGAGAATGAGGATTTTTTAAAAATATTTCTATCTGATGTACTAGAAAACTATATCATTAAGCAACGGTGGTATGGTGGTAAATCAAGTAAGTTAAAATATATAGAGCTTGCTGAGTATTTCCGTATTCAACAAAATGAAGAGGTTTATTATGGTTTAATACTAGAAGTTAACTTTTATGAGGCCTTTTATCAGCATTATTTTTTACCAATAGCTTTTGTTTCAGACGCGAATTTTGCTAATGATGATCGGATTCTTCCCATTAGTATTCAAAATCAAGAAGGCTTTATTATTGATGCTGTAAATCTCGAAGCGTTTAGAAAAGTAGTATTTGAACGTATCTTAACAGCCATTCCAAAAGATCGTACGCGTGTTCAGTACAAAAAAAGTCCATCCTTTAAAGATTGTGAATACGAGTCGTCTCGTTATATGGGTATGGAACAGAGTAATACATCCATAGTTTATAACGAAAAATATGTTTTAAAATTCTTCAGAAGAATTTATGCCGATCGCAATCCAGATTACGAAATGAGCCGTTTTCTTTCTGAAAAAAAGGACTTTAAAAATACACCAGCTTATTTGGGTTGTGTACAAATTAAAGATCATGAAAACACCAATATTACCATTGCTTTAATGAATGAAATGGTACCTAACGAAGGTGATGCTTGGGACTATATGCTTAAAGAATTGCATAAGGTATTTAGCAATTTAGAATACAAGAATATCCATGTTAATAAATTACCGCATACAGAACTATTTGAACGTTTAGATATTCGTGATATTCCACCTCAAATAATAGATTGGGCAGGACTTAATATATTTACCAAAATTCAGACTTTAGCCAAACGAACAGCAGAAATGCATATTGCTTTAGGTTCCGAATTCGAAGATACCTCATTTACACCAACACGTTTTAACGGTGATTACACCGTTTGGTTAAAAAACAGACTACTTTATCAGTTTCAAAATAGATTAAATGCTGTAGAGAACAATTTGCAAAAATTAGATGGTTTAGCATTGGAATTAGCAAATGAATTTTTAGAGAAGAAGAATGAAATTAGAAAACGCTTTGTAAAGTTCGATTGGACCAAGTTAAAAGGAGAGCGTCTAAGAGTACATGGCGATTATCATTTAGGTCAGATTTTAGTTAAAGACGATGATTTTTATATTTTAGATTTTGAGGGTGAGCCAGAGAGTACAATTAGAGATAGAAAAGTTAAACAACCACCATTAAAAGATGTTGCAGGTTTATTTAGATCATTTCATTATGCGATTTATGCGACAATATTTAACAACCTGGATAATTACAAACAAAGTCAAGAAGAACTCTTTGAAGCTGGAGAAATTCTATACCAATACTTTATAGGTTTATTCTTAGGCACTTATGTACAAGAAATTCAGGATGCAAATATTAACATAGGCTATCAACAAGAACGTATCTTTTTATTAAAATATTCATTGCTAGAAAAAGCAGTATATGAATTAGGCTATGAGCTTAATTCACGCCCAAGATGGGCAGTGATTCCGCTTAAAGGAATTTCAAACATTATCAACCACTAATTTTATGGCAGAAGTTATTGCACACAGCTTATTCACTGATTTTGATATAGATTTATTTAGATCAGGCAAACACTATCGCTTATACGAAAAATTTGGTTCTCATATCACCACTGTTAATGGTGTTAAAGGGACCTATTTTGCTGTTTGGGCGCCGAGTGCAAAAATGGTTTCCGTTGTTGGAGATTTTAATTATTGGTTAGAAGGTGACCATAAACTAAATGTGCGTTGGGACGGCAGTGGTATTTGGGAAGGGTTTATACCTAATATAGATAAAGGTAATACTTACAAGTACAAAATTCACAGCAGCCATAATGATATAAAGACGGAAAAAGCAGACCCTTATGCAAGGCGTTGTGAGCATCCGCCAAATACAGCATCTATTGTTTGGGATGACAACTATAAATGGAAGGATTCTAAATGGATGAAGAACCGGAAAGAACATAACGCAATAGACGCACCATTTTCGGTTTATGAGGTTCACCTTGGTTCATGGAAAAAGCAAATTGAAGAAAATAGATTTTTATCTTATACTGAACTGGCTGATGATTTAGTGGCTTATGTCAAAGACATGAATTTTACTCATGTTGAGTTAATGCCAATAATGGAATATCCTTATGATCCATCCTGGGGATATCAATTAACAGGTTACTTTGCACCAACATCGCGTTTTGGATATCCTGAAGAATTTAAGTTATTGGTTGATAAGTTACATCAAAATGATATTGGTATTATTCTAGATTGGGTACCATCTCACTTTCCTGAAGATGCGCATGGTCTTGGATTTTTTGATGGTTCGGCCTTATATGAGCACCCTGATAAAAGAAGAGGCTATCATCCAGATTGGAAGAGTTTAATTTTTAATTATGGAAGAAACGAAGTAAAGTCTTTCTTAATCAGTAATGCTATTTTTTGGTTAGATCAATATCATGCAGATGGTTTAAGGGTTGATGCTGTAGCTTCTATGCTATTTTTAGATTATAGTAGGGAAGATGGTGAATGGGAACCAAATATGTTTGGAGGAAGAGAGAACTTAGAGGCCATTTCATTTATGCGAGAAATGAATGAAGCTGTATATAGTGCATTCCCAGATATTCAAACTATTGCTGAGGAATCTACATCATTCCCAATGGTATCAAAACCAACATTTTTAGGTGGTTTAGGATTTGGAATGAAATGGATGATGGGTTGGATGCACGATACATTGCAGTATTTTGCTAAGGAGCCTATTTACAGAAGGCATCATCAAAATGATTTAACGTTTAGTATGACCTATGCTTTTACAGAGAACTTTATGTTACCATTAAGTCATGATGAAGTGGTTTATGGCAAACGATCAATTCTAGGTCGTATGCCTGGTGATGAGTGGCAACGCTTTGCTAATTTAAGGTTATTGTATTCTTATATGTTTACGCATCCTGGCACTAATTTATTATTTCAAGGTTCTGAGTTTGGTCAAAGTGAGGAATGGAATTTTCAGCAAAGTTTAGATTGGCATTTATTACAATATGCACCTCACAAAGGTGTACAGGCATTAATTAAAGATTTAAATACACTTTATAAAAACGAGCCAGCATTATTCGAAAAACAGTTTTCAGGAGAAGGATTTGAATGGATTGATTATAACGACTCTGAAAATTCAGTATTAGTCTATATTAGAAAAGGGCATGATGAAGTTAATGATTTGGTAATAGCTTGTAATATGACACCAGTACCGAGGGAAAACTATAAAATGGGAGTGCCACGAAAAGGTAAGCTAAAGGAAATTTTTAATAGTGACCTTAAAAAGTATTTTGGAAGTGGTGAGTACAAGAATAAAATGCAAGCTACAAATGCAGAAGCTTGGCAATTTAGAGATAACTCAATTGAAATTAATATCCCTCCATTAGGTGCTGTAGTATTAAAATACTCTCGATAATATCGGATTTTTCTACTAGAAAAATTGCGTTTTAACTAAAATAACAGCCCGAAAACGTTATAGTTAACAATTCTATATAATTAGACGGGTATACACTTTTTTAAGTTCTAATTTTTCCGTTTTTTTACGTGGTTTTTGAATAAAATCATGCTATGATTACAAACACGGAATTAGAGAATAAAGGGAATCAATTTCCTTCAAAAATAATAGGCTTCGAAAAAGATGTTGATAAATTATATTTTTCAACTGATAATGATGTCATTCTACAATTAACGGTAGTTAGAGACAGTCTTCTTAGATTTAGATATACAACAGTAGGTAATTTTGATAACGATTTTTCATATGCGATAACTAAATATGCGAGTATTGGGTATAACAAACTTGAAATTGAAGAAAGTGAAGATTGTTATATAGTAATCACATCAAAATTACGTTGTGAAATATCTAAAGAAAGTCTAAGGATTTCTTTATTTGATGTTAAAGATGGAGTTTTAATTAATCAGGATGAAATTGGATTTCATTGGGAGGAGAGTTACCAATATGGTGGTAATATTGTAAAAATGAGTAAAACGTCTAATGATGGCGAAAGTTATTATGGACTTGGAGATAAACCCAACCATTTAAATCTAAAAGGGAAGCGTTATGACAATTGGGTAACAGATTCTTATGCCTATGGCAAGGATACTGATCCTATATACAAAGCTATACCGTTTTATACAGGTCTTCACCATGATAAGGCTTATGGTATTTTCTTTGACAACTCTTTTAAAACTTCATTTGATTTTGCACAGGAAAGACGGAACGTCACAAGTTTTTGGGCTCAAGGTGGTGAAATGAATTATTACTTCTTTTATGGACCCAAAATGAATGATGTTGTTGAAAGTTATACTGATTTAACAGGTAAACCGCACCAATTACCTCCATTATGGGCACTTGGATTTCACCAATGTAAATGGAGCTATTATCCAGAAAGTAAAGTAAAAGAAATAACTTCAACATTTAGAAAACTTAAAATTCCTTGCGATGCAATTTATTTAGATATAGATTACATGGAAGGATTTCGTTGTTTCACTTGGAATAAGGAATATTTTCCTGACCCAAAAGGTATGGTGAAAGAGCTTAAAGCACAAGGTTTTAAGACGGTTGCTATTATAGATCCGGGAATCAAGATTGATAAGGAATATTCAGTATTTAAGGAAGCATTAGAAAAAGATTATTTCTGTAAACGGGCAGATGGTCCTTATATGAAAGGGAAAGTTTGGCCAGGAGAGTGTTATTTTCCTGATTTTACTAATCCAAAGGTTAGAGATTGGTGGTCTGGACTTTTTAAGGAATTAATTGAGGATATTGGAATTAAGGGTGTATGGAATGATATGAATGAGCCTGCTGTAATGGAGGTGCCTAATAAAACCTTCCCAGACGATGTTCGCCACGATTATGAAGGTAATCCTTGTAGCCACAGAAAAGCACATAATGTTTATGGGATGCAAATGGCTCGAGCAACCTATCAAGGCTTAAAAAAATATTCTTATCCTAAGCGACCATTTGTAATTACCAGAGCTGCATATTCTGGTACACAGCGATACACCTCTACATGGACTGGTGATAATGTGGCAACTTGGGAACATTTATGGATTGCCAATATACAGGTACAACGTTTAGCGATGTCTGGATTTTCATTTGCTGGTAGTGATATTGGAGGGTTTGCAGAACAACCACAAGGTGAACTGTTTACGCGTTGGATACAATTAGGTGTATTCCACCCATTTTTTAGAGTCCATTCTTCAGGAGATCATGGCGATCAAGAACCATGGGCATTTGATGAAGATGTTACGGATATTGTTAGAAAATTTATTGAAATAAGATACCAACTCTTACCATATTTATATACAGCATTTTGGAAATATACTGATCACGGTACACCAATTTTAAAATCTTTGGTGCTTTACGATCAAGATGATTTACAAACACATTACAGAACAGACGAATTTATTTTTGGTGAACAAATACTAGCATGCCCTATTTTAGAGCCAAATGCTAAGGGTCGTAGAATGTATATACCACATGGTAATTGGTACGATTACTGGACTGACGAAATTGTAAAAGGAGGTAAGGAAGTGTGGGTAGATTCAGATATTGATAGTATGCCAATATTTATAAAAGAAGGTGCAGTAATCCCTAAATATCCTATTCAGCAATACGTTGGTGAAAAGGAAATTGAAGAAATTACCTTAGATATTTATTATAAGAAAGGTAAGGAGATTAGTGAGCTTTATAGTGACGCTAATGATGGTTACGATTATACAAAGGGTAGATTTAGTCTTAGAACATTTAAACTTACAGGTAGAAGCAAAGAACTTATTATTAATCAACATAAGGAAGGTAAGTTCATAACACCATATGAAACCTTTAAAGTAAAAGTTCATGGTTTACCTTTTGAAATAGGTGAAATTCAGCTAGACAATGAAAAAATTCCTTTAAACCACCTTGTTTCAAATGGAACAAGTTCTTTTGTTGTTGACAAAAATTTCTCTGAGTTACATATTATTAGTAAATAATTTAGTGACCTATTCATATTATGTGGGTCTAATTGATAAATTCATTTTTGTAAATTAGTATTCATTATAAAAACCATTAGCTATGCGACTTAAAAAAATATTTCTTGCAATAGGCATAATTGCTGTAATTGTATCATGTGCAACCAATCCTTTTACTGGTAAAAAGACTATGGCACTCGTGTCAAATGACCAATTATTCCCTGCGGCATTTGCACAGTATAGTCAGGTATTAAATGAAAACAAAGTAATTACAGGTACTTCTGATTCGGATATGATCACTAGAGTTGGTCAAAGAATTGCTGTTGCTGCAGAGCGATGGTTAAATGCTAATGGATATCAAGGATATTTAGAAGATTACAAATGGGAGTACAAACTTATAGAGTCTGAACAGGTCAATGCTTGGTGTATGCCAGGAGGAAAAATTGCATTTTATACAGGGATTTTACCAATTGCTCAAAACGAAACAGGTGTTGCGGCAATAATGGGTCATGAGGTTGCTCATGCCTTAGCAAATCATGGACAGCAGAGAATGAGTTCAGGTATGCTTCAGCAAGCAGGAGGTGTAGCTGTTGCAGTTGCCACTGGAAATGAAAGTGCAGAAAAGCAACAAATGTGGATGCAAGCCTATGGCTTAGGAACTACAGTTGGTATGGTATTACCATTTAGCAGAGGACACGAGACTGAGGCTGATAAAATAGGACTTTATTTAATGGCTATAGCTGGTTATAATCCAGATGAAGCTGCAGAATTATGGAAACGTATGAAAGCAAACAGTGGTGGAGAAGCACCACCAGAGTTTTTGAGTACACACCCTAGCAATGATTCGAGAATTCAAAATTTAAAGGCTTTAGCACCAAAGGCTAAAGCTGAGGCTAGAAAATTTGGTGTAACATCATTTAGACCAATTAATTAAGATAGATATCATAATATTTGATTACATTAGAAGCTGTTCCTAGGAACAGCTTTTTTAATATACATTTATGAGCGACCTTAAGAAAGGAAGTAAAAAACTTCTTCATGCCTGGGCATTTTACGATTGGGCAAATTCAGTATATCCATTAGTAATTTCATCCGCTGTTTTCCCCATATTTTATGGTGCCTTAACAATTATTAAAGATGAAGAAACTGGTAAAATAATAGATGACACGGTTACCTTCCTTGGTTATGAATTTAATAATGATTCTCTAATAAGTTATGTCACAGCCTTTAGTTTTCTTATTGTTTCATTTTTATCACCTATTCTTTCTGGTATTTCTGATTATGTAGGTAATAAAGAATCATTCATGAAATTCTTTTGTTACCTAGGTGCAGTTTCTTGTATTGGGTTATATTGGTTTTCTTTAGAGAATATTGTTTTTGGTATGTTATGTTATGTTTTTGGCCTAGTGGGATTTTGGGGAAGTTTGGTTTTTTACAATTCATATCTACCAGATATAGCCTACCCAGAACAACAGGATAAAGTAAGCGCCAAAGGATTTTCCTTGGGATATATTGGCAGTGTTATCCTGTTACTTTTAAATCTTGTGATGATACTGAAATATGAATGGTTTGGTTTTGAAAGTGAAGGCCAACCAACACGTATAGCATTTATTTTAGTTGGATTCTGGTGGATATTATTTGCACAGTACACGTTTAAACATTTACCAACTGGAACTCATGAGGGGCACAAAGTAACTAAAACAGTATTAATGTCTGGTTTTAATGAATTAAAGAAAATTTGGGTTGCTTTAAAATCAAATAGAGTATTAAAACGATATTTATCTGCATTCTTCATTTACAGTATGGCAGTTCAAACTATAATGATTGCGGCTACATATTTTGCTGTTGAAGAATTAGATTGGGGAACACAAGATTCAACTACCGGTTTAATAATAAGTATTTTATTAATACAATTAATTGCTGTCGTTGGTGCTAATTATACCGCAAAATTGTCCAAAAAAATCGGCAATATTAAAGCCCTTATTTGGGTAATTTGTATTTGGATTCTCATATGTGGCTTTGCTTATTTTGTAACTACACCTACGCATTTTTATATTACTGCGGCTTCAGTAGGTCTTGTGATGGGAGGGATTCAAGCCTTGTCAAGATCAACTTATAGTAAATTGATACCACTTGGTACAGAAGATACTGCATCATATTTTAGTTTCTACGATGTTGCTGAGAAAATTGGAATAGTTATCGGAATGTTTTTATATGGCTTTGTAGCCAGTATAACTGGTAGTATGCGTTATTCCATTTTATTTTTAATAACATTTTTTGTTATTGGTTTAGCAATATTGAGCACCATTAAAAATGTTTATATAGTCGAAGAATAATTATACATAGAATTTATTTAGAAAAATATTCTTAATTTTATCATGCTATGATAAGGAGAATATTAATATTATTTTCGTTCATGTGGCTGTTTATGGCAATTACTTGTGATAACGAGCCTTATGAAGGGGATTTGATAGAAGAAATAGATCTTTGTGGACTTGCCATTCAAACTACTTTAGAAGCATCTGATGCTTTTAATACGGCATCCGATGAAGATTACAATTTACTTTGTCAAACCTATCAAGATGCATTGCAAGATCAAATTGAAATCTGTGGCGATCCAGCAGGAGAGTTACAGGCAATTATAGAAACACTTGGTGATTGCATACCAGATGGACCAAGCTCATGTGAATTGGCCATAATAGCTACAGAACTTGCTTTCCAAGAATTTTCAAATACATCCAATGATGACTATCAGAGTACATGCGAGAGTTATAAATTGGCACTTCAAGATCAAATTATTGTATGTGGTGATGACGGCACTTTACAAACTTTAATTGAAGAATTAGGTGATTGTGTTGTTAATGATTCAGAAGCATGTGATATGGCTATTGAGGCAACGGCAATGGCATTAGCGGAAGTTGAGGATGCTATCACAGTAGAATATGAAGCAGCTTGTGTAATTTATCGCGAAGCACTTCAAAACCAGATTAATGTTTGTGGAGATGATGGTACACTACAAGATCTAATTAATGATTTAGGCAACTGTGAACCTGAAATATTTAATCTTGTTGGTGATTGGAGACTTATAGTATGGCAATCTGATATACCTAGGGATATTGATAATGATGGAGTACAAACAAGTGATTATTTAACGGAGATTGATTGTTTTGAAAATGAAACAGCTTCATTTAATGATGATGGTACTGGTACATTGTTTTACAGAGAATCTATGGTGGTTGAGGTAAGCTCTCCGACTAATGACCCATCTGATCTTGAATATACCGTCGAATGTTTTGAGGATATCAGAAATTTTGATTTTACTTGGACCCAAGAAGGTGATTCCATTACTGTTACATTAGATAGTGATGGAACCGTATTGGATTTTTTTAGAAATGGAGATGTAATATTTATTGCTATGCGAGATTTTTTTGTAGCAACCAGTACAAGCTCTAATGTGGAGGATATTGTCCAAGACATAATTTGGGCATATGTACAATTCTAAACATAAAAAAACCACGACAATAAAATCGTGGTCTTCTTTTTTTGGTTGGAATTTATCTTAGTTGCTAATATCTCCAGAACCTGATACTTTAGTGTCTTTATTAGTAGGGTTACCACTATAAGAAATATCACCAGAACCTGAAACTCTTGCTTTTAATTTTCCGTTGCAAACCACACTGATATCACCTGAGCCTGAAACAGCAGCATTTACATTTGTGCTCTCAAGTCTACTACCATCAAAATCACCAGAACCAGCAACTTTTGTGTCTAGATCTCCAGTGTTTCCTTTTAAAACAATATCTCCTGAGCCTGCTAAACTACTGTCTGTAGATTCAGTTGATATATTTAACACAATATCACCTGAGCCAGCCAAAGCGACTTTGAAATCTTCTGCATTGATTGTGCCTTCATTCATAACATCTCCTGAACCTGCAAGTGAAACTTGTGAAATATCTTTATAAGGAATTGTAATTATTACGGTTTTTGTTGGTTTTAGATTTATACCATCCTTAACCTTTACAATAAGTTTATTGTCTTTTACCTCTGTTTTAATATAGTCCATTAGGTTTGAGTCACCTTTAATCGAGATTTCACCTTCAGAGCCAGGTACTAATATAAAATCCATTGGCCCAGCTGCTTTAATTCCGTCGTAAGAACTTGTTGATCTAGAGATCGTCGTTATTTCACCGTTACCTTTTACCTTTTTCCATTGTGCACACGATAGAGTAGTGCTCAGCAGTAGAGTAATTAATGCGATTGATTTTAATGGTTTCATAATTTAATTTTTAATTGGTTTATAATTTTTTAAATGTAACGCTACCGTATTCAGATTCTATTTTAACATTATTGCCAGAATTTTGTGTGCCATTATACCCACTATAATATTTCTCTGATCCATCAACAACTTTGTTAATGAAGTTAAAATCATCACTACCTCTTAAGGAAGCATATTCTAAATCTATATCAAAATCAAAGTTATATCCAGCGTCATAACCTATTGTTATACCCACGAAATCTGATTCAATCATTACGTTGTTGGCATTAGACGCTAGTCTTTCAATTTTAATTGCACCATAGTCTGCCTTTAAATTAGCGTTTTTAAATACAGTCCCAAGTCTAAGAGTTAGATAATCTGCATTACCTTCAATATTATTAACTTTATCAACTTTTAAAGATCCATAATCACAATTATATTTGATGTTTTCAGAAACTTCTATAATCGACTTGGAATAATCTGCATTAAGTTCAATATTCTTTGTTTTAGCAATAGTGAAACCGCTATAATCGGCTGAAATTTTACCACTATTTATATATTCGAAATAACTGTTGTTGGTGTAATCAAAATTTATGACGTTATTTTCTGCCATAAGTTCTTTGGTTGTAATTTTACCATAGTCGCAATTGATTTGAGCTCTTCCCTCTAATTTATCTATGTTAATTGATCCATAGTCATTATTGAGATTAACGTTATTTGTCATTGGTAATTTAACACGGTAGTTAATCTCAACTTTTAGTTTGTTATTACTTCCCCAATTCCACCAAGATTTATTTTTTTTACCAAATAGAGTTTCCGCTGCTACCCATTCGTTAGAAGCTGAAAATTTCACATCGATATCATTTAATCTATCTTCTACTTTTTCACTATTATTACCTGTAACTTTAATGGTAATATCAAATTCTATTCTATTTTCATTCCACGTCACTATATCAATATTTCCATAACTGTTATTGATTTTTAATGTTGCATCAGAATCGACATTGAAAGTTTTTTTGATTTGTTTTTCTTTTGTTGATTTCGCAACTTCCGGGCTTGTATTTCCCAATACTGTCATGGGTATTAATAGTAGCGCAAGTGCTAATTTAAATTGTATTAGTGTTCTCATCATTGTTGGATTTTAGTTGTTTTACATTTTCTATTTGTTCAAGAACAGTATTTAGGATATCAATTCTATTTTGAAAGTTTGAAATCATGGCATAAATAACACGTTGATCTTCATTACTCTCAGTCAGGTCAATTTTTAAATTTTGATATTCATCATCTAATAATTGAAGTTGTACTAACACATCGTCAATAATTTGCTCAGTTAATGGAGTTCGCTCCATATTCAATTTTTTGAGCTCATTATCAATAGTAGTGGTAAAGAAATCTTGTGTATTAGATAATTCTGGTGAAACACTCGCTAAATCCATAAGTTCTGGATCATTTGGTAGTGCTATAAATACACTAAGACAAATTATAATTGATGCTGCAATTGCCATCAATGGTTTCCAGTTTAGATTACGGACTGATTTTGTTTCAATTTCTACCTGCTTAGACGCATTTAACTTATCTAGAAATCGCTGTTGATGACCTAGTTTAGGCGATTTCATATCAAAATTGCCTTTTAACTCATCAAATAACTCATGTATTGGGTCGTTTTGCATAATTCTAATTTTTGTTAAACAGATTGCATCAATTTTTTTCTCAGACTTTCTTTTGCCCTTGAAATTAGTGTTCTGCAATTTGCGTAAGAAATGTTCATTATTTCACAAATTTCTTCATAATCATAACCTTCAATAAGATGTAGTGACAACCCTAAACTATAATTAGGTTTTAAGGATTTCATTGCCATCATAATTTCATTTACTTTCTGAGTGTTTTGATTAGTTTCTTCTATGCCAATGTTGTCTTCTACCTTATACATTACTGTATCTAAAGGAACTTCTTTTTGTCTTGATGATTTATTATAGTGTGCAATACTATTATTTACAACAATACGTTTTAACCATGCGCCAAAAAGTTTGGTGTCCTCAAGAGTTCTCAGTTTTGTAAATGCGGTTAAGAAAGACTCTTGCATTATATCCTCAGCTTTATAAGAATCTTTTATAATCCTTATTGCTGTATTATACATTGCCTTGTTATATCTGTTGTAAATTTCCAACTGTGCACGTTGGTTTCCAGATTGACACTGCAATAGTAACTGTTCGATATCTTGATTGGTTGATGTCAAAAAAACAATTGCTTTGGTATATAGATGAGACTATTCATTAAGTGTTACAGTTTAGCTAAAAAAAGTTTTAATTTTTATAAAGGTAATGGCACAACAATTGAAAATATAGAGTTGTGAATAACTTTGGATATCTTGTAACTACTTGATATTCAGCATAAAGTTAATTATTAATACATTTAATGAAATGCTATTCTTAATTTTTTAATGACAGAATGGCTTATAAATAATATGAAAAAATCTAATTTTTTAAGTCTTGACAGTTTGTCATTTCAGGATTTTGATGAAAATTCAGAATTAATTCCTTTAATGACACCTGAGGATGAGGAACTTATTAATAAAGAATCATTACCCGAATCTTTACCAATTTTACCCCTACGTAATACCGTATTGTTCCCTGGTGTTGTAATCCCTATTACTGCAGGACGCGATACTTCAATTAAGCTAATTAATGATGCCAACAAAGCAGGTAAGGTTATTGGTGTTGTTGCACAAAAGGATGAAGCCGTAGAAAATCCTTCAGCAAAAGATGTTTATAAAACAGGTACGGTAGCTAGGATTTTAAAAGTCCTTAAGATGCCAGATGGTAATACTACTGTAATAATTCAAGGTAAAAAACGATTTCAGATAACTGAAATAATAGCCGAGAAGCCCTACTTGTCAGCAACGATTTCAGATTTACCTCAAACCAAACCAGAGAATGATAATAAAGAATTTATTGCAATTATAGATTCTATTAAAGAATTGTCACTCGAAATAATTAAAGAAAGCCCAAATATCCCAACGGAAGCAACCTTTGCTATCAAAAATATAGAAAGTAGTTCGTTTTTAGTGAATTTTGTGTCTTCTAACATGAATCTCAAAGTAGAGGAAAAACAAAAATTACTTAAGATTAACGATCTAAAGGAACGTGCACTTGAAACATTGCGTTTCATGAATATTGAATATCAAAAGTTAGAACTTAAAAATGATATTCAAAGTAAGGTTCAAAGCGATATGAACCAACAACAGCGCGAATATTTCCTGCATCAGCAGCTTAAAACCATACAAGAAGAATTAGGTGGTGCTGCATCTTCAGGTCAGGAAATAGAAGAGATGAAGACGCGTGCCAAGAACAAAAAGTGGTATGATAATGTAAAAACGCACTTTGATAAGGAGTTGGCCAAAATGCATAGAATGAATCCTCAGGTAGCAGAGTATTCAATCCAAAGAAATTATTTAGATCTGTTTTTAGATTTACCTTGGAATGAGTTTAGCAAAGATCAATTTGATTTAAAACGAGCAAAACAAATTTTAGATCGAGATCATTTTGGCTTAGATGATGTTAAAAAACGTATTATTGAATACTTAGCAGTACTTAAGTTACGTAATGACATGAAATCACCGATTTTATGTCTATATGGACCTCCTGGAGTTGGTAAAACTTCTTTGGGTAAATCTATAGCTGAAGCATTGGGTAGAGAGTATGTTAGAATTTCGTTAGGTGGTTTGCGAGATGAAGCAGAGATTAGAGGTCATAGAAAGACATATATTGGTGCAATGCCAGGTAGAATTATTCAAAGCTTAAAAAAAGCTGGTACTTCAAATCCAGTATTTGTATTAGACGAGATAGATAAGTTGTCATCTGGTCATCAAGGAGATCCATCTTCTGCTATGTTGGAAGTTTTAGATCCAGAGCAAAATAGCGAGTTCTATGATAATTTCTTAGAAATGGGCTATGACCTCTCAAAAGTTATGTTCATTGCAACTTCTAATAGCCTAAATACGATTCAACCTGCATTGAGAGATAGAATGGAGATAATTAACGTTACTGGTTATACAATTGAAGAGAAAGTTGAAATCGCCAAGCGTCATCTTTTACCAAAGCAATTAAAAGAGCACGGATTAGACTCTAATTCATTAAAAATTGCAAAACCACAATTAGAAAAAATAGTTGAAGGTTATACAAGAGAATCTGGTGTTAGAGGACTTGAAAAGCAAATTGCAAAAATGGTACGCTATGCGGCAAAAAACATTGCAATGGAAGAGTCTTATGATGTAAAGGTTAAAAATGAAGATGTTATTGAAGTACTTGGTAGTCCAAGATTGGAGCGAGATAAATACGAAAACAATAATGTAGCTGGTGTTGTAACAGGACTAGCATGGACTAGAGTAGGTGGCGATATTTTGTTTATTGAATCAATTTTATCTAAGGGCAAGGGCAACCTAACAATAACGGGTAATTTGGGTAAGGTGATGAAAGAATCTGCAACAATAGCAATGGAATATATAAAGGCTAATGCAGATAAATTGAATGTTAATCCTGAAGTTTTTGACAAGTATAATGTACATATCCATGTACCTGAGGGCGCAACACCAAAGGATGGGCCTAGTGCAGGTGTTTCAATGTTAACTTCTTTAGTATCTTTGTATACCCAGCAAAAAGTAAAGAAAAGTTTAGCAATGACTGGTGAAATTACATTACGAGGTAAAGTATTACCAGTTGGAGGTATAAAAGAGAAAATATTAGCGGCTAAACGTGCCAGAATAAAAGAAATTTTGTTGTGCGAAGATAATAAACGCGATATTGATGAGATAAAGCCAGAATATTTAAAAGGTTTAACTTTTCATTATGTAAAGGAAATGAGCGATGTTATAGATATTGCCATAACTAATCAGAAGGTAAAAAATGCAAAAAAGTTGTAAACTTCATTTGGTATTATCATTCTTGATGCTAAATGCAATATTTTTATATGGCCAAGATGTAAAGTACAAAGATGTTGTTTTAGACGGGAAACCTGCCAAACTTAATGTTGAGACTGGTGAAATAATATTAGTCAAAGAAAAATCTTCAGAAACGAGTAAAAAAGTTGTAATTAAGATTAAGGATTCGATTACACAAGGTGAAGATTTTCCGGAGAACTATCATATTGTTGAACAAGGAGAAACCTTATTGGATATTTCTGAAAAATATAGTATTTCAATAAATGTATTGAAAGAAGCAAATGGTCTTGAAACTACGTTGGTACGCGCTGGTGAGAAAATTTGGGTTAGAAATTTAGATAAAAAAAACCCTCTAGCTATTAAATCTGTTTCAAAGAGCATTCATAATTTTAATTCAGATTTCCATACAGTAAAAAAAGGTGAAACCCTATACAGTATTGCAAGGCGATATGAAATTGAGTTAGCCACATTAAAAGAAGAGAATGAACTTACTTCATCCATTATTAATGTTGGGCAAAGACTTAAGATTAGAAATTTTGATCTTTCTAAGGATATAAATTCAACTAATGTTTGGGTGGTTAAGGAAGGAGATTCATTATATACTATAGCTTTTAAAACTGGCACTACTGTTAGTAAGCTTAAACGTATAAATGGTCTGCAAAGCGACATTATAAAAGTTGGCCAAAAACTAGTTCTAAAATAGAATTTCTTATATCCAAAAAATAAAAAATACATACTCTCGTTTTAAGATAGATTTAGTTATTTTGCAAAATCTATGATAAAAGGGATTATTAGCTCGTTTTTAATGCTTTTGGCATTGCCTTTATTTGGCCAATTGGGCGGTGAATCTACTTATCAATTTTTAAATTTAGTATCCTCTCCAAGACAAGCGGCATTAGGCGGTAAAATTATAACCAACTTTGATCATGATGTTACTGAAGCACTTTATAATCCTGCTTCTATTAATAGTGCAATGAGTAATCAGTTGGCCGTAAACTATTCCAGCTATTTAGGCGGCATAAGTTATGGTACAGCAGCATATGCTTATACTTGGGATAGACATGTTCAAACCTTTCATTTTGGAGTTACATATATAAATTATGGGAGTTTTGACGGTTATGACGTAAATGGTGTATCGACTGGAACGTTTAATGGTAACGAAGCGGCGATATCTTTAGGTTATAATTATAATGTTCCTTACACTGATTTTTATGTTGGTGCTAATCTCAAAATTATTACATCATTATTAGAACAATATAATTCTATTGGAGGTGCAGTAGATTTAGGTTTAATGTATATAAATGAAGATTTAGATTTTCATGCTGCCATAACTGTAAGAAATTTAGGAACTCAATTTACAACTTACGCTGGTCAAAATGAACCATTACCATTCGAAGTTAATTTTGGCATGTCCCAAACTTTAGAAAATGTGCCACTGCGTTGGCATCTTACTTTAGAAAACCTTCAAGAATGGCCAATTGGTATTTCTAATCCGGCAAGGGCAACAACAGATTTGGATGGTAATCAAACCCAAGAAGAGGTTAGTTTTTTCAATAATGCTCTAAGACATTTAATTTTAGGAGCAGAATTATTCCCTGAAGGCGGTTTTAATTTAAGATTAGGTTATAACTTTAGGAGATCTGAAGAATTAAGAATTGTTGATCAAAGAAATTTTTCTGGTATTTCGGTTGGAGTGGGTATAAAATTGAATAAAATGAGATTTAGCTACACGCATGCTAGATATACCAGTGCATCAAATACGAGTTTCTTTGGGTTACAGATAGATTTAGACTAATGGATAAAATAGTTATTGCCATAGACGGATACTCTTCTACAGGAAAGAGCACAATTGCTAAGCGATTGGCAAATCAGCTTAATTACATTTACGTTGATACAGGTGCAATGTATAGAGCTGTAACTTATTTTGCATTAAAGAACAACTTTATAAATAATAAAAAATTAGATTCTAAGGCACTTGTTAAAAGTTTAGATGAGATTCATATTTCATTTCAGTTTAATGATAAATTAGGATTTGCAGAAGTTTATCTCAATAATGAGAATATTGAGTCGGACATACGAACCTTAGAAGTATCAAGTTTTGTGAGCCCTGTTGCTACTCTTTCTGAAGTAAGGCGAAAATTAGTGGAACAACAGCAGTTGATGGGAGAAGGGAAAGGTATTGTTATGGATGGTAGAGATATAGGTACTGTTGTATTCCCAGATGCTGAACTTAAGATATTTATGACGGCCTCTGCAGAAACTAGAGCAAAAAGAAGATTTAAAGAATTGTTAGAACGAGGTCATAACTTAAGTTATGATGAGGTTTTGGAAAACGTAACTACTAGAGACAGAATCGACTCGACAAGAAAAGATTCGCCATTATTAAAAGCAGATGATGCCATAGAAATTGATAATTCTGATCTAACTATAGAAGAACAGGTAGAAACAATACTTATACTTGTAGAAAAGGCTATAAAAAAAAGGCCTTACTGAATAAGTAAGACCTTTTAATATTTTCAATAATTAAATTATAGATTCGGTATAATTAATTCTTGATCTGGATAAATCAAATCTGGATTTTTTAATATATCAGAATTAGCAGCGAAAATTTCCTTGTATTTCATTGCATCTCCGTAATAGTGCTTAGCAATTTTACCTAAAGTCTCCCCTGAAGCCACAGTATGCCTTGCATAAACTGTTTCGTCAGCAACTTTAATATCTGCCATAATATCACTTGGGCTATCACCACCTATTTCTTTGATTTTATCCCAAAGTAGATTTTTTTCGTATTGAGTTGATGCGGTACCCCAGACTTTAAGTCTACCATCAGATTCTTCAACTTTTCCGTCTTGAATATTTAATTGTTGTCCTAAGTCTAGTACATCTTGGTATTTTGCCTTTACCATAATTATAAGATTTTTATTTGTTAATAGTTCTGTAAATATATCAATTTAATTGCCAAAAAATAAGTTCTTTAGCACCAAATTGATGTTATACTTTTAAGACACAATAATTTAATTTTGGTCACATTTATTTAAGATTATTTTGACCAAAAAATAAAAATTGATAATTGTAAATTTTTTATAATTCGATTATATTTGAATTAATTCCAGCTATCAGAAAAATTGAGATTATGAAAAAGCCTATTTATTTATTATTCCTATTTATTTTTTTATTAACAGCTTGTTCTTTTGGTGACGATGATGGTACGCAAGATCCGCCTTTTCAAAGTACAATAAGACCTGAAATTTCAATTCAACTAGATGATATTTTAAATAGACCTCCAGGCTCTGATATTACTGATTTGGTTGTATTAGGTGATGACAATAGTGTTTCAGCATCAGATTTTACAATCGAATTACAGTTTGGACAAAGACTTATTTTAGATCAGCCTATGCTATTGGGCTTAAATGAAGGATTACTCTATTCAAGACTTTCTTTTTTTGAAGAAAACCCAAGTGATCCAGGTGTATTTGATGTCCCAGTAGATACTTTGGATTTATATGGATCTATGTTTAATAAATCTTTTGCGGATCCTGGATCTAATGATGCTGTTGAATTTCCTTTTGATAACGATAGAAGCTTATCTAGTTTTCTTGGTTTAGAAGTAATAGCAGACGATATTACAGAAGCAGTTGAATATAAATATGAAATTGAAGTAGCCATTTTAAATCCTGATGGTGTAACAGGCTACTATACCATTGATCCTAAAATTATAGTTAATCCAAGTAATTAAAAAATACCTTAGAACTTTTATTAGTTATTAGACCCATTCGGAAGGTCCAAACAGATTTTCTATCAGTAGCTTTTTATAATTTCTTTCTATTGAAATAATTAATCAATAGTTTTTGTAAAACTACAATATTATTGTACTTTTGCAGACCTTTTTGGCGGTCATTAGGAAAGTAAAAAAGGGTATAAACGAAACAAAATAGCTTCTGTAGCTTTTCCGCCAGTCTTTCAAAAGATACAGAATACAAATTTTAATCAGCACAATGGCTGAAAAGAAAACAAAAAAAGCTGAAGTTGAAGCAACTGAAGCTATTACAGTAGAAGCTCCAGTAGTCTCTGAAGCTCAAGCAAATCCAGAAAAATTTCTAAAAGAGTTCGATTGGCACAATTACGAAGAAGGAATTGAGCAAGTAGCGGATAAGAAGTTAGAAGAATTTGAAAAATTAGTATCTGAAAATTTCGTTGACACTTTAGATGACGAAGTTGTTGAAGGTGAGGTGATTCACATTACAGATAGAGATGCTATTATTGACATCAATGCAAAATCGGAAGGTGTAATTTCTCTAAATGAGTTCCGTTACAACCCAGATTTAAAAGTTGGTGACAAAGTTGAGGTATTAATTGACGTTCGTGAAGACGCAACTGGTCAATTGGTTTTATCTCACAGAAAAGCTCGTGTAATTAAAGCATGGGATAGAGTAAATAACGCACATGATACTGGTGAAATAGTAAACGGTTTTGTTAAGTGCAGAACAAAAGGTGGAATGATCGTTGATGTATTTGGTATAGAAGCATTCTTGCCAGGTTCTCAAATTGATGTAAAACCAATTAGAGATTATGATCAGTATGTAAATAAAACAATGGAATTTAAGGTTGTAAAGATTAACCACGAATTCAAGAACATTGTTGTTTCGCACAAAGCACTTATTGAGGCTGATATTGAGGAACAGAAGAAAGAAATCATTAGCCAATTAGAAAAAGGTCAAGTACTAGAAGGTGTTGTGAAAAACATTACATCTTATGGTGTATTTATTGATCTTGGTGGAGTTGACGGATTGGTCCACATTACAGATTTATCGTGGTCTAGAATAAATCATCCAAATGAAATTGTAGAATTAGACCAAAAACTTAATGTTGTAATCTTAGATTTTGATGAAAACAAATCAAGAATTCAGCTAGGTCTTAAGCAATTATCTAAACATCCTTGGGAAGCTCTAGGAGAAGAAGTAAAAGTAGGTGACAAAGTAAAAGGTAAAGTTGTTGTAATTGCAGATTACGGTGCTTTTGTTGAGGTTGCTGACGGTGTAGAGGGATTAGTTCACGTTAGTGAAATGTCTTGGTCAACACATTTACGTTCAGCTCAAGATTTTGTTGCAGTAGGTGATGAAATCGATGCAGTTATCCTAACAATGGATAGAGAAGACAGAAAAATGTCTCTTGGTATTAAGCAATTAACACCAGATCCATGGACAGACATTACTACTAAATATCCTGTTGGTTCTAAGCACTCAGGTATTGTACGTAACTTTACAAACTTTGGTGTTTTTGTTGAATTAGAAGAAGGTATTGATGGATTAATTTACATTTCTGATTTATCTTGGACTAAGAAAATTAAGCATCCATCAGAATTCTGTAATGTAGGTGATAATTTAGATGTTGTTGTTTTAGAATTAGACGTAGAAGGTCGTAAATTATCTCTAGGTCATAAGCAAACTACTGAAAACCCTTGGGATAAATACGAAAAAGAATTTGCTTTAGGTACATCTCACAAATCAGAATTAACTGAAATTGTTGATAAAGGTGCTACTGTTAAGTTTAATGAAGATATTGTTGCCTTTGTACCATCTCGTCATTTAGAAAAAGAAGATGGATCTAAACTTAAAAAAGGTGAAGAGGCAGAATTTAAGATCATTGAATTTAATAAAGAATTCAAACGTGTTGTAGCTTCTCATACAGCAGTATTTAGAGAAGAAGAAGCGAAAATAGTTAAGAAGGCTGTTAAAAGAGCTGAAGCTCAAGCAGCAGAAGCTAAGCCAACTTTAGGTGATGCAAACGACGCTTTACAAGCACTTAAAGATAAAATGGACGGGAAGAAATAATTCCTTACATTTATATCACATAAAAAAAGCCTTTCGTTAAGAGAGGCTTTTTTATTTTGATAACTATAGATCAATCTAGTTGAATAATTCCTTGTAATACTGATCTGCCATGCGATGGCTAGAAAACTCTGGTAATACATCATCAATTCCTTTAAACACTATTTCCTGCCACTTTTTAGGTTGACTATAATAGGTTGGAATAACTTTGTTTTCTAATATATCATAAAGATTTTCTGCATCTAATTTATCTTGTTCATGAACTGGCATTTTATAGTCTTGCTCTGGTAAAATAAAACTGTTCTTGTTATTCTTTTCGAACTCAGGTATCCATCCATCATTTATAGAAACATTTACAGAACCATTCATGGCAGCTGTCATACCACTAGTGCCAGAAGCTTCACGGGTAATTCTAGGAGTATTCAGCCATACATCAGATCCTTCCTTAAGTTTTCTGGACAAATCCATTTCGTAACCGGTTAATACAGCAAGATTTGGCTTATACTTAGTATAATGTACTAGTTTGTTAAAGATTTCAATACCAGAATAATCTAATGGATATGGCTTACCAGCCCAAATAATTTGTACGGGATATTTCTCATTAGAAATTAATCGCTCAAAACGTTCAATATCGTAAAGCAACAAATCTGCACGTTTATAACCCGCAAATCGTCTAGCCCAAACTAAAGTTAAAACTTTTGGATCAAAAATCTTTTCCGTTTGATTTAAAACTTCATCAAAAAGTTCTGATTTAAGTTCTAGTTTTCGTTTGTTAAAAGCACTTTCTTTTTTGTTTTCCCATGCCTTTTTAAGCTTTTTATCTTGCCAAAAGTTTTGATTTTGAGCATTGGTTATCGGAATGATTTTGCATGTTTTGTCAAAACCTTTCCACATTTCCTGAGACACCTTGGCGTGTAGCTTTGAAACAGCATTTGCCTTTTTTGCCATACGTAACGCTGAGACCGTATAATTAATCTTCCCACCATTAACAGACTCTTTTGCAAGTTCTTCAGCTGAAAGTGTTCGTCCAAAAAATCCACATTGATTCAAATAGTTTGCATCACGTTCCTCATTGCCTGCTTTTTCTGGTGTATGCGTTGTAAATACAAATCTATTCTTCTTTACACCTTTATCTCTTAAATAGTAAAAAGCCGGTAGGGCATGGCCTTCATTTAGGTGATAAATGTTAGCTCCACCTAAAGCTTCCACAACCTTGGCGCCTCCTATACCCAGTACAATACTTTGAGATATTCGCGTTGCTTCATTTGCATCATATAAATTATTGGTAATAGTCCTTGATAAAAAGTCGTTACCTTCAACGTCAGTACTGAGAAGATAGATTGGAACACTTCCAAATATTTCTGGTTTTAGCACATAGGCCTTAACTTTTACATTTGGATTGTCATGTAACTCAATTGATACCTCAATACCTGTGTCTTCTAAAAAATTATAGGTTTTTTCAACAAAATCAGGTCTTAGAGTTTTGTCTTTGTTCCGAGATTGGTCATAATATCCATATTTCCAGAGCATTCCAACGCCAATAACATTTTGTTTTAATTCATTTGCTGAACGCATATGAGACCCAGCCAAAAACCCGAGGCCACCTGAGTAAATTTTTAACGCTTGGTGTATCCCAAATTCCATACTAAAATAAGCAACTTTTTTATCGTACTTCTTATCAATTTTATAGGGATGATGCCATTTACTATACTTACTATTCATGTAGATTTTAGTTTGGTTTTTAAAGCGCTAAATATAAGAATAAGATGTGCACTTTTATTGTGATAAATGTCATTAAAGTTATGATTCGATTAAAATTATTAATCTACTAAATTTACATCTTGTTTAATGAGGATTCATTAATTTGATTCTCAAATTATTTAACTTAACTTTGCATCCCAGCATTGATTGCATATTATATGAGTCAAAAAGTTTTACTTAACTCTAAAGAAGTCAGCATTACACTACACCGATTGGCTTGTCAACTCATTGAAAACCATAATGATTTTACTGATACTGTACTAATAGGTATTCAGCCACGAGGAAAATATTTAGCTGACCGTTTAGCGAAAATGCTAAAGGAAGATTATAAAATTAAGGATATAAAGCTTGGTCATTTGGATATTACATTTTTCCGTGATGACTTTAGAAGAGGTGACAAGCCACTTGAAGCAAATACTACCGAAATAGATTTTATTGTTGAAAATAAGAATGTGGTTTTTGTTGATGATGTACTATATACGGGTAGAAGTATAAGATCAGCATTAACGGCCATTCAATCTTTTGGTAGACCAAACAATATAGAATTACTTACCCTTATTGATAGAAGGTTTAGCCGTCATCTGCCGATACAACCTAATTATAAAGGAAGACAAGTTGATGCGATTGATGATCAAAAAGTAAAGGTGAATTGGGTAGAAAATGAGGGTGAGGATGCAGTGTATTTGATTAATAAATAAATTATGAGTGAATTAAGTGTTAACCACTTATTAGGCATTAAGTATCTCAACAAAGAGGATATAGAACTTATTTTTGAGACTGCAGATCAGTTTAAGGAAGTTATTAATAGACCCATTAAAAAAGTTCCGTCACTTAGAGATATTACCATTGCTAATCTTTTCTTTGAAAATTCTACTCGAACAAAATTATCGTTTGAACTTGCCGAAAAAAGACTATCTGCAGATGTAATTAATTTTTCAGCATCGCAATCTTCAGTTAAAAAAGGAGAAACCCTGGTTGATACAGTTAACAACATATTATCCATGAAAGTAGATATGGTTGTAATGCGTCATCCTAGTCCTGGTGCAGGTGTATTTTTA
The DNA here is from genome assembly GCF_046762865.1 of Winogradskyella sp. A2. Classification (NCBI taxonomy): domain Bacteria; kingdom Pseudomonadati; phylum Bacteroidota; class Flavobacteriia; order Flavobacteriales; family Flavobacteriaceae; genus Winogradskyella; species Winogradskyella sp. A2. The sequence goes on from NZ_JBKQXM010000006.1 coordinate 235,586, forward strand.
TCAAAGCATGTTAAAGCAAGCATCGTAAATGCAGGAGATGGAGCACATGAGCATCCAACACAGGCTTTACTAGATTCGTATTCTATAAGAGAAAAACTTGGTGCTGTGAGAGGTAAGAATGTGGTAATTGTTGGTGATATATTGCATAGTAGAGTAGCACTGTCTAATATTTATGCATTACAACTGCAAGGTGCCAATGTTATGGTTTGCGGACCAAAAACTTTAATTCCTAAGTATATTAATGAGCTTGGAGTGATAGTTGAAACAAACCTAATAAAGGCTCTAGAATGGTGTGATGTTGCCAATATGTTAAGAGTTCAAAATGAACGAATGGATATAAGTTATTTTCCTTCTACCAGAGAGTACACCCAGCAGTATGGTATAAATAAAGATTTGCTCGATAGTTTGAATAAGGATATCGTGATTATGCATCCAGGTCCAATAAATAGAGGAGTAGAGATTACAAGCGATGTTGCAGATTCTAAGCAGGCCATTATCTTGGATCAAGTAGAAAATGGAGTTGCAATTAGAATGGCAGTTATTTATTTGTTAGCATCAAAAATTAAGCAGTAAATTATGATAATTGATAGAGATGGTAATGTTACTATTATAACTCAAGAAAAAGCTTCAGTAAAAACTCTTGTTAATAATATTGAACAAGGCTATAATAAATTTAAAAATTATCACTTAATAGTCAGTCTTTCTAGTATTGAAAAAATTGAACTTGAAGATATTATTGAATTTTTACGGTTAAGCAATCAACATAGAGGTGATAAAAAATCTTTTGTTGTGGTAACAGATAAAGTTGATTTGGATGAAATGCCAGACGAAATTGTTGTTGTACCTACCATGCAAGAGGCTTACGACATTATGGAAATGGAGGATATTGAGCGCGATTTAGGATTTTAATTAATGAAACTCACCATATTAGGTTGTCATAGCGCTACACCAAGAACTGATACAAATCCTACTTCACAGGTATTGGAAATTAAAAACCACATGTTTCTTATTGATTGTGGTGAAGGTACACAGGTAGAACTGAGACGACATAAGATTAAGTTTTCCAGAATTAAACATATTTTTATTTCACACCTCCATGGCGATCACTATTTTGGTTTGATAGGGCTTATTAGTACATTCAGACTTTTAACCCGTGAAACTGAGTTGCATATTTATGCACCTAAGGGATTAAAAGAAGTTATTACACTCCAAATGAAACTTTCAGATTCTTGGACTAATTATCCATTAATATTTCATGAGTTAAGTTCAAAACAATCTGAATTAATCTATGAAGATGATAAAGTAGAGGTTTTTACAATTCCACTCGTTCATCGTATTTATACCAACGGTTTTCTATTTAAAGAAAAACCTAATGAACGTAAACTAGATAAGGATGCCGCATTAAAAGCAAAAATTGATAAGGCCTACTATAGAAAATTAAAACAAGGTGCAGATGTGATTAATGAAGATGGTAAACTGATTAAAAATAATACCGTTACTTTAGATCCAAAGCTACCTAAAAGCTATGCTTATTGCAGTGATACTAAGTATAGTGAAGATGTAATTCCGATAATTAAGAATGCAGATATTTTATATCACGAATCAACATTTTTAAACAAGAACGAGGATCTTTGTGAACTCACTAAACACAGTACAGCAAAACAGGCTGCTACCATTGCTAAAAAGGCATCAGTTAAAACTTTGATTTTAGGTCATTACTCAACTAGGTATAACGGTTACGTTTTGTTTAAAAAAGAAGCGGAAGAAGTATTTGATAATGTATTATTAGCCAAAGATGGAATTTGCTTTGAGTTTGGAAATGTTAATTAATCATTTTTACATTCTTCAAATCTGTTTTATTGAAATAAAAAATTGAAGTATCTTAGTATTACTATGGAAAAAGACTTAAGCGACTACAGAAAATCTTACGAGAAAGGAGAATTGTTACTAGGAAATGTACCTGAAAACCCTTTAGAGCTATTTAGAGATTGGTTTATTGAAGTAGACACTCATTTTAATGTAGACGAAGCTAATGCCATGACAATTTCCACAATTGGCTTAGATGAATATCCAAAGAGTAGAGTAGTACTATTAAAAAAATACACCTATGAAGGTTTTATTTTTTACACCAATTACAATAGCGAAAAAGGACAGGCGATAAAAAATAATCCTAATGTATGTTTATCCTTTTTTTGGCATGCAGCAGAACGCCAAATAATTATTAAGGGAAAGGCAGAAAAGATTTCTGAAAATTTAAGTGATGGTTATTTTGAATCTCGTCCTCGTGGTAGTCAGTTAGGTGCTATAGTTTCCAATCAAAGTGAACCTATAGATAGTAGAGATACGTTAGATCAAAAGTTAAAGGTACTCGAAGAGCAATATGAAGGCAAGGAAATAGAACGACCTGATTTTTGGGGTGGTTATATTGTTAAACCTATTGAGCTAGAATTTTGGCAAGGTAGACCAAACCGACTTCATGATAGGATAAGATATAAACTCCAAAAAGACTACAATTGGAAGATAGAGCGACTTTGCCCTTAACCGTATTTTAAAATCGATAAACGGCATTAAAAATTCGCTGTAATACACAAAAAATCAAATTTTAAATGCGTTTCATCGATGTTTTGCAATAAAAATCGATGAAATGCATGTTATTCGTCGATTTTAACATTTGTTTAACGGAAATTAGCTAAGTAGGCTTATACATTAGTAATCCCAAACTAAAATAACCTACTTATGAAAGTATCTAAAATCTTGCCTTTCTTGGCTCTAATAACATTTTTAGGCTTTACATCATGTTCTACTGAGAATATAGCAGAAGACACAATTAATTCTATTGAGGTGCCAGTAGCACCACAAGCAAAGCAGATTGAAATTGAGATAATGGAATTAATTAATCAGCATAGGATATTAGAAGGATTAAATCCATTAAACGATCATAGAACAGTTAAGGCTGTTGCATATACTCACACTGATTATATGATAGAGGTTGATAATGTGTCTCATGATAACTTTTTTCAAAGAAAACAAAGTTTGCAGGCTAATGCCTCTGCGGCAATAGTTTCAGAGAATGTTGCATATGGTTTTAGTAATGCAGAATCAGTAGTTGGTGCTTGGTTAAATAGCCCAAGTCATAAAGACAATATAGAAGGAGATTTCACAGATTTTGATATTTCAGCTGAAAAGAACAGTGAAGGTAAATGGTATTTTACTAATATCTTCATAAAGCGCTAAACCGCTCAAAAAGTTGATTAATAGCAAGATTAAAAGCCACAGTAATGTGGCTTTTTTTATTCTTAACAGTTATAATGAATAAACTCTTGTTGAATTTATAATAGTCGATTATAGTTTTAACTGAAGAAATATATCCATTTTATCACTTCCTAGTAATCTAATGTAGCTTTATACTAGTTAAGTAATTTGTATATCAATATTATGACGATCTAAATCTTAATTAATAGACTTTATAGAACGTACTTATATATGTTTAATATTGTCTTTTTTGTTATGAGAATTGTCGTATCGATATATGTATAAAGTTTTAGCTGAGTACCTATTGAACAAAAAAAAAGAGTAGGCATATAGCCTACTCTTTCAACATAATTTGAGGGTTGAATTATTCTTTTATAATATAAAAGTACGAACGTCTGTTAATCTGATGTTCTTCTTCGGTACAATCAACCTTGTTAGCACATTTATTTAGCAATTGTGTTTCACCATATCCTATGGCGCTTTCTATCTTATCTTTACCTATTCCCCTGGAAATAATATAATCTCTGGTTGCCTTGGCACGCCTGTCAGACAGCTTCATGTTATATCTGTCACCACCACGGCTATCCGTGTGGGATTCAATCTTAATAACCATATCTGGGTGTTTTCTCAGGACATCAACAATATTTTCCAGTTCATATTGTGCATCTGTTCTAATATTCCACTTATCAAAATCAAAGAATATCGGATTGATCACAATCTGATTATCTATAATAAGAGGCACTAATTTTAAATCAGCTTGATTTACTTTTTCATTAGTATTATCAACCGCTATAGTTTGTTTATCCTCTTTGTAGTCTAATTTATTGGCAACAACAGTATAGGACTGATCACACTCCACGGTAAACGTAAAATCACTACCTGCTTCAGTATTTAATTCTTCAATGACTTTACCTGTTTCATCTATTAGCCTAACATTAACACCGTTAAGTAAAGTACCGGTATCGCTATCCGAAACAGTACCTGTAATTTCTTGTTTACATTGAGTAATATTAAAGCTATAGATATCATCACCGCCCTTACCATCTGGTCTGTTAGAGGAGAAGTAACCTTGTTCTGTATCAGAATCAATGAAGAATGCAAAATCATCATAACCACTATTATATGGTGCACCAAGATTTTCTGGTTCTTCACGGTCTCCTTTAAGCTTGTTAGACTTAAAAATATCCAACAACCCTAAGTTTAAATATCCATCGGATGAGAAGTATAAGGTATTATCCTTTGCAATAAAAGGGAACATTTCACGTCCTTCAGTGTTAACCATCTCACCTAAGTTTTCTGGTTCGCCATAGGTTCCGTCCTCATTGATGCTAACAGAATAAATATCTGTTTGACCAATTCCACCTTCACGATCAGAGACAAAATATAATATTTTGTTATCTGCACTCAAAGCAGGATGACCTGTTGAATAAATTTTATCGTTAAAAGGAAGCTCTTGAATATCTGTCCATTGCTCATCAACAAGTGTTGCCTTGTATATTTTTAAATGGGCAGTTCCTTTTTTATCGTAAGCTAGTTTATTTCTTTTTGTAACGTTATCCCTTGTAAAATAAATGGTTTTTCCGTCATTGGTTATAGCGATAGAAGCCTCGTGAAAGTCTGTATTGATATCAATGGAGGATATCTTTGATACAGAACCGTATGTTTTAACGTTAGCAGTGTCAGTTATGGACAATTGATATAAATCTAAAAATGGTTCTTTGTTCCAGTTGTAAACTTCATTTTCAATATCTCGAGCAGATGCAAAGTAAAGTTTGTCATTATAAATAAATGAACCAAAATCTGAGTTTTCAGAATTAAACGGTACATTTTCAACATTAACGATAACCTCATATTTAGAAGTTAGCATATTATAAATATCAACTTCGTCAGGATTATAACCTTTTAGTCTACTATCTCCTTTTTGAGCAGCGCTCAATTCTTTAAACCATTTATCGGCTTCTTCGTAATTACCGATACTTCTTAAAGACTGAATATATTTGTATAAATACTCAGGGGCAATGGTTTTGTGCTCTTTTAAAGCTTCACCATACCAATAGGCTGCTTTATCTGATATTGAATTATTATAGTATGAATCACCAAGTCTAGTTAAGACCTGTGCGCTCATGTCGCCTTTTTCAACGGCTTTTTCATATAATTCAATAGCCTTATAATAATTGAAATTCTCAAAAAACTTGTCTGCTAACTTCTTTTGTGCAAAAGATAACGAACAACTTATTGTAAGTATGAGAACTAATATTCTTGTTTTCATAATGCGTTTCTTTTAGAAGTATCTAGGTGATTTAATACGTTTACTCTTAAAGACCTCAAACATGAGTAGAACTTCGTGTGTTCCACTTGTATAGGGTCTAATGTCTGATATTGGATATTCATAGGCGTAACCAATTCTTAATTGTTTAGATACCTGGAAATCAGCGATTCCACCAATTGCCGCTGCAGATTGGTTAATTCTATAACCTCCACCTATCCAAAACGTTTCGTTAAACAAAAAGTTTGCCGAAATATCAAAAGATAATGGCGCACCGTTTGTTGCCTTTAATAATACCGATGGTTTTAATTTAGTTGTTTCACTAAGATTAAAAACATAACCTCCAGTAAAATAATAACTGATACGCTCTAAAGCGACATAATCAATATTACCACTTCCACCATTATTATAGTCTGTATTCAGGATTCTAGGCGCTGAAAGTCCAAGATACCAACGTTGTGAATGCCAGTAGATACCAGCACCTACATTAGGACTCCAACGATTAGATACGTCGTTAAAAAATGGGTCATTCACTACTGAAGGATCATTTAATAGTTCTTCATCCAAGCTATAATGCGTAAACCCACCTTTAATACCAAATGCTAATTTAGAATTTACACCAGTAGGAATAGTGTATGAAAAATCACCATAGATATATGAAAAGTTTTCATAACCCAGTTTATCATTGATAAAGGAAAGCCCTAAACCGACCTGTTCATTGCGTAATGGCGTATGTAAGGAAAGCGTTTGTGTCTCAGGACCACCTTCTAAACCAACCCATTGACTTCTGTGCAAACCTACTGCACTAAAAGTTTCTCTACTTCCGGCATAAGCTGGATTTATGGAGATGGTATTAAACATGTATTGTGTAAACTGAGGTAACTGCTGTCCAAAAGAGGCAGAAATTCCTAGTATAAAAACTACAACACTTAAAAATCTATTCAGTTTCATCGGTTAAGTTTATTTATCTGTTGCAACGTAGATAGGACCAGCAAATGGTTCTAATCCACTATTTCTTAAATTAATTACGTAGTAGTAAGTACCTGTTGGGACTTTACCAGAACTTCCTACTGATGAGTTATGAGAATAACCATTCCAATCATTTTGGTAATTATTAGATTCAAATATTTTTGCTCCCCATCTATTGAAAATTTGTAATTCTATTACGAATCCGCATTCTTCAACACCTGTTAAAGTAAAGAACTCATTGTAATTATCGCCATTAGCTGTTACTGTTTTAGAAATCAAAACATTATCCTTACCACAAGCTAAGACCACACAGTCATCATCAATGGTTACATTTACTTCTACTTCCTTAGGACATGGTCCTTCAGTTATTGAATACATAAATGTGTACATACCAACTTCAACTGATGAAGGATCAAATAAAGATCCATTAATTGTTGCATTTCCAGAAACCACACTCCACGTACCATTCATATTGAAATCACCCGATAATAAATCGAATAAATCAAATTCAGCATCTAAAACACATCTTGAGCTATCGAAAGCGTTAATAACATTGCTTATTTCTACTGTTATATTTTGAGTGAAAATAGCATCATTTCCACAATCATCAACAACAGTCCAAGTTCTTATTATTTCATAGTCTTCAAAATCATTAGCCTGAGTAGAAACTTCTTCAAAAGAAACTTCAATATTATTAGAACAAGCATCTTCAAATACTAATTCTGGAATTTCTGGTATATCGTCACATGCCACGGTTACATTTTCATCAAATGGTGTAACCAAAGCTGGAGGCGTAGTGTCTTGAACAGTAATTATCTGTGTATGTACAGTTGAATTTTCGCATGTATCTGTAGCTGTCCAAGTTCTTGTTATTATATAATCTCCAATACATGCTCCATCTACAATTTCTTCTACAAATGTAACGTTAGCATCACCACAATTATCTGTAGCTAGTATTTCTTCCGCATCTGGAATTTCATCACATTCTACATCTATATCTGTAGGAAGAGTTGTTGTGAAAGTAGGTGCTGTCGTATCAACAACGGTAATAGTCTGAACAAGCGAAGTTGTATTGTCACAAGCATCAGTCAACGACCAAGTACGAGTTATAATAGATTCGTTATCACAAGATCCAGAAGCTACAGCGTCAACATATACTGCATCCAATCCAGCCGAACAGTTGTCAGCCTCGTCAGTTACGTCACCAGTGATAGTTAAGTCTGTTTCATCAACGTCACATTCAATCGTGATATCTGCAGGAACCGTAAACGTAGGTGCTGTTGTATCAACTACCGTAATAGTCTGAACAAGCGAAGTTGTATTGTCACAAGCATCAGTCAACGACCAAGTACGGGTTATAATAGATTCGTTATCACAAGATCCAGAAGCTACAGTGTCAACATATACTGCATCCAATCCAGCCGAACAGTTGTCAGCCTCGTCAGTTACGTCACCAGTGATAGTTAAGTCTGTTTCATCAACGTCACATTCAATCGTGATATCTGCAGGAACCGTAAACGTTGGTGCCGTCGTATCAACAACGGTAATAGTCTGAACAAGCGAAGTTGTATTGTCACAAGCATCAGTCAACGACCAAGTACGAGTTATAATAGATTCGTTATCACAAGATCCAGAAGCTACAGTGTCAACATATATTGCATCCAATCCAGCCGAACAGTTGTCAGCCTCGTCAGTTACGTCACCAGTGATAGTTAAGTCTGTTTCATCAACGTC